>JAVHRB010000057.1:0-9978 GCA_036171455.1 Patescibacteria group bacterium
TGTTAGAGATACAAGTATCTATACTAAGTTAAGCTATGTTTGCAAGTTTATAGTAACTGTAATAATACTTGGGTTCTAAATTGAAATTTCAATTTCCACTCCTTTTCGAAGTAAAGACTGAGTTTTAAAATGAATCCAAATATTCTCTATATCTATAGAAAAATCCACTGGTTTGACAGCGGATTTTTCTATTTCTAATATTTCCCCATCTCAAAATCCCAATTCTTGATTTTTCGGTTATAAAAGTAGATAACCTCGAATTCTTCACTTTGTTTCTGATAATCGCGGGGGAGGTAGGGAATATATTTTTTGTCGAATAGTTCTTTTGCATTTATTGCGTGGTCTTTTACATCGGCAAAAAATCGCTCGTCAGCATCTTGGAGGTATTTGAGATTCATTTCCCTGACTGATTTGTCAAAGTAGCTGGAGCAGTAGCTGGAAACATCGGTTTTATCGATTTCTTCTTGTTTTTCCCCGAGAGATTTTTTGGCGTTCGCTCGTATTTCTTCGATTTTTTGGAGGAACTGTGGGGTGAGTTGGGTACCTTTGGCAAACGCGGTAGTGAGAACATCTCGCAGTTCGGACGTTATTTTACTACAGATGCTTTCTGGATTTGGATCCATAGTTTCTGCGAGCGAGAGGAACATAATTATAGCTTTTTCCCGGTCTCCGGTTTTTCCTTGCATGATGGCGCTCATAATTCGTCCTCATTTCGGAGCATCTTTATGCATTCCGGCAACTCGGAACCAGAGCGATGCGGACACTGGGTCGTTGTTATTCCAATAGGAAACATACCCGAGATAGTACGGAATCATATAATCGTTGCAGGGCTCCATGAGTTCGCTACTAGAATAGAGAGTATTGAGATCATAGATTTTTCCTATTTTCTCAATTTTCAACCCGTCGCAATTGTTTTTTATGCCTTTTTTTCAAAGCTCGATTGCTTCGTTGATATGGAATTTTTCTTCTTCACTCGTGAGCCGCTCATAGCGCTGGTTGATGTCGGGTATCAGGAGCATTCCAATCTGATATGGATACGTGAAGTGAGGGGATAAATCCGTCACGAGATTGAGCATGGTTCCGAGATATTTCTTGTAGTCGGCAGCCACAGCATTAGATCCGATGTACTGGATGGCACTCAGCCAATAGAGGTCAGCCACCATAGTTTCCATTCCAACGCTTCCGATCCGTACGGTTTCGGCAGTAGGGATGAATTCTGGGTGATCCACGAGAGAACGTCGTTCCCGGATATGAGTGATGTAATTTTCTCCCGTTGCCAAGAGAAAGAAGCCATAAAAAGCTCCCAAGGTGAGGACTATAACGAGTCCAGCAAGTATGCGTTGATAATTTTTTTTCATAGTTAGATTCCGATTCCGTCTTCGGAGATGTCGAAAGTAATAATTTTTGAGTCGTAGTTGATATGGAGTCTGCGTTCTCCACCTTCTCCCTCGCTTTGGGCGGAGATTCCGGAAAGGTTTTTTGAACTAATATAGTCATGAGCTTTTTTGCGTTCGTAGCTCGTGAGCTGATTGAGAACGATAGATTTTTTGGTTCCTTGGGCTTCTGCGATTTTTGCATCGATATACCGGAAAAGTCGCTCGTCTTTATTTTTGAGATAGTCGTTTATTTCCACGTGGATAGTACAGTGGTTTCCAGTGATTTTCTCGCCCATTCGTGAGAGCAGATGCTTGATATGGTCGAGAGTCTGACCATGGACCCCGATGAGGATTTTAGAGTCGGGAGTTTGGATTTTGGCTTCATAGATATGAGCTCCTTCATCTTGGCACTCAAAACTGACCATTTCATACGAAATCGTCATTTTCGTGAAAAAATCCTGAACCAGTGCGCGAAGAGTATCTTGCATGTCCGTAGTATACACAAGAGAGCCAAAAACAAAATTATGATGCGAGTTTTTTCATTTTTTCGTGAAAATTTTCGAAAAACTTGAATATCGTGTGTCTTTTGGTATAACTTCCCCCGCGCATGGAGGATTCGCATAGTGGCCGAGTGCACACCCTTGGAAAGGGTGCAGGCGAGCAATCGCCTCAAGAGTTCGAATCTCTTATCCTCCTCCAGTTCGTTTTTCTTGTCAAAAGGGAGTCATCAGTGACTCCCTTTTTGTTGAGATCTTGAACGGGCTCTTGAGCATATATACCTATCCGAATCTGTAACCTTAACCGAGAACCAAATTTGGTTAATTATACGTTGTTCTCCGTGGATTCTTTCGTTAAAGAACATCTCGTTTTTTGTATTCAAAAGGTACTTCGCTTCAATCGAAAGTGACAGCTTCTTCATTTTTAAAATCCATTATTTGTTTCTCGTCTTTCTGAGGAGTATCTTTCCCCAATTCTTTCTGTCTAAGAATTTGCAACTCAGTCTCCTTTTTTATATATGCCCCCCTTGACATATCTGGTATTTTTCAATTTTTATTGAAATCTGTCTGAGAGTGCTTTTTTTCCTTTGTTATTGCATTAACGATTTCTATCAATCCGAAGAAAATCATGAATGGAACTATGAAATCCGAATCGTGTCTTTTTAACCAAAATTTTTCGGAATCCGTGGCTGACATGTTTTCTATCAAAGCATTGCATGTATATCTCAGTTTACTTGAGCCGCATTTTTCCGGTAATTCACGATATTCTCGCAGAACTTTTTCGCTAACATGGGATTCTCGAAAAAGAATCCAAGAAAAAAGGCATATAAGAAACGAAACGCAGAAAAATACTGCTCAGAACAATCCTTTTATTGACATATTGATTTTTTCAAACTACTGAGTTAGTTCCGCTGTCCCCATTTTTTTAGAATGGGCTTATCCAGTTATCCAATCAAATCCCGACCATTCCGGATAATCCGATACCCCCAAATCCAAAAAACCGCAATCCCAACGAATAATACCGAAAAACCGACCCACACGTTTCCGCTCTCATGACCGATGAACCCATACCGGAATAGGTCCACGATATGATAAATCGGATTAAGCCGGCTGATGGTGCGCCAAATACCGGTGAACGAATCCGCAGAATAGAATACACCCCCGAGGTAGGTGAGCGGAGTGAGTACGAATGTCGGAACGATGGAAACCCCGTCGAAATTCTTCGCATACAAACCGTTCACGAGGCCCATAAACGAGAACATGAGCGTCGTCAGGAAAATCGCCGCGACGGCAATGAACGGATGCGAGACCGGAATATCCACGAAAAATATGGTCGTCACGAAAATGATGAGCGCGATTATGAGCCCGCGGATCACCCCGCCCGAAGCGAACCCGAGCGTCACGGCCCAGGCCGGAATCGGCGCGACGAGCACTTCTTCGATGTTGCGCTGGAATTTGGCCATGTAAGTGACGGAAGCCACGTTGCTGAACGCGTTGGTGATGACCCCAAGCATGATAAGGCCTGGGATAATGAACACCGCGTACCGCACGCCTTGGATTTCCCCGATTTTGCTCGCGAGAAACGTTCCAAACACCATGAAATACAATGCCGTCGTGATGACGGGCGGCAATAACGTCTGGCTCCAGATGCGGAATATCCGAGAAGTTTCCTTGCGGGCCATGGTGGCGATCGCAATAAGGATTTGTTCTATGGTCATGGAATCTCCGGTAAAACGCGAACTCCTTGCCGATTTTTCCGCTCCTGATTCACCATACACAGGTACGGTTCACGGCGGTGCTCAAACTCGGCTTCGGATTTCATCATTTTTCCGGGATTCCGGGGATTTTACGTTTTTTTTCATGCTTATTTGGTGAGTTGGACAAAGAGTTCTTCGAGGCGGTTAGCCTTGTTGCGGAGTCGGTGGATAGTGAGTCCCGCTTTTCGGAGCTTCGCAGTGACTTCGTCAAAACTCTCGGTATCTCGGAGTGTGATTTCGATATTCCCGTCGACGCCGAGGATGGGGTGGAGCGATTTCAGTTGTTTCATGTGAGATTCTGTCGGTTTTTCCACGGTTTCGATGACGTAGGATTCCTGATTGAGGTTGGCGAGGAGGGATTTCATTGTACCTTCCTTGACTATTTCCCCTCGGTTGATGATGGCGACCCGGTCACAGAGCGTTTCGGCTTCTTCAAGGTAGTGGGTAGTGAGCACGATAGTGACGCCACTGGCATTGAGTTCACGGAGAAAATCCCACATTCCGCGCCGAAGCTCGATATCTACGCCCGCGGTCGGTTCGTCGAGGATGAGGATTTCCGGTTCGTGCATGAGCGCCCGAGCAATCATGAGTCGGCGTTTCATTCCACCGGAAAGCGTCCGAGCCTGATCGTTTCTTTTTTCCCAAAGTCCGAGTTTCCGAAGGTTTTTCTCGGCGGTCGGCAGCGCTTCTTTTCTGGAAATTCCATAATATCCCGCCTGGTTGAGTACGATGTCGAGCAAACTGTCGAAAATCCCGAAATTGAATTCCTGAGCAACGACCCCGAGTTGCATTTTGGTCTCGACGGGGTGCGTCGCAGTGTCGAACCCGCCGACTTCTACGGTCCCGCCGGTCGCATGGACGAGTCCCGTTATAATGCTGATGGTCGTGGATTTTCCCGCGCCGTTTGGCCCGAGCAGTGCATAAAAACCGCCCCGCGGAATGTCAAGGTCGATGCCCTTGAGCGCGACGAATCCGTTCGCGTAGGTTTTTTGAAGTTTCCGGATCCGGATGGCAGATTCGGGTTTCGTGTCGGTTTTTTTCATGGGAAGTTCCAGTGGGGGATTAGATCGAATTAATAAAGTCTCTTTTTGAATTAGGCCTTATCGTAGAACGGCAGATTGCCGAGATAGTCAGCCTTGCCTACCGCGATGCCGGCGGCGCGGAGATTGGCATAGGCCATGGAAACGTGGAAGCAGATGTTTGGAATAGCATACAGTATTACGTAGTCGTGTCCAGCGATAACCTTCCCAGGAAGCCAAGGAAACCCGATTTCGAGCATATTGATCGTGTCGTCGTCGGAAACCGACACAGAAGCGAAGAATTCGAGCGTAGCGTCCATTCGAGCGATGAGTTCCGCGAAAGTTGCCTCGGTATCGGGCATGCTCGGAGCCGCCACGCCGGAAATCCGGGAAGCCAATCCTTTGGCATTGTCGGAAACGATTTGCACTTGTTTTGTAAAGGAATACATGTCCGGCGCGAGCTTGAGATTAAGGATTTCGCTTTCGGATTTGCTGATTTCCGCGGATTGCTTTTGAGCGATTTCAATGAGGTGCCGGGTTTGGACGAGCGCTCGAGTAGCGAGCGTCATGGCGTCGGCGTAGATGGAACTGGTCATGGGGGGAGTTTTTATGAAAATAGCGCCGCGGGAGCGACGGAGTAGGGTAGGATATTTCGGGAGAAAATCAAATATATATTCCGTCGGATGCCGTTCGAAAGAAATCGGGAACTATTTCGTAGCGTTGTACAAGGTCTGTATTTCCGCATGGGTCAGTGCCCGGTTGTAGATTCTGACTTCGTCGATGATTCCGATGAACATTCGAGATTGGAAAGTCGGTGACCACCAGTGCCCGATTTCAAGCGGAGCGTTGGTTGGTCGGTAATTGCCCTGGCTCTGGGTACTTTGTATGAAAACCCCGTCGACGTACGCACTGACTTTTCCGACGCTGAACGTGAGATTGAGCAAATGCCATTGGTCATCCCCGAGGTCCATGTTTATCTGGCTGTCGTTCCATCCTGCAGTATCTCCCACGGCAAAATCCATCTTGTGGGGAGTAAGATCTCATCGGTATTGGATTACCCAACCCGCAGTACCTCCCGATCCGTGCGATGTATCCATGACCATCCGTATCGAAGGGTCTCATTGGAATTTGACCCAAACGCCCAAGGTGAGCGAAGCCGGTTCTTTGGAATCCGCTTCCGTACTCGGACTGGTTCCGAACAGTATGCCTCCGCTTCCTCCGAAATCCAGAGCTTTTCCGACTTTTCCCGTCGTCCAAACCGGCAGCGTCGTACCGCTCAGGGTTCCATGGTACCCGTTGCCACTTTTGTCGTACGTCGTCATTCCCGCTCCTTCGTCAAAATTCCAATATCCGATGAGTCCGCCTCCGGTAATTCCCGCGCGCAACGCGGTACCCGTTCCGGAATACTGTTGGGATTTGCTCATATACAAGGTATACGTTCCCGTGGAATTCATGATATCTACCCCGGTAAAGCTATTGGCTACGTAGAGTTCCTGTACGGACTGATAGAGATTGGTTCCGGTACCGAGAAGTATTCCCACGGAATCGCCCTTGTCCAACGGACTGCGGATCGAATAGCTCGATGCTCCGGCATATGCCGACGGCGTTCCGGGAATCGCGTCGATAAACGCGGAGATTCCGTTGCCGTTTTCCAGAAATGCCATGAGTTGCATCCGGACTTGGGCCGCATTGACGGAATAGGTGGTGTATATGCTCGGATCGAGCGGATCCTTGGTGGCTCCTGCTGATAATTTCGCGACGTTTGCCACTTGGTCCCGAGCGAATCCCTGGTATCCGACGATGCTGCCGGACGCGGTAATCGTTATCGTTGATTCGGGCATGGGGTACAATCCCGACACCACCTGGTATATCGTCAATCCCTTGTGCAGGTTTACGAGATTGCTGACCCGGGAACTGTCGCGTGCCGATGAAGAGTACCCCTGTATGGATATGAACCCGATGGTACCGAGTATCGCGAGTATAGTTATTACGACGATGAGTTCCACCAAAGTGAATCAAAGTAATTTCTTTCGTTTGAAATGGGTATTTGACGTTTGTTCCATGGGAAAAGCTATTAGAAAATATAATTCGAACCAAGTCTAATCCAGATTGCCCGAAATGCAATTTTCGCGAAGACTCTTATTTTAACCACCAACTGAACCTCGCCCGTTTCCAAGATTCGAGGAGCGATTTCGAAGCATTCACGAAACTTTCGCCCGTAAGCAACCGCACGTCGGCAAAAAATACCGCCTGGAGTTCCGTGTCGGCATTATCCTTTTCAAAATCTGCTTTCAACGCGAGCGCGTTGGGTGGATAGGTTAGACTATATCCGATTTTCTCAAGTTGGATATGGAGTCATTCGTCGTCGTCGGATTCTGGCAAATACGCCTTGGTGACGAGTTCCGAACAGACGAGGTTCCGATCACTGTAAAAATCGAACGAGAAGTCGTACTCTCTGTGCATATATCCAATCGCTGATCGGATCGCCCGCCCGATTTTGCCTTCGGAAAAGGTAGTACGGAATACGCCGAGGTAGTCTTGAGTCCCAGAAAAATCATCAAAATTGCTGAAATGAACTCCCGTTCCGGTCGATTCTATTACATAGTGTACATCGTCTAGCAAGTGCTTGGTATCCGGGTTTTCGCAGAGGTTTTTGACGTATTTTCCCGTCCCAATATACAGACTCATATGTTTCCAAAAACCAGGAATTGAGAGATTGGTACCAACCCAGTTTCGGCGGGTCAGTAGGATATCGCCAGGATGGGCGTTGACGAGGTAGGCTTGTACGCTTTTTGCTGAAAGATATCATCGGTCTTGGTCCCGCAAGGAAATTTTTTGAAGTATTTTTCCTCAGATTATGGCAATCGAACGCAGAAAATTCCGAATACGATTACGGAAATAGAACCGTACGTTTATCACGTCATGTCACCATCGGTCACTGAATTCAATCGTGCGTTCCCGTGGTACCCGCATCATCCAGCGGAGCTCAGGATCAATTTTCGATTCGAGCAAACCGAGGAATTCCTGTGGATAATTGAGAAAATAAAAAAACCTTGGCGTATATGCGAACCTGGCCATGGTAGAAAAACCTTCCCGTGAAGCGTCATCGAGATAGCTTCTCATGAATTCTTCCTGGCTCCCAAAAAGGTCGCGGATTTGGCCAATCATCGCGTAATACCGTATTCTCGCGTAGTGTTCCACAATGAAATGGTTAGAATTGCGGAACAGAAAAAGTTGGAATCCATTCATACGAATAAACCACCGCATCGTTTGTAATACTTTGATTAATGCTTCCCATTTTACTATGAGACGTTTTTTATCCTCAGAAAAATACAGGTTTCGCTTTTGGGTAAAAATGGCATCGTTTTTCAGGTTTTGAAAAGCCACGTCGAATCGGTCGTCGAGATATCGGAGTCGGGCGGAGATTTTTTTGGTATCCATGGCATGGAAAAGTTAATCGATACGAAGAAGTTTCACGGTACCAGTCGCCCCGGAAATCACCTCGATTCGACCTTTTGCAATGTTCATTTCTTTGGCAAGAAACCGTATAAGTTCTTCGTTTGCTTTACCTTTTTCTGGCACGGCTTTGAGTCGTATTTTGATTGTACCATCATCGAGCGTACCCATATATTCTGTTTTTGGTTGCTTGGTTGTAACCTTGATACGGAGATGGGTTTTTTCGTTGGGAACGAGAAAAGGGGGGAACATGCGAGTTTGAAATTTACCAAAGCATTCTAGGTCCCGTATCTCGTTTCGTCAAAATCTTATTTTTTTCCAGTTTGGCAAATGATTGGGAAAAATTTGCGATCTTCGGACAACAGATGCTGCGCGATTACGGTATAGGCGAGAAATTGGAAACACTTTCACAGGATATTTTCATCGCTGTTTACATGTTGGATTAATTCCAGTGCTTCCGCGATTAATTTCGTATGACTCTTTTGTTGTTCCTCAATTTCTCAATATCAGATATCCAAAAGAATTTTTTCCTCGTCGTGAAAGTGCTGAATTACATCTCAGAGGAGTGTACTGATACATTCAGTCATTTCGACTAATGGAGTTCTATTCATCATGGCGTTGATTAATGAATTTACCCCTTCGAACAATCATCGGTGCTGTCAGTCGATAATGGGATTTCCACAATTATACGTTTCATGCCAATGAAGCTTGACGAAATTTTTTGTCGGTGTTATAGAGATGGATCATTCTGTGTTGCCATAATCGGTTTCTACTCGGTTTCGTCCATTACTCTTTGCTCGGTACATGGCAGCATCGGTACGCTTGACCCATGTTTCCCATGATTCACCGATTTCAATTTGGGAAACCCCCAAACTTGCGGTAATGGTAATGATATCGTCTGTATCAGAATCCTCGATTTTTTTGCGGAGTTTTTCAGCAAAGATGCGGGCTTGTACCACATCGGTATTCGGGAGAAGGAGTATGAATTCCTCTCCGCCCCAACGTCCTGCAAAATCGGTATTCCGGATATTTTCCTGGAGGATGTTACTGAATTTTTGGAGTACTTTATCACCGGTATTGTGCCCGTGGGTATCGTTGATTTCTTTGAAGTGGTCAATATCGAGAAATATCAGCGATGCTGCAAGATTATAACGTCCGAAACGTTCGACTTCGGAATGAATATATTCTTGTATATGAATCCGATTTAACAGGCCAGTCAGACCGTCGGTCATGGCTTGTTTTTCCAATTCTCTCATCGAAAATCGTAATTCCATAATACTCTGCTGTATCTGTTTGAGTTCTTTCAAAAAAATTTCACCTGGTATTTCTTCTCGGTTCAGAGATTTAGATCAATGAATATATTTCTTTTTCGTGGTAACCGCACTGGAAAATGCTCGTACTTGACTATGGAATTTTTTTTCGAGTTCATTAAGTAAATTTTCGAGTTCGATGGATTTATTTTTTGTCGGAGTTTTTCTATCTATGGGATTTTCTAATATTTCCAGAATCATCTGAATAAGCGTATCGTTTCATTTTCGATATTCCAAAAGTACATCGGCTACCCGACGTACTTCTTCCATAGTATCAGCAGGGTTTTCTGTAATATTTTTTCCAATGGCAGACAGTTCCAAGCTCACATTTTCCATAATCTGGTTATTGCGTTGAACCGTATCCATCAGCAAATGGGCAACTTCCTGGGAAATTGTGGCTGCATTCGATTTTTCAGAGACATGAACGAATGTCGGAACACTTTCGGGAACTGTTTTTTTTGACATATCTATATATTTATCTCAGATAGTATATGAATATAGGTTTTTTCAAAAATCAATCACCCCGCAGCAAGCTGACGGGGTATGACCTAGATCCTACAATC
>JAVHRB010000058.1:0-9942 GCA_036171455.1 Patescibacteria group bacterium
GGATTCTCGAATCTGGACTGAGTAAATGAGATGGAACCTATACGATAAATCCAGATACAAGTTCATTTCAGGTCTATTGTGATATGACCACGGATGGGAGAGGGTGGACATTGCTGGTCCAGGCGAAGAAAGGAATATACGATTATCTTATTAACGGATGACTCTGAACGATTACCACTCCAATCTCAAATATGGCGACTACTTACAAGATTGATGATGTCCTAGTAAAAAAAATATGAAATACTGATTCTACTTTTCGATTGCAACTCCTGAAATCAGATTTTTCCGTGGAAGATTTTAATTTCGTAAAAATTCAGGATTTGAATTCATATAATATGAGCATTCGTTCTGCTTCTTGGACAAATCCAAACATGAAAGGCAATAGGATTCTTTCCGCATTACAATTAACTTCATGGCAGGCAGCGATAAATATTTCAACTTCTTGCTACAGTGCTTTTGGACCGAATGCTGGCAGTACCGCTTGTGCCAATGCTGTTAATATGGGTTACGGATCATGTTATCCTTACGGATTCTGAATTTGAGCGAGCTGTGCTGATACTGGGACTATCGATCGAAATGGAAGATTGTGGATTCGATAAATCTTTTGGAATTCAATACGCTGCGACCATATTCCTTATTCCTAAAAAATTAGAAAAACATTAATATTCCGAACGTATCTCATTTTCTCATTTTTGAATTTGAAAACCGATTCAATCGTTGTATGATACTGCTATGCAAATTACCGACGGACTCGTCCAACATATCGATCAAATCGAAACCCTCAAGGCTCAAGGGAAATACCGCGAGTCAAAGGAAATCGTAGAGCGTCTGCTCCTCGATTATACTGATGATTATCGGCTCTATGAAGAGCTGTGTGATATTTACTTGTTCCTAGGGGATCACCCTAAGGCTCATGAGACGATTCTCGTAGCACGAGCTCTCAATCCCGATTCTGCAACAGGAATGTACTTGCTCGGTTACCTTTCCGTAACCCAGGGAAATTTTGTCGAGGGAATCCGACTTTTGGAACAGGCAAATTCTCTGTTTCCGAACAATCCGGAAATCCTCCGGAACTTAGGATGGGCGTATACCGTTACTGGCAAAGGTGACCGGGGAGTATTCCTGCTCAAGCGAGCATTAAATATCGCTCCCGAGGATCCGTTGATTATGGAAGATCTTGCTGTTGCGTTAATTTCTGAAAATCACTCCATTGACGAGGCGGAAGATTTGCTCAGAAGAGCCGGAAAAGAACATCGGATTGCGGAACTCAAAGCCCTGATGCATATTTAGTCCATGGGATTCCAAATCAAGACACTCTCCGAAAATGATCGTTTTTTTGTAATTGATATTGGATCGACCAGAATCAAGGTATTATTGTGTGAATTGCAAGAAGGGAAATTAAATATTATGGAATATACTTCAATCCGCCAGAGTCGCAAACATATGTTCGGTGGCGATATTTCAGATCTCCAAGGCGTCAGCGAGTCGCTTCAAAAAGCGATTCATAAAATAGAAAAAAATCAAAATCAGGAAGTTCCAGATTGTATTTTTTCCATCCAATCTCCCGCGCTCGTCACGGATAATTTTTCCATGAATTATGTTCGGGAAAGAGAATCAAAAGTGCTCGATATGGAGGAAATCGACAACATGGTCGCAAAGATAGAACAGAAATCTCTGGAAAAGGCCAAACCAAAAATCCTCTCACAAATTATGGAGGATGAATCTCAGATGAAACTCATTACTACCTCCCTCACGAGCATTACGATTGATGGGAAAAAGGTTTCGAATCCCATGGGATTTACCGGAAAGAACATCAGCCTGACCGTTTGTAATGTATTCATTCCGACGACTACGTTCCATCTCTATTCCACTATCGCTAGGAATATCGAAAAAAAGATACTTTCTTTCGTACCTACTCCAATCGCGCTTACCAAAGCTCAATCGGAATCGTTGGATATCTTTGACCCGAATGGGTTTGTGGATATTGGATATTCCCTAACGAGCGTTACCCTCGAAAATTACTCTGAACTTCTTGGTGCCATTCAAATTCCTATTGGTTCGAGCTTGTATGAAAGTATGTTCATTCGCAAATTTCCAAAACTTTCTCGGCTAGAAATAGAACATATAATGCAAGGAGATATGGAAAATCAATCCAAAGAAGCGAAAAAAATACAAAAAGATTTTATCGAACTACTCGTTCGGGCTATCGTAGTAGCGTTTCGAATGATTTCCAGCTCTTTTCTTTTGCGGAATGTATATGTTTCTGGAGGTTTGGCACGGGAAGAATTTCTCAAGTTGCTCCAAGAACAATTTGAGGCGCATTTGGGAAATGCAAATATAAAAACTTACCCCTTGATTCCTGAGGATATTGATTTGGATCCGAATTATGGAGTCGCGTATGCGCTCGCGAAAACTACACAGGAACTTATCCGTCATCAGGCGGATCCGATAGCTCGAATATTGCGTTACGTTATTTATCGATATGAGTAAAGACCGAATCGTCATCGATCCACGCTGGGATATCGTCGAGGTTTTTTTACTCATCGATACGCTCGAAGAGGTAGTTATCACTCTGGAAATTTCAGAACCGGGGGTATTTCAAAGTAGTTTTGGGCTTAAGCTTCTGGTTGATCGTTTTCCGAATAAAAAATTCCAGATTGTCTGTTCTGACCCAGCAATGAAACGCATTGCGGAACGTATCGGAATCCGTGTGTATCCAAAAGTGGAATCTATAGAATTCGAACAGGAATATTCAAAAATCCATGTCCTACGACACAATTTCACCTCGTTCGAGTACCTGTGGTATGAAATTAAAAAGGGGGTTTCTAAATTGAAATACCAGTCCAAAAAGAAAAAACCGAAGACGCTAAAATACAATCAGGGTTGGATAATAGAAACCAACTTGATTCTGTTAATTTCCGGACTTATACTTTCCGTTTCGCTTCTGGCTTTCATATTCTATTTCGCCGTTTCCAAAACATACGTGTACATTACGCCGGATTTTGCGGTAAAAACGGTTTCCCAGAACTTGCTGTATTCGGAAAACGAGGCCGAATCTGTGTTGGATACTCGTCCAATTATTGCGGTTGAGCGTATTGAAAAATTGGTGCAAATTGACGAAATATTCAATATTTCCACTTTCGATACTGCCAGTGTCCGAGCAGCGAAATGAGAAGTGGAAATTTACAATGAAATGAATACGGAACAAATTTTCCGACCGAATTCTCGATTTGTTACCCCAGAAGGATTGCTGTTCCGGAGTCAAGAATGGATAAAGATTCCGCCTACGCAGATTACTGGAGAGGAAGTATCCATAGGAAAAATCAAAACTATGCTGATTGCTGACGGCTACGATACGGCTGGAGAATTAATTGGTGAACGTGGCAACATTAAAGAATGAACCTTACTCGATATTCCAGGACTCAAATTCAACCGGGACAAGATATATGCCAAAGTACTCACGGATTTTTCTGGAGGACAAAATCCCACCTTGAAAATCATAACGGCAGATGAATTGACTCGTTCACAATCAATCATAGCAGATAAGGTCAAGCGGCAAGCGTTAGAAGATTTAAAGACAGAAATTGCACAAAAAAATTCAATTTCAGGAAAGAATCTGGAAGTTCTCGACGTGCCGGAAACCATTAAATACAGTGAACCGAAAATTGAGATTCTCGATGGGGCAAAGGTAGGAGATCGGCGTTCGGAAATCCATATAAAAGCATCAATTACGATAACTTCCTACGTCTATAACAAAGACACCGCCCTGAGTTACCTTAGAGCCTTAATGAATGAACGATTACTTTATGGAACTGAGCGATTGCACGAAATCCTTCCGGAAAGCCTCAAAATTACCACGATTCTCAACCGGGCTGACGCTCCGAAATTCTTGCTCCGTGGTACGACGGAACTTTCGGCTACGATTTCTTATAATTTTGAAGATGATGCCAATGCTCAAACCAAGCGGTTGAAAAATCTCATAGCGGGGCAATCCGTCGAACAGGCGCTTTCCGTCTTGCAATTCGATAAAAGTATCGCGAACGTAAAAATCAGACTTTCTCCGTTTTGGCTGACCCGGGTATCGTCCAATATTGACAATATTAAATTCATTATAGAAAAATAATGCTCCATCTGGCGTTTGAAACCTCGTGCGATGATACTTCGATTGCTGTCATGGATAATGAACAACTATTACAGATGGTGACCCGATCACAACTTACTGAGCATTTAGCTACCCAATGAGTAGTTCCCGAGGTAGCCGCCCGACTTCATGCGAACGTTATTTTCGAGGTTTTGCAAGAAGTTTTGGCATTGGAAAACATTACTCTTTCCGATATCGGATATATCGATTGTACGAGTGAGCCTGGCCTTTTGCCATCGCTGTTAGTAGGGAAGACGGTAGCAAAAACTCTGGCCTATGGGTTGAAAATACCCATTCAGTGGATCCACCATATCGAAGGGCATATTTTTGCGAATTTATTGGAACGGAAAATTTCCGATATCGATTTTCCCGCGGTGGTATTGACAGTTTCCGGAGGTCATAACGAATTGTATCTTTGGAAAAGTTTGTACGAGTTGGAACTTTTGTGACAAACTCGCGATGACGCCGCGTGAGAAGCGTTCGACAAGGTGGCAAAATCCATGTGACTCGGGTTTCCTGGTGGACCAATCGTGGCAAAATACGCAAGTGAATACCGAGGGGATTACTGTCATTTGTTTCCAGTGCCTTTGCTCGAAAACAATAGTCTGGATTTTTCTTTTTCTGGACTCAAAAGCGCGGTCCGTCGGGAAATCGAAGAACGAAGAAGTCGGAATTCTGATATACTGAACGAATCAGATCTCCGAGAAATCGCTTTTGAATTTGAAAATGCTATTGTGGAAGTGCTTGTTACCAAGTTGAATCGTGCCGCTAAAAAAACGAATGTCTCTACTATAATATTGGCTGGAGGGGTGAGTGCTAATGATTTCTTAAGATGAGCTTTAGAAAACCTTGCAAAAAATGAAAATTACCGTTTTTTTGCACCAGTTAAAAAAGTATACAGTATGGATAATGCTGCGATGATTGGGATAAGAGGATATTATGAGATGACTCGATTTGCGAAAAAGTAATTTT
Organism: Patescibacteria group bacterium; assembly: GCA_036171455.1. GTDB lineage: Bacteria > Patescibacteriota > Gracilibacteria > BD1-5 > UBA2023 > CAIVSN01. The sequence goes on from JAVHRB010000058.1 coordinate 5,114, forward strand.
TAGATACGATTTTGTCGGTATTTTATTTATATAATTTTTTTTATGGCCAAAACAACAAAAACAAGCCTTATGAATCCAATTTCACCTTCAAAAGAATCATCTTCTTGCTGTGAATCCATGGGTTCATGCTCACAGGGTGGATGTAATAAGAATATAATAGCGATGTTAATCGTTATTTGTACGGTTTTGAATATCAGTTCCAACTGGTACTTAGCCCGAGGAACTATTACTCCATTTATTCCATCAGCACCAACGTCTGATGTTGGAAAAGTGGCTGAAGCTCTTAAGGAAATCCAATATGACCAAGCGGGTGGAAAGGATATTTACGATCTCTATATGAAACTCCAAAAGCTTCAGGCAGCTGGACAAAAGCAAAAATTGGAAGATCAAATCAAATCTTTGGAAGGTGGAGCTCCATCTGCTAATCCTTCTGCAGATCCTACAAAACCTTCTGCAAGCAAGACTCTTTCTGATACTCAGTATGCTGGAATCTTCAAAGATTCATACGTGGTTGGAAATCCAAAAGCAAAGCTTACCCTCGTTGAATATTCTGACCTCGAGTGTCCGTACTGTATTATGCAAAAGAAGAACGGAACTATGGAAAGTCTTAAGAAAAAATACGGAGATGACATTAATGTAATTTTCAAACCATTGAATCTTGCACGACACGGTGGTTCTGATCAGAAAGGTTGGGCTTCCCTTTGTGTAGCAAAACTTGGTGGCGCAGATAAATATTCAAAATATTACAATACTATTTTGGACAAATCTGAATATCAAACTCAGGTTTTATTCCCACTCGATCAACTTTCATCTCTTGCAAAAGAGGTTGGCGTAGATCAAAAGAAATTTGATTCTTGTTATAATAACAAAGAGACAGAAACTCTCTACAAGAGCTATACTACAGAAGCTCTTGCTTTGGGGGTTAATGGTACTCCATCAACTATGATGATCAACAACGCTACTAAATCATATGATTTAGTTTCTGGTGCTGCTCCCGTAGCAAACTTTGAAACGGTAGTAGATAAGATGTTGGCAGCGAAATAATTATTTAAATGCTACGTTTAAAAAAATCCCTCCGTAATTCCGGAGGGATTTTTTTGACTCTGACTCTGACTCTGACTTTGAGTGATATTGTATAATAACGATTTGAATCCAGGGTTATACGGATGTACCGGAAACCAACTCTCCTATACCGGAACTCCGAATGAACTGATCAGTCTTTGATATCCTCATGGGAGACAAATTTTCCAGATGCTGGAGCTTGTGATTATACTATATTTAGTGGAATATGAGCCCGGAAGATGTTGGTCAGATAAACTTATTTTTTTCCGATACAAACGAAATACTCTTCGAAACTCCGTTCACGGCAGGCTTTTGGCTTGATTCTTTTCAGAGTGGTATAGCGTTGTTTTACGGGAGTAATCAATTCTTGAATGTCCTCACCGATGAATACTTTGAGTACGATATTACCTCATTTTTTGAGCCAAATATCCGCAAATTTTAGAATCTCTATATTGAGCTCGATGGATCGGTATTGGTCTACCCCTTTCATTCCCGTGGTGTTCGGCGCTATATCTGAGGTAACGAGATCAAATTGCGTTATCCCGATGGATTCGCAGAATGTCGAGATTTTCGGAGCGTCAAAAATATCACCTTGGAGTAATTTAACATTCGGTCGACCAAGTGATTTGATTTTTTGAAGGTCTACTCCGATGACGAGTCCTTCTAGTCCGATGATTTTTGCGATGACTTGTAAAAAGCTTCATGGAGCGGACGCAATATCAAGCACTTTCATACCTGGTTTAATGATATCAAATTGTTCTTGGATTTCGAGGAGTTTAAAGGCACTCCGGGCACGGTATCCAAGTTTTTTCGCTTCCAAAAACCATACGTCTTGGACAATATATTGACCGATTGATTTCTTTTTCATTGACAGGGGTTTGACTTTTACTACTATGTTCTGTCACACTCTAGTATAAAGGCATGAAACATCAAGTTATCATTGATAAAATCTTCGAATTGTGGACCTCGAGCCAGTCTATTTTATTGACGGGGGCATCGAATTTGGATGGAGACGCTCTGGGGTGTCTTTTGGCACTTCAGGATTTGGCATGGGTCCAAGGCAAGGATGCTGTTATTGTAAATGAAAAACCGCTTTCGACTCTCTATGGTTTTTTGAATGTTTCAGAACGCGTTTTAACCACGGTTCCTGAAAAAAAATATGATGTGGTTTTCATTTGTGATACGGGCTCTTTCGAGATGCTCGGGGCTATTTATACCCAAAATCCAAAAATTTTTACGAATACTCCTATCGTTAATGTAGATCATCATGCATCGTGTTACGGTGATGTTTGTTGGTCCACCTGTGGATATGAGAATACTTCAGCCACGATGATGGTAGCTAGGCTTATCGAATTTGGTTCCTGACTTCAATCTATCAGTAGAAATATGGCTACGTACTTACTTTTGGGATTATATTATGATACGGAATGTTTCCGAAATGCGAATACTTCTATTGAGGGATATAGATTTGCTGCAAAAATGATGGAATTATGAGCGGATCATAATTTTTTGATTCGTAACTTATATCAAAGTACTGATCCGGCCTACGTCTGACTCTATGGTGAAGTACTCACAAACCTCAAGCCAATTCAAAAATGAGATGGATTCGTTGGTATTATAACCCAAGAAATGTTCTGACGAAGAAACATATCCGTCGACAGTCTTGGAAATGAATTTGTGAATGACTATCTCCGATCTGTAAAAGCAAAATACGTCATTCTTTTGAAGGAAACCGTCGAATGAGGATATCGTATGTCATTTCGTTCCAAAGATGAAACATACGATATGCGTCCACTTGCTAGAAAATTTTGAGGTGGAGGACACATGTTGGCAAGTGGGGCTTTTACAAATATATATTTACTGAATGAAATTTTTGATATTATTGAATCACATATTTTTTAATTTATATTCATATGGATGATACTCTTTCTCCCATCACTAAAGACAGTAATGGAAATATCCTGGAAAACGGGGATTCAGTAATCCTCATTAAGGATCTAAAAGTCAAAGGTTCAAGTACTACCCTGAAACAATGAACTGTTTACAAAATTCGACTTACCGATGACCTAGAAGAAGTGGAATGCAAGGACTTGGTTTTAAAGACCTGTTTTATAAAGAAAAAGAAATAGTAGTTCAACAGGATAGTGGATTGCAAGATTTTGTTTTGAATTCAAATGGACTCATGGTATACTTTCGCTACCTACTTGCTAAATTTTCTAGGAAATGAAAAATTCAAATTCGAAATTAAGATTGAATTGATTTTTTTTGAAGTGAACAAAGTTTACATTTGGTTTCACCCTCGTAGAGCTTATCGTTGTTATCACGATACTTGCTATTCTCGGTACGATTGGATTCATTTCTATACAGGGATATTCCTCCTCTGCCAGGGATAGTTCTCGTATTAGTAATTTGGTAAATTTACAGAAATGACTCACACTTTTTCAAGTAGTCGGATGAACTTTTCCCATGCCCGAGAGTCCGATTTCCGTTTTTGCTTCCGGTACCCTTTTTGCTTACCAATGATTTGCTCGTGACCAAGTCACGAATATTGCGAAACTCTCGGCAGGAACTTCTAGAGATCCGCTGGATCCCAGTATATTTACTACTTACACAGTAAATGCTATTCAAACAAAAATGCAACTCATGGCATTTCTTGAAGATGGAAGCAAAGTAACAGCAATGCTTAATCCTTTATCGGGGATGTATCAAGCTCATGCTGCTACTTCTACCAGCTATGCCACGAGAACTCCCATGACAAAGGGGGATAGTATTGGAATCCTTATTGGAACTGGTTCTAATTTGAATCAGCCTGTACAGGAGCTTCTTAACGCTACTTTTACTGGAATAGACATAGTATGAACCAGTACTGACTACACTATGTATATGAATAAAACCCAGCAGTTTTCTGGAACGGGAGTAGTTTTGAAGGCAGCGATTGCCGGAGATGGGCTGGTAGGGTATTGGAGTTTTGATGAAGGGGTAGGGACTGTAGCTTATGATAGAAGTGGGAATGAAAACACTGGAACTCTGAGCTGATCTACTCTTCCAACATGGACGGTTGGAAAATTGTGAAAATCACTGAGTTTCAGTGGATGATATATAACAATACCAAGTTCTCCAACATTAGATAATGTGACACATGTCACAGTATCTGCATGGGTTAATAGCACTTCATGGTCTGATACAGATAGGAAATGAATATTCATTCATGGGCTTTCTTACTATTTGACGGTTAATCCAGATGGTTTTGTCTGTATTTATGCCTATGGTAAAAATCCAGAATGATATCATTGTGATACTACATCACTCCCTCTCAATTCCTGGCAACAATTGACTATGACTACTAACAATATAGGATTCAAATTATATATAAATGGACAATTAAGACTTTCTAAGGCATCCTTTGGAAAGATGAAATTTGCTTCGGAAAGAAGTTCTATTGGTTCAGAATGGAGTGAAAACGGTAGATATTTTAACTGACTTATCGATGAAGTCCGAATCTATAATCGAGCCCTCTCAGATTCAGAAATACAAACCCTCTATAATGCAACAAAATAACATTTCTTAATTACTCCTACTTTCTATTTTTCTCTCATGAAAAAATTAAAATTTCAAGCACAAAAGATACTCCACGGATTCACCCTCGTCGAGCTCATCGTTGTTATCACGATACTTGCTATTCTCGGTACGATTGGATTCATTTCCATACAGGGATATTCCTCCTCTGCCAGGGATTCTGCTCGAGTATCCGACGTAGCTACTATCAG
>JAVHRB010000059.1:0-35254 GCA_036171455.1 Patescibacteria group bacterium
ATATGTTTGTAAACCAAACTACAGCGGCGCGAATTGTACGACCTATACGGCACCGGTGGTTGCTAGTCGTTATCCATGATGTGATACCGATGATGTTACTTTAAGTAACGGACAAGTTTGGGCAATGTGTAATGCTGGTGCAACAACTACTGCTGGATGGAATACTGCACTTATAGCAGGGACTACGTATGACGTTTGTGATGGTTCCCATCCTGCTGCCTGTGCCGTTGCTGGAAGTTCAACTACTTATTCGTCGGTATCTTCAACCATTTGTGCAACGGGATATCATATTCCTTCTCAGGCAGAATGGCAGTCGGCTTATAGTCTTTTCTCATGACAAAACTATTGATCTGCGGATAATCTTCCTACAACACTCAAACTACCTATGGCTGGAATATGAGCCTATGGAATATATAGTCTCCGGGGGACAAATGGCTTATATTGGTCAACTACATATTCGACCACCCTTGCTTATTCAGCAAATAGTTTTAACTTCGATGCTACTTCAGTAGTTCCAGCAAGTGCTGCGGCAATAGCTCTTAAATTATCAACTCGTTGTTTAAAAGGTGATGCTCCAATCATCGCTAATTCCTGTGCCACCACTCCGACCTTCGCCAATATTGGTACTACTACGACCGGATCTCCTACGAGCGCCAACCAAGCATGGACCTACAGTGCGACTCCAGGTACGTGTACTTATGATTGTACGGGTGGGTATAGCGGTGATGGTTGTACTACAGTACCGGTGGCTATCAACTCCTGTGCCACCCCAACCCCTACCGGAGGAAACTACGGTACTGCTACAATCGGAACCCCTACGAGTGCTAACCAAGCTTGGACCTACAGTGCAACTCCAGGAAACTGTACCTATATTTGTGCGAATGGATATAGCGGAACGAATTGTGCAACATCACCAACCTGTACCTCTTGGACGTATACTACTGGGGTCTGTCAACCGAACAATACACAAACTCTTACTGTAGCTACTTCATCACCTAGTTGATGTACCGGCGGAAGCCCAGCGACGAGCCAGGCATGTACGTATGTAGCTCCTCTTTGGACTATGAAATACGTAGGTAAAGCGTTTGGTTCAATAGAACCATCATGTTTTGACGGTGCTATGTTCAACTATTATCTCGTTAATGCTGATGGTAGTTTGGGTTACTATGGAACTGATTATGATGGATATGATCCAATCGGAATTGATTTAACATGGTTGGATCGCTGGATTCAATATCGAACGGGTAGCCCATGGACACAGACAACTTATATTACTAATATAAAACATAAATTCTTACATAATATATATCCTGATACAAACGGTCAATTCATAGAAACTGGTATATATGGTACTGTTAAATACATCGACGGAGGAAATAATAGTATAAATATAGTTCTTTGGCCTGGAACGGTGGATGAATATATAACCAATTACGGAAATCACCCAATCATAAGTCCGTATAGATGTAATTATACCCCCTTATCTTTGACTATAGGAGTAGGTTAAATCTAGTTAAAAGTTACTAATATTAAAATCATGAAAAAATATTTACCAATATTCTCGATGTGAATCCTAGTCATTGTTTTTGCTGTATGGTATTTTGGATACAAAACTATTTCATCTCAAACTCCGATTCCAGAAATTACTCCGGAAATTCAAGGAATAAAACCAGAACTAAACCCTGTAGAAGCATGAGATCCAAAACTTTGCGAAACGGCTCCACAGTGAATTAAGCAGATTTGTTTGGATGCGGTATATTTAGGGATTGCCTTAAAAAGTAAAGATATAAAAGATTGTAATAAGATACAAGAGAACCAAAGACGTACTAAATGTAGAACAAGACTCGATCCGAAAGTTATCAATGCAGCTGAAAGCACAACCTCGATTTCAGAATAGGCAAAGCGTATAGAGTAGTCCATAAAGATTAATTCGATATGTATCACCTTAAGTCAAATTTTATGAAAGTATTTACAAAACTTCCCGCTCACTTCAATCAAAAATACATCACCATCGCGATTGCTATTTTTATCATACTTCTCCTGGTAATCTGGTTTTCAAAATCAGGAATCTCTCCAAACACCAAACCTCCCATTGCTTCCAATCCATCTATTACCAAATCCGGCTGTGAATCCTTGTCTGGTGATGAAAAATTCGCCTGTCTCAATCGTTTGGATAATGCTAACGCTCTCACTAAATCCGTAGCTGATGCCGCCCAAAAATTGGATCCGAAACTCTGTGATACGGTGAGCGAGTGAGCCAAAGTAGCCTGCAAGGATATCGTCTACTTTGAAATCGCCATGAAAAGCAACAAGGTAGAGGATTGTAATGCAATACAAGATATCCAAAAACAGAAAGTCTGTAAAGATCGGTTCGTTCCGACGAAAACTCCGGATACAGCCAAAACCCCAGAGGTTCCGAATCCATAGGAAATATTGGAATTCCCAAAGATCATATATATCATACCATCAACCGTACTAATTTTCATCCCATGAAAACCTCTACAAAAACACTGTTCATCTTTTTAGCCAGTATCACTGTCTTTAGTAGCATGGCATATGCCGCAGCTACTACGATCAACACAGTCACAACTCAAACGATTAACACGAGTGATATCATAGGAATCGGATGGTTCCAAGCGGCGAATGATCGATTGCCTCCTGCTGGTTGAAATGCGGGGCAAGTATTACTCATCGATACTGCTGGAAAGCCAGCATGGGGTTGTGGTGGGGGAGCGGGATGTACCACACCACCAACCTGTACCTCTTGGACCTACACCCCAGGAACTTGTCAACCAAATAACACTCAATCTCTCACGGTAGCTACTTCGTCCCCTAGTGGTTGTACCGGCGGAACCCCATTGACGAGCCAGGCATGTACGTATGTTCCACCAGTATCTTGTACCACCCCTACTCCTACCGGAGCAAACTATGGTACTGCTACAATCGGAACCCCAACGAGTGCCAACCAAGCTTGGACCTACAGTGCGACTCCAGGAAACTGTACCTATACATGTCTTAATGGATATAGCGGAAATGGTTGTACTACCCCTGCAATTACTGGTTGGAGATTAATTGATACGAATTGTAACAAACCGGATATCACTGTTGGTTCTCAAGTTTGGGCAGGATGTAATTCAACAATCGGATCAAGTTATACATATACTTCGTCTTCATTGGCTGATACCGATGGAGTTAATCTCTATGGAGGTATGTATCGATACGATACTATGTCCGCAAATAGCTGTTTATGAATTGGTATATCCACAACCAATACTGTTTGTCCTTGTAAAGGTGGATACCACGTTCCCTCGACTGATGAGTGGGATACACTTTCAATTAATCTCTGATGTACTGGAGCAGAGAAACTTACCGGAGTTGAATTTAATCAGGAATGTCTAAGAAGTAATTACAAAGATCCTAACAATGGTTTTGGATGGGCTTCAACCAATCCAAAAAGTTTAAGAAATTTCATGGGTCTTTCGCTCCCAGGACTCTGCAATTATGGAAACCCTTATTGCGCAAATCGTGGTACAGAAGGAGGTTATTGGACTAGTACTCCCTATGCTGCGTATGCTGGATATGTTTGGGAGAGACATTTATACAGTAGTGTTTCCTCGTACCTTCGGAGCAGCATTGCCGTGTGGATTGCTATGTCCGTTCGTTGTTTGAAGGACTAATCCCCTCATTAATTTTCTTCCTTTTATGTCAAATTTCTGCTTTCCTCTTACCAAAACCAGTCGTCTCATTTATGGAGTACTCATCGTATGAGCCATACTCGTTCTCAACCACCTCATCCTCTGGTTTGCCAAATCTGGAACTCCTTCAGATCAAATCTCTCCAAACACCAAACCTCCCATTGCTTCCAATCCATCTATTACCAAATCCGGCTGTGAATCCTTGTCTGGTGATGAAAAATTCGCCTGTCTCAATCGTTTGGATAATGCTAACGCTCTCACTAAATCCGTAGCTGATGCCGCCCAAAAATTGGATCCGAAACTCTGTGATACGGTGAGCGAGTGAGCCAAAGTAGCCTGCAAGGATATCGTCTACTTTGAAATCGCCATGAAAAGCAACAAGGTAGAGGATTGTAATGCAATACAAGATATCCAAAAACAGAAAGTCTGTAAAGATCGGTTCGTTTCGACGAAAACTCCGGATACCGCTAAAACCCCAGAGGTTCCGAATCCATAGGAAACATCTGCATGAGATACCCAGAGTTTACATTCCCTCGGTTTCCGGGGGATTGTTATGTACCATAGCCAATTGCATTTGCATTTTACTTGCTTTTTGTTACCCTTCCACTTGAATCATTTTCCATCATGAGACATTCGTCGATTTCGCTCGTTCAAGAACTGTATTACAAAGCCAAAGACACAAAGATTCTGCCAAAAAAATTGTCTCTCGATGGATATTGCCCAGAATCTCTCCAAAAATCTCTCAAATTGAGAGTCGTTGATGCTGGAGATGACGAATCTACCATGGCAGAACTCACCTCTTTACAAGGTCCAGCTTATTCTTTGGAATCTTACGGTATAGATTTTGTTGCGAGTCCCAAACATGCTGATGGTATTGTGATTGTAGGAGCGATTACTCAGAATATGCTTGATCCCTTGCTTCGAGCCTACAATGTGATCCCGGAACCAAAAATCGTCATTGCTCTTGGCAACAAAGCTATTCATGGTGATCCCCGGTTTTCCTGATGTGTCGGTCGGGCAGATAAATTTTTGAAAGTTGATCTGAATATTCCTGGAAATCCTCCAAAACCGGAGGAAATCCTTTCCTATTTGGTTTCCTTTGTTCGTGGAATTTCGACGTAGTTTTTGATAGATAGGGTATTTATTGTTAATAATATGTTTTTATCATTAGGTTTCGTTTTTTTAGCCATCCTGTTTCTCTATGTCGCGTTTGGCAATTTTAATACGCAAAAACTTCAGAGGACAAATGCCCTTTTCTGTATGTATTTTCTGACCAATGTTTTCCTTTGAATCCAAGGGTTCTGACCAGGAATAGAGGGGTATGTCTGGGGAATGCATTTGTTTCACATTGGAGCTATCGAATCATTTTTTTTGATTTTGTTTGGCATGGTTGGCATAGGGGTTTCAATCTATTCCAATTATTATTTTGAGGAGTATTTGCACCATTGAAAAAATCTCAATTTTTACTATTCGATGATTTTTTTGTTTGTTGTCGCCATGCAAATCATCATTGTAGGAAGTAATGCCATGGTATTTCTCGTGATGTGGGAAGTTATGACGCTGAGTAGTTATTTTCTCGTAATTCATGAGTATGAGGAAAATGCTTCCCTTGAATGAGGGAATTACTATCTCGTTATTGCGCATGTGGGAATGTTTTTCATTCTTTTGGGTTTCATTCCTTTTATTATTGCAAGTTCGAGTTTCGATTTTGCAAATTGGTCGGGGGTCATGCTGACTCCCGAGCAAAGAAATATCGCCTTTTTTGCAGCACTTATTGGTTTTGGCGCCAAGGCGGGTATTTGGCCTCTTGATATTTGGCTTCCCAAAGCTCATCCGATTGCATCTTCCAATGTATCGGCACTGATGTCAGGATTTATGGTCAAGCTTCCGATTATGATGATTCTCAAATTCATCGTTGTGTTTTTTGCTATGCAGGTGGATTTGGTTTGGGGAATTACGCTATTGATAGCGGGATCGCTCTCGGCCTTTCTCGGGATTTTTTATGCCATGACACAAAATGATATCAAGCGCGTGCTCGCGTTTTCCACGATAGAAAATGTCTGATTTATATTGGCGAATATTGGAGTATTTGCTATTGGCCTCGCGTTGTGAAACCCACTGATAGTTTCTCTGGGGCTCCTCGCTCTCCTGTACCACAGTGCGAATCATGCCTTTTATAAAACCCTCATGTTTTTGATAGCGGGGAGCATTATTGAACGTACTGGAACTCGGAGCATTGCCAAAATGGGTGGTCTGGTAAAAGTACTCCCTTTCCTCTCAATAATAACGATGTTCGGAGTACTTACGATATCCGGAGTCCCTCCGTTTGCTTCATTTAATTCTGAATTGGCGGGAATTATGGGTATGTTGAAAATTATTACCGATGCGGATGGCTCAGTTTTGCGATTTATCACAATAGGTTGCGTAGTTCTCATCGCGCTGATGAGTGTTTTTGCATTTGTCTCTTTTGTCCGACTGTATTCGATAGTTTTTTCTGGGAGACCAAGAGATCTCGATCTAAAAGTACGCGTGGAATCTCATCTGTCCGAAAATGCGAGCTATGTCTTTTTTGTAGTCGCAATATTTGTGGTTTCCCTATTTCCAGGGTTATTTTCTCATATCGCGAGTACTATTATAGGAGGCAGTAGCACCGTACCGCTTATACAACTGCAAATTGGTGATTTTGAATTCATACCAGCATATCTCATACTGGTTTATGCTTTGCTTGGCGTTATTGTATATGCTCTATCCCGTTTTTTTCTCGGTTCTCTTACCAAAGCCGTTCCATGGAATTGTGGATATCCTACGATCCCGCATCGTTCACAATACAGTTCGAGATCCCTGGTACAGCCGATACGCCGACTGTATGAAGGTCTCTATATGCAAGCAAGTGACCTCAGTTATAATGAATATTACAAGAAGGACCGAAATACCCTAAAATTTTTGAAAAGGAAAGCGTACTTTACGAATATTGGATATTTGAAGTGTATTAGAGGAATCCAGTATTTGTGAGACAAAGTGCGATCTCTCCAAAATGGGGTACTGCAATATTACATTGGATATTTGTTTGGAACACTCATGTTGATGCTTCTGGTGTTGTATTATTTTTTGTAATCCAAAGATATGTTTCTGTTTGTATCGTATTTTTTCTGTATTGCTCTTGCTCTCGCTGCGATTCCTTTTTTTGATACCATTCTCAAATCTATCAAGGCCATTATGAACGGAAGAAGACCGCTTCGTTTGCTGCAAGGATATTTTGATCTCGTAAAGCTTTCGATGAAACAGACTTTTTTGAGTGAGTTCACTTCCTTTTTTTCCGTTATCTGACCTTGGATATTGCTCATAAATAGCCTGGTGTTTTTTTCATTTATACCGATTGTTTTCGGATATTTTGATATGAATATATTGTATTTGTTCTGTGTTCTTTCTTTGGGAAATTTTTTTATTGTCCTCTATGCAATGGACAATACCACTTATTTTTGAGGACTTGGAGCGGAACGAGAACTTTTCGTACTCTCAATTGTGGAATCGACTCTCGTGCTGATGATTGTCCTATTTGCGATGATTGGGGGACATACCGATGTTGCATGACTCCATATGATTTTTAACAAGAGCGTTTTCTCTCCCTACGAAATTATTTTTTACACGGTCCTCGTCGTAGTGTTTTTTTACACGATTCTTGCAGAAAACAAGAGATTTCCTTTTGATAATCCTTCGACTCACTTGGAGCTCACTATGATTCATGAAGCAATGCTTTTGGAAACGGAAGGCAAACAGCTGATGCTTTTGGAAATTGCATCAAAAATCAAAATGTACGGATTTATCAGCCTGTTTGTTTGGATTTTCATTCCGTGATCTTTTGGAATTACGAATTTTTTCTTACTTTTCCTCCTTTGGATTTTCAAAGTCATGTTCGTTGTAGCTATTATTGCTGTTTGGGAAGCCGTTATTACGAAAATCCGCATATTCAAATACCAAGAAATTTTTGTCATATTGCTTGTTTCGCAGGTATTGCTCATGGCTTTTTATATCTTAAAATAACCCTACCATGGAAGCGCTTCAAGTTTTTTGTCTTCTCATCATTATGTCGGGATTTCTTCTCACGGTGAGTACCAATTATCTCAATTTCATCAAGATATATATCATCCAAACCGCTCTTATTTTCGGGGTGTTCTACATTTTGTACGCAAATAAATTTGGGAGTGATACCATGCTCTTGTTTGCTTTTGTGTATGGTATTGCTATACGGGTGCTCGGAGTACCACTCATGATTAACCATTTCTTGACCAAACTCAATATGCCCTTTATTGAGAGAAAACTTCATATCAATGGAATCTATGCCCTTGGTATCCAGCTGGGAATGCTTTTTTTCGTATATATGCTCGCACAAAAGGTTCACGAAAACAATCTTATTTTCGTGGCGAGCTTTCTCATTGTTTTTTTCTGACTTTTCACTTTCTTGAATCACAAAAAACTCATTGGCGATATTCTGGCTTTCCTTTTCGTTGAAAATGGATTGTTCTTGCTTTCCATGCTGATAATCGACAAGATTAACTTTTATGCTGAGATCAATATTATGGTCGATATCCTCATGAGTGTAGCGGTACTCGTCATGTCTATGATAAAGATTCGGAGTGTTACGGGAAATATCGATGTTGCCAAATTTGTGGAATTGAAGGAATAGTATTTTTTTTTAAAGCTCATTTATGTATTTTCTTTTTTTGCTCTATTCCTTCCCGATAGTATTTTTTTCAATAAGCACAATTTTCCCAAAGCGTTTTTGGAAAAATATTCTTCTTGGAATGAGTTTTTCCTACTTTTTGCTTTCCGTACTTGGAATATTTTTGTATTTTTCAGGATATTGATTTGAAAATGGTTTTGCTTTGATTGATCGCTTCAACCTCATTTTCATAAATGTGGTTCTCATCCTTTCGGGTATTATCGCGCTGTACGGTTCATATTATTTTGAGCAGGAGATCCAACACCATGTTATCGGTGAATCCAAAGCAAAGCAGTATCTTATCTTTTCAAATCTTTTTATTCTCGCCATGCTTGGATCGGCTACGTTCAAGAATATTATCATGATTTGGGTGGCACTTGAAGCTACGACGATTTTTACCACTTCATTAATCAGTTTTTATGGCACGAAAACGAGCTGGGAAGCAGCATGGAAATATCTGATTATTTGTGGAACGGGACTGACCATTGGACTCTTTGGTATTTTTATCATTATTTATGCGGGACTCGAGAATGTCGATTATAACGCAATTCTGGTGTCACCATCAATCAATGTAGGACTCGTAGAGATTGGCTTCGTGTTAGCGACCGTAGGAATCGGTACAAAAATTGGACTTTTTCCATTGAATACTTGGCTTCCTGACGCTCATGGATCATGACCGACTCCCATTAGCGCGACCATGTCCAGCATTCTCCTTCCCCTGGCTATTCTCTATCTGTTCAAGATTAAAAATATCGTGGATATCCTGTTAAAAAGCTCTGATTTTACCAATTTCCTATTTATTTTCATGGGACTGCTGACTATCGTAGCAGCGGGACTTATGCTGATCAAACAAAAACATTTCAAACGGGCCCTCGCATATTCCAGCAGTGAGAATATGGGGATCATCGTATTTGCCCTCTGACTCTGACCCGTGGGTATCAAACTTGGAATTCTTCATATGATCGGACATGGTTTTCTCAAAGCAGCATCGTTTATGTCAGTGGGAAATGTACTTATCCAACTGAAAACTTGAATTTTTGAAAATATTAACAATCTCCTCCGAAGGATGCCCCGAACCGGAATACTTCTGATTATCAGTCTCATATTCCTCGTGTGAATTCCTCTTTCACCGCTTTTTTTCACGGAGATTTTGATTATTATACAAGCTTTCAAGACGAATATTTGGCTCGCCCTCATTTTTATCGCTGGATTATCCCTCGTTTTCAGCTCTCTGTTGATTAATTTTGGAAACCTGTATTTGGATCATCCTCTTCTCAAGGAATCCAAAGTTTTATTGATTACTGAGGATATAAAATTTAAAACCGTGCACTTCTGCATAGGTATCGCCATTGTTCTCGGTATTGTTTCCAATGGTATGTTTTTTGTCGATCGACTTTTCTAATCAAATTTAGTATGTTTTCAAAAAAGGAATTTGCTTCCCAATCCGAGCTTTTTTCCTATCTCAAGTCGCACAAAGGTATCTATTTTTTTGGCGAATTTTTAAGGGAAATTGATGGTGAGACGGATGAGCTCATGATACTCGTTCGAAAGAATACCATGTTGGATTTACAGAATGTACCTTTGGTTCTTCATGTGAAGACCCGGAGAATGCTCTTGACTACCCGAGTACAGCGGGGAGAAAAATTATTGGATTATTGAGAAATACTCTATGGGGCATATAGCTATCAAAACGAAATATATGATTTTTATGGGAAGGAAACAAACGGATATAAAAATCATATTTCTCGACTCCATGGTTTTCCCAAAGATTTTTTCCCGTATCGAAAAATCTGAAAGCCTGATATTGTCAAAAAAAATGATTTTGAATTTCCGAGTATTGAATGAGACGGACTTATTTCCGTACCGGTTTGACCTATCCATGCCTGAATCATTCCTCCGGCACATTTTCGTTTTTTAACGGATGGGGAAGACGTTTTGAATCTAGAGATACAACTTGGTTGGAAAACGCGTTTGGTAGATGAATATTTCATGAAAGAAAAAAATCTCGAAAAATTACTCGATGCAAGTCAAGATATTGTCGGAGATAGTTCTGTCGCATATACCCTCGGATTCGTGAGGAATATAGAAGCTGCTTCTGGTAAAAAAGTTTCGCTCGTGTCACAGTCTACCCGTGTGGCTATGGCGGAAATCGAAAGAATTTATAATCATCTTGCTACCATTGGCTGACTTTGCAATGATGTTGGACAATCGTATGTACTCAATGGATTTTTGTCTATTCGGGAAGAAATCCTAGAAATGAATGAACATATTTTTTGAAATCGGCTCCTTCGTAACAATATCCAGATCGGATATAATCGCATCGAGCTTGACGAAGAAAAATTAAACTCTATCTGTACTACGCTCCATTGACTTCTCCCTCGTATCGAAAATATCCTGAATATCACCAAGTTTTCCTCGGGAATTTATGATCGGTTTAAAGATGCTGGAATCCTTTCCAAAGAAACTGCCCTAAAACATGGAGCTCTCGGTATTGTTGCCAAGGCTTCGATGATTTCCATTGATGCGAGAACCACGGATGAATACTATGTTGATTTATGACTCGCGGATTTTGAGGTTATTATCGGAGAAAATGGAGATGTATTTGATAGGTTGATTGTACGGGCAGAGGAAATATATCAATCGGTGCAGTTTATTGCAAAACTCTTTTTGAAATTTCAAATGAAATCGTTTGTGGAAAAGAAAAATACAAAAAATCATGATGGAAAAATTATTCTCAAAGATGGTTGTTATATGACACATATCGAAGGACATCGATGAGAGAATCTGCAATTGATGATTGTGGAAAATAAAAGCATTGTCTACTATAAGCACCGTGATCCCTCATTTGTGAATTGGCCACTACTGGAATATGCCGTCCTCAAAAATATCATTGCGGATTTTCCGATTTGCAACAAGAGTTTTGATTTGAGCTATAGCGGATATGACATGTAGGTGAGAGTAATGATATTTACTCAGAAAATTGAGACAGAAAATTTGAATGTCACTTCTTTCAATGACTCCTTCGTATCGTTGCATGTTATACCAAATTAACCTAACTCCATTTGCTCGCTGCCTCGGGAGGATATGTTTTCCTTTCCCTTCGGTCCAGACCGCCCCGGACAAGCTCGGAAACGAAAACATATCCTCCCAGTCACGCTCGCGGGAAGTGTTGCGATTTACATTAATTTGGTATTACCGCTTTGGATGATGTTGTTTTGCTATTATCTAATAATAAATAGTGTGTGTTTTCACACCAAACGAAAAAACTCTTGTGATAACAAGAGTTTTTTATGTTCGATTGCTTTTTGGATTGGTAGTCCTAACGATTATAAGGTTGAATTAATTGATACAATGACAGAGTATATTTGCGAACACTTGTGAGATGCTTTTGATTTTGTTGAAACCTATTTAGAGCATATGAACCAACGGCCAATTGATGATTTGTTGTATGTAAAAAAATCCAATCAGATATTAAATGGAAACAACTTGATTATAATCGAATAAATAGCGACATTATGTCGCTATTTATTTTCATAAAAAAAGCCTTTATTAAAGCTAAATATTGACTTTTTATAAAAAAGTATATGATTAGTTTTGTATAGTTTTTATCTTAAAATTAAGTATGAGCGAAATTGAACTAATTGGAATAATTGAAGCACAAAAGATTTTATGAGTTTCATTAACCACATTGCGTCGATGGGATAAATCAGGATTGTTAAAATCCGTTAGACCAAATGGCAAAGGTCATAGACATTACATTAAAAGCGACATAATCAGAATGGTTCATAATGATGAAAATAAATCAATAACATCTCTTTCAAATACCTGAAAAGAGATTAGATTTATTGATTTATTTGCTGGCGTAGGATGATTTCATTTAGCCCTTTCATCGTTAGGAGGGAAATGCGTTTATGCTTGTGAAATAGATAAAAACGCAAGAATTACCTATAAATTAAATTACAAGTTAGAAGATAATATTTTTTCAACAGACATTAAAGAAGTTTCCCCTGAAACAGTCCCAGACCACGATATTTTATGTGCTTGATTTCCTTGCCAAGCATTTTCAATCGCTGGATATCAAAAATGATTTAATGATGATAGGTGAAACTTGTTCTTTGATATTGCGAGAATAGTAGAAAAAAAGAAGCCTCGTGTATTATTTTTAGAAAATGTTAAAAATCTTGCTTCCCATGATAATGGAAAGACTTTTCGTGTAATTTTAGATACCCTCAAACAACTTTGATATCATGTTAAATGGAAGGTATTAAATACTTACGAGTATGGTAATACTCCTCAAAATAGGGAACGTGTTTATATCGTAGCGTTTCTTGAAGAAGCATCATTTAATTCTTTTCAGTTTCCTGAAAAGATTAAACTTGAAAAAGATATTTCAAGCATTTTGGAAAAAAATGTTGGTAAAGAGTTTTCATATGAATGAAAGCCAATGTATGAAAAATTAAAAGATGAAATGACTAATAAAAATACGGTGTATCAATGGCGTAGACATTATGTAAGAGAAAACAAAAAATGACTTGTTCCAACCCTTACTGCTAATATGGGAACTGGTGGGCACAATGTTCCATTATTACTAACGGACGAAACAATCAGAAAAATGACACCAAGAGAATGTTTCTTGGCACAAGGATATCCAGCAGATTTTCAACTTCCACCACTTGCCAATTCTCACTTGTATAAACAAGCAGGAAATAGTGTTTCAGTTCCCGTGTTAAAGCGAATTGCCGAAGCAATTATAGCATCTATGTAAAGATTTTCTTAAACAGATTTCTTGCTATTTCATTTGGATTTACTCATTTTTTTAATTCTGATAAAAGTTCAATTCTATCAGGCGTAAAATTCATAGGGAAAGCGATTAACACATTTTGATTATTCCATTCAAGTGGATGAAGCCTTAACTCTAAACGCTTTTTGGCTTTATAAATCTTGATATTTCAGTATTTATCATCAATAAATCCATCGATGAAAATGCTTTCTTTTCTTGTTCTTTCAACATTAACAGTTGTGTTTTTTAGATTTTCTAAACATACCTCCATTCACGCAAAATAGAATGTATCCGCACCTCTTAAAAGAATAAAATAGTATATATGTTCTAATCAATGTGCTGATATTACTTCCTCTAACTTCCTTTGATAAATACCAAGCCATTGTTGTTTAATTTCTTCAAATCGTCATTTTTGAAACATTGTATCAAGGTCTTTTCATGTTTCCTTGAACTTTTGTGCCAATGAAGTCTCTCAACTATCCCCAGTAGATAGATTTCAATCTTTATCAACAGGGGCTGAAAGCATTTTAACATCCGCTCCCCATTTCTGGCTCTCGCATAGTAAATCAATAGCATAACTTCCAGCCCCAATTCCATCAACATTCAATGCCTGAACTAACCATTGTTCTATATGTTCTTTTGGTATTTGAATAGGGATGCCTTTTTGCTCTCATTTAAGTTCGGGTTGTGAAAATAGGCTTTTTTTAATAAAAAATCTTATCAATTCTTGTGCTTCCGTATTGAAAAAGCCATTTAATTCTTCTAAACTTAAAGGTCTTAAAACGAATTGATTTTCTGCCATTTTTTTGTTTTTTTATAAAATACACTAAAAGGGCCATACTTGGCCTTGTTGTTTAATTTACTGAAAAAACCTAAAAAAGCAACTTGTCAGTGTTATACGACTTTATTTACTCTGCCGTATAAATCACCCCAATCCATAGCTCCTTTTCTTGGCTTGACGTTGGCTATTGAAAAAATAATGATGACTGCCAACCAAAAATTGACGGTATTTCAAACCGTATCCCATACCCCAAAAGGGATAAATGGTTCATAGCCTTTGATTATGAGCGAAAAAACCGCGAGTGAAACGAAAGCAAAAGTGCGTTTTCAAAGCAAACAAGCGATGGCGGTATGAATGCTGAAAAGTGCCAAAATACCCTCTATTCAATATGGAAGCCCAAGACGAAATATGAATGGGAAAGATACCATCAAAATGACCGTTTGGACTTTTGGAATTGAAAGGATATTCAAAGCATAATCCATCATTCATCCCATAGAATACCTTTTTGAACGCTCCTCTTGCCTCATTTTTTTAAGGTGTTCTTTTTGAAACTGGATTGCCTCTTCTATGGTTTCTCCACCGCTATAAAAACAAAGGTTTCAATTCTTGTTTCTCTTTGGTTGTCGTTGTTCGAAGTGTCAAACGGTTTCAACCGCTTGTTTTATAGTTTCGTATTCCTTCATCATAGCAATGAAGCTATTCTGCCATCAACCCCTATCTGGATGGTGTTTCAAAGCAAGTTCCTTTTTTTGTTTGGTAAGCCATGCCATTTCGTTTTTGGTATATAACCCGGCTTGAAAATAATACCTCATAGCGTTTCTTCTTAAAAAATACATACGCATTATATGTATTTTTCATTTTTTGTCTGCTCCTTTCCACTATTTTAAGCGGAAAGCGATATTTTCTTGTTTTGCGTTTCGATACATAACAAAACGCAAAAACCACCAATACACGCCCAGTGATTTTCTGCCAATTTTTCACGTTTTAAGTCGGATTATCCATCGCCAGGATATCGAGCACCATGTCTTTGGTGAAGAGTTCAAAGTTCTGCTCGTGATATATCTTTTCGTTTTGGTTTTTGGGATGTATCGTGAAAAGTCAAAGCTCAAAAGCCTTGGAATAAATGAGACGGGCTTGCCATTGCTTGGTTCATAAAGCATTGACCCTTCGGACTGAAAAGCTCCTCTCTTTCAAAAGGGTTGTTATTCAACGAAATATCCTTTCTTCTATGTTGGATATTTCTGGGACTATGTTGTCATTGAGGTTTGGTTCCAATGTTTTTGTTGGGACAACATATCAAAGGTTCTTTACTTTACGGTATCCATGGGGATTAGAGCCATCCTTTTTTGGTCGGGCATTGAAAAGGACGATACAATTCCCAATTCTTTTGCTGCCATTTATCAAAAGCGTCGTCAAAGTAATGTTGTTGAATTGGTAGTTGGATTTGTGGTTGTGGATGAAGAGTAATTTTTCCAATACCACTTTCCATAGTAAAAGCTCTTCTTTGTAAATGAGTTCAAGTTCTGGGAGCCTCAAATCAAGGGCAATCGCCATAAGTTGGGGATGTGCGAGCATTCACTTGATGAGGCTTCATCTTTTTTCGTCTTGCTGGAAGTCCAAAAACAAGGGTATCTTTGAGGCTTCAACGAGGTCTTCACAGGTGATTTCATCGTGATAGAACGGGTCTTTAATGGTTGTCATAGATTTTATTGGTTAGGTGATAGATATTCGTTCAAAGAACGGTTTGCTTCTTCAAGATCGTCGAGCTTCCTTTCTTCGTTCATAGAAAGTTCTTCAAGTCTCATTTTGAGTTTGTCTAATTTGAGTTCGGTATCATAGGGGTTTGATTTGTCGTCCATAAGGCTCTCCATCTCAATTTTGCGTATTTCGTTCTCCAATTCTCTCTTTTTCAAAGAAATGGTTTTGATGGAATACTCCAAAGTTTTTACCTTGTCTTGAAGTTTCTTTTCTTCTGAATTGGCAGGATAACGGTTGCTTTGGTGTCAGTTTCTTTTTTCAGCGTTTTTTGAAGGCGATTGAAAGAAAAGGAACATTGCTATTCAGACGAAAAGAAAAATGAAGAACGAACCATTGTCAGTCAGGTCGTCTTTTTTCTTGATATTTCAATCGTCTTTTGGAACCAGCGTTTCAGTTCGCAATTGGGTTTTTTGGTTTTCCATATGGGTATGGGTTAAGAAGTAATAGTTCTTAATTCAACATCCCCTACGTTTTTTCAAGTGATTTTTGAAAAAAGTTTTCAGCGTTTTTTGTGTTTCGACACGGAACGGCACACCAAAGGGAAAAATAAGAGTTTGAAAAATTCAAAAAACATAAAAAAATGACTTTTTGAAAAAATCATTTGAGTTTTTTATGACAATTTCTTATTGGGTCATCATAGGTTGGTCGAGTATAAACGACCGTCCCAAAGTGGTGGGCTCATTACCAAGAACATAAAACCACAATAATTGGGTCGCAATACGCCTTTAATGCGAGGTATTTCTTGGAACAGGCAATTCCAGCATAGGAAAAGACTGAAAAATCGATGTTTTGGCCCCCAGGGTCAAACGAACGATAGACCTGAAAGAGGGTTGAGTGGTAGTGGCTAACGGCAAGCATATCGGTTCTTCTTTTTGGGTAAGGGTTTTTGAAGAACGGGTATGCCACCCAGTCAATTCCTAATCGAAACGATAAGAACTCATTGGAAATATGTTTCAGTTCTTATGCGTTTCTCATAGAAATACTTACTTATAAAATCAATTATTCACTCATTAACCTAACGATAAACTTTTCAAAATAATCCCTTTGAATAGATGATAAGCAGGATGAAAAAGTTGATTTTTACATGTTTTTCATATACTTATTATCAATTAATAACCAATTTTCATTATGGCAAGAAAAAAGGTCGAAACTTCCGTTGAACGTTCAAAAAAGTTCAAACGAACCATGACTGATGGGATTAGGAACAAAGACGGAGCAATACCCCTCCCAGAAAGCAACGAGCAAG
This sequence comes from Patescibacteria group bacterium, assembly GCA_036171455.1. Classification (GTDB taxonomy): domain Bacteria; phylum Patescibacteriota; class Gracilibacteria; order BD1-5; family UBA2023; genus CAIVSN01. The sequence goes on from JAVHRB010000059.1 coordinate 16,981, forward strand.
AAATAATCGTCAAAACGCAAGACGTGTGCGTTTATGACGATTTTTTAAGATGACTTGAAGACGACACCAACAACCTTCTTTCAAAAACGATGAAATGTTGAAGCAAGGTTTCAAACTATTATAATTACCAATTTTGAGACATAGCGATACGGGTATGGTGGTTTGATAAAGAGGTTTGAGAGCTCCCAGCGAAACTGCTTGCCTATATGGTCTATCATTATTTACTTTGAATAAAGGTCTATACGTCTGAAAAATGGAGAAAATCATGAGTTTGAGAGGATACGAGCCACAACCTATTTCCTATTTGGGGTAAAGATTGAAGCAAAATAGGCATGGTATTGAATGAATACACCATTGAAGATTTCATGAACGATGAAGAAAACGCATTGGAACAACAAGCACGGTATGAATTGAAAAAAAGTATGTCATACCAGTTTGACGAACCTATTGACGGTGATGATTTTGAACTTATCCACGAGGTGCGCTTCACAGAGTTTAATAGGGAGCGGTTATATAGATTAAAAGATGCCTTCGCCCAAATAGCCTCAAAATGAAGCAAAGAAAGCCTTTCATCCATAGCAACTTCATTATCGGTCGTGATGGAGAACTATTACATGGGTGGTGAATTAGATAAGGATGATACCATAAAGGCGATTGGGAAAAATTGAGGACTGATGAAAAAATGGAACAAAAATCAGAAAGATGATTTTGTGGATTTCCTTGATAATTTCACCTCAAACCTTATTCCACTCAATAACGATTAAAAACATATGAAAACATATGAAAACTGCGTTCTATACTTACGCAAATCAACCAACACAGAGGACAAACAAACCATAAGCCTTGAAACCCAAGCACAGTATTGCGAAGAGCTTATAAAGAAGAAAGGATTTAGAATTATTGAGACCATTGAAGAAAAAAGGAGCGCCAAGGCAAGTGGAACCAGACCTGGTTTCAAAGATTTGATAAAACTTTGTAATAAGGGTTGAATTGATTATGTCATCGCCTATGACCCCACACGAATATCACGTGATACGATGGACGCTGCTATTTTTACAGAACTCATCAACAAGAAAAAGATAAAGGGCTTCTATTCGGCAGATACGGGACAATTGTTTGACTGATTGAATATATTTTCAGCAATGATGCTGGGGATTTCATTTTTGGTAGCACGAGCAGACAATCAAATGCGTTCAAGCAACGTGAAGTCAAAAATGACAACAAAGCACGGTGATGGATACATCATCACAAGAATGCCGTTTTGATACAAGAAAGTGAGTTATCTTGATAAGGAATGAGAAGTTCATAGAAAAGTCCAGATAGACGAAAAAGAGGCTGAACTCGTGAGACTTGCCTTCCGTTTGAGGGCTGAATGAAAAACCACCCCACAAATCGCCAAAGTATTTTGAGACAGCGGGTTCAAAAAATACCCAGCTTGAATTGATAAACTCTTGAAAAATGAGTTTTATGTATGAATACAGGATGGTAAGTTTTGACGTGCTGAAATCAGCAAAAACAAAAATGAAGGATACGAACCCCTCGTAAGCGTCGAGTTATTTGAAAAAGTGAATGGAATACATAGGGACTATAAGCGTGAAAGGAATGTTTCATTCCCTGCGTATTTCAGAAAATTAGTCTTTGATGCTGACGGCATTCCTTTGACACCGTATCAAACGGAAAATAAGTATGGTGTCCGCTATACGTATTACAGAGCACAAAACCGGAGTAGATATACCATCAATGTTTCAGAAGAAAAACTTTTTGAGGTAGCGTGAGACTATATGGGTAAGTTCAAAGACCTTCCACAAGAGGTCATTATTGCGTTCAATCAGCAATTAAGTAGAAAATTAAAAGAGTGAGAAGAACAGCTATCCAAAACAGTTGGGACCATACAGCGTTCCATTACGACCTGCGATGAAAAAATCAAGAACATAGATGACAAATACGCATTGAACCAAATAGGTGATGAGCTCTACATGGAGATGAGAAATCGCTTTTTGGACGAACGCAAACAGTTTGAAGCCAAAATCAAACGTTTGAAGAATGAAAAGAAAGATATGGAGGAACTTATCCAAAACCTGGTTAAACTGCTTGAAAACCTTTCCAGGACTTACGAACGAGGAACCTTCGAAGAGAAAAGCAAGATATTGAAATCTATACAGGTTAAACTAATTTCAGACCCGCTGGGAACCCTTTATACAAAAGAAAACTCAATGCTTGAAGCATTGAGTTTTCAACGTGATTTATCGATTGGTAGCGTTACGGAGAATCGAACTCCGATTACAGGAATGAGAATCCTGTGTCCTAACCGTTAGACGATAACGCCGTATACGGAGCGGACTCCGTAAGGAGTATTATTTTTTAAGATCTGATGTAATACCCATAGATCGTGCAGACCCTGCAACGATACTTTTCGCATGTTCGAGGTCGTTTGCATTGAGATCGGGCATTTTCGCTTCTGCGATGGTAGTGAGCTGTGCATCAGTGAGGTGAGCCACTTTTTCTTTATGTGGGAGTTTTGATCCAGACTTGAGCCCGAGCTCAGTCTTAATAAGAAACGTCATTGGTGGTTGTTTCGTAATGAAACTGAACGTTCGATCTTCGTAGATATTAATAACCGTAGGAAGAACCGTTCCCATTCGGTCGCGGGTAGCATCGTTGAACTGTTTGCAGAATTCCGCAATCTGTATACCGGTAGGCCCGAGAGCGGTACCGATAGGAGGAGCTGGATTAGCCATTCCTGCCTTAATTTGCAGTTTGACGACCTTGGTAGGATTTTTAGCCATAATGAATAAATTTAGGTGATAATCGCCATAGTAACGAAGGCGAGTGATATTTGGAAGCCTGCCTATGATACGAAAAATATGGAAAATGCAACAAAAAAGGAAAAAAAGAAATTGTTACTATTGCTGTAATTTCAACATCCCAATTCTCAACTTCCTTTTGTATTTTTGACCGTATTTTCTATAATTCGTCAAAAATTACCCGCGCATGACCTTTAAAAAAAAGAAGCTGAGCCAGTACATTAGTATCAAGCCAGGAAACCATGGAGAGAATGGAAAAGATGTAACTCAGGCGTATTTGGCTCACAAAGCCAAGAATACGGTCGTTTTTTTCGTTCTCGTTTCCCTAGTAAGTTTATTCATAGGATTTGTGGGTTTCATTGTTTTAGCGCAGGTTTCAGGTATCAAACTCAATCTCATACTTCCGAATATCGTCACCAAAAACCTCCCATTTCTCAAAATGGAGGCATCAAAGCCCGAGAAACTCAATATTCTTCTCACTGGGGTCGGCGGTGCAGGACATGAAGGTACCGAGCTCACGGATACTATCATTCTTGCTTCGATAAATCGACGGACTCAGACGGTGAGTATGCTTTCTTTACCTCGCGATCTCTATGTCGAGATTCCTACGAGCCGGGGAAAATTCTATGGAAAAATCAACGAGGTCTATCAGAGGTCGCTCAAGAGCTCTACTCCGGAACTCGCCATGGCAGCACTGGCCGACAAAGTCACCGAAATTACCGGAGAACCGGTCGATAAATACCTCAATATCGACTTTTTTGGATTCAAAAAATTCGTGGACGTATTGGGTGGGGTAGAAGTCGACGTGCCCGAAGATTTGGTGGATTACGAGTACCCGGATGAAAATTGGGGATACCAGACGTTCCGCATCAAAAAGGGATTTCAGGCACTGAGTGGGGATACCGCCCTCAAATATGTTCGATCTCGACATTCCACGAGCGATTTCGACCGTTCCATTCGCCAGCAACTCGTACTCAAAGCTATCAAGGACAAGTTGTTTTCCATTGACGCATTGACGAGTCCGACCAAACTCTCCCATCTTTATTCCGCCGTTACAACCCATATAAAGACCAATCTTCAACTGGATGAACTCGTGGAACTTGCCCTGTTTGCCAAGGATCTGAAAAGTTCGCAGATGTTGAGTTTCAATCTCAATGATGGGTGTTTTCAATCCGCGAGTTTCTGTAAGGTTGGAGGATTCCTGTATACGCCGGCGAGGGAAGATTTCGGAGGTTCGTCCGTATTGTTGCCAGAAGGTGCGACGAGTAATAAAATCTCCGAATATTCCATTATTCGGAAATTCGCAAATCTTATTTATAACTATCCGGATTTATATACTGAGAAACAGGAGATTACTCTCGTGAATTCCACCAAATATTCCTGACTCGCTAACCATCTCGCGATGGAACTCAAAAAATATGGGTTCAATGTTCCGGAAAAGAAATCGATTTCCTCCACCAAGGATACCGTATCACGTTCAGAAATCTGGCACGTATGGAACGAACCGAGCCAAATTGGTGTCGCTCCGAATTCCGCTACCATTCGAGCATTACAACTCTTTCTCAATATTCCTGTCCAGCCCGAAAGGGCTTTAAAATACTCCGGACTTGTCGGACCTCAGATTGAGATTATACTCGGAAGCGACGCAAAAACCGTATTACCGTAGCCCCCGACCTATTTTTATTTTTGATTCTATGAATTCCCAAAAACCCTTGAAAAACCCAGGTTTTACGACCATTCGACTCTTGTCGCTCCTCAAGAAAAAAAAGTCCGTTAAAGTATCTGTGATAGTAATGTATATTGGACTTTCTTTGGTAATGCTCGGAATATTGTTTGTAGGTATTGTATACCTCGTATATCTCCGTTCACTTCCGTCCATTGATTCAATTGAGAGCCTAGCCTTACCTGAAAGTTCCGTGATCCGAGACCGGAACGGTAACGAACTGTATTCCATTTTTGCCGGATCTGATGGAAAAAGGACGTATGTCCCTTACACACAGATTTCCCAAAAAATTCGAGATGCGGTGGTTTCTACCGAAGATAAGACCTTTTTCGAGAACCAGGGGGTTGATCTCAAGGGACTGGTTCGTTCTGTACTCAATTTTGTAACCGGAAAGACCGATAAAATCCAAGGGACTTCCACGATTTCTCAACAGCTGATCAAAGTGACATTTCTTACAAGTGAACGCTCGCTTCCTCGGAAAATCAAGGAAGGGTATCTTTCGTTCCGCCTGAATTCCGAATATTCCAAAGAAAAAATTCTTGAACTCTATCTCAATCGGATTTCCTTTGGAAATAATGCTTCCGGTATCGAGGAAGCTGCGAAAACCTACTTTGGTAAACCCGCGAGCGAAGTTGGAGTTCTAGGCGCAACTATCCTTGCGTCCCTTCCCAAGGGGCCAACCTATTATTCTCCATATACGTATCGTGACCGTTTGATGGGCTATCTTTATGTATTTAAAGACGACAAGACTGAGGAAAAAATCACTCTCGGATCTATGGAACGTCGCAAGGAATTCCGAGTGTTGGTAGAAGAATTCAAATCCATTATTAACACACTTACATTTGAGCGGATTAATGCGGAAGATGTGAAAATCTGTGGAATGAATCAGGATTTTTTCAAGGTAAAGTATTCCATCGACACGACCGGATGTGTCCGTTTGACCTATAAAGACGTGCTGATGGTACTGAACAATATCAAAATCCAAGCGGCATCCCTGAAAGCTTCCGTTGAAAATCCCGTCAAAGCTGTAACCGCCGTGGAAAAATCAGCAAGGGCTTCGACCGGTTCCACGACCGGAAAATCTTCCGTTGCAAAAACTACGTCCGGTTCGGCCACTTCTCCGGTTTCTTCCGAGAGATCCCTCGAGTGATATGCTATGGAATACAATACCGGCCGTAAGGATTTTGTCGCTTCTCGAATGCTCGAAGATGATAAGATTACCCCCGACGAGTTCAAAAAAGCCATCATCGACGGTATCGATTTTGAATTCCGTAAGAATGTCACCAGGATAAAATATCCACATTTCGTCATGTACGTACAGGACTATCTCCTCAAGAAATACGGAGATGATTTTTTCGATCAATGAGGATTGCAGATTTTTACTACCATCGACCCAAAACTTCAGGACAAAGCGGAATCCCTCGTCCGAGCCCAGGTCAAAATTAACAGCGTTACCTATGGAGCCACAAGTGCAGCACTTGTGAGCCTCGACAATAAGACGGGACAAATCATGTCGATGGTGGGTTGACCGGACTATTACGACACCGAGGCACAGGGGCAAGTGAACATGATTACGAGCCTTCGGCAGCCAGGTTCTTCGTTCAAGCCAATCGTGTATTCTCTCGCGATGACGAAAGATGCAGTAGGGCCGGAAACCCCGATATATGATGTGAATACAAAGTTTGGAAAGTGGGATCCTGATAATTACGACAAAAAATTTCTCGGTCGTATGCGAATCCGAACCGCTTTGGATTATTCTCGGAACATCCCAGCTATCAAGATGTTCAAAGTGGCTGGTGGGGAAGCCGAAGTTGTCAAGCATGCGCGATCTCTTGGTATCGAATCATTGAGAGTTGATGGACTTTATGGAATGCCTCTTGCTATCGGTACTGGCGAAGTCAAACCCATAGAAATGGCCCAGGCTTACTCAGTATTCGCCCAGGGCGGTTGGAGAAAAGAGCCAGAACCTATTCTCAAGATTTTGGATAAAAAATGAAATATTCTCATGCAATATGTTCCTTCGAGTGGCAAATATATTTTCTCAGATGCATCTTCCTATTTGATAAGCAATATTCTTTCGGACGGAACGGCAAGACCAAGCGCTTTTTGGAATAATGCGCTTACTCTCAAGGATCGCCCCGCTGCTGCAAAAACCGGTACGAGCAACAAAGATGTGAGTACGAACGGCGTCAAGAAAATTCTTCCCCGGGATCTTTGGACTATTGGATATACCCCGCAATTCACGACCGTAGTATGGGCTGGCAACGTCGATGGTACCGAAACCAAGGGAACCTGTGACGGACTCAACTGTGCAGCGCCAATATGGAGAGACTATATGGAGTTTGCTCACAAATGACTTCCCGTAGAGCCATTCAAAAAACCTGACAGCGTGTACACTGCATCCATATCTTCCATCACGGGAAAATTAGCCAGCGACAGTACCCCTAATGGCAATCGTGTCACCGGGATGTTCGCGGTCAAACCGACAAAATTTGAATCTGCTGGTAAAGAAGTTACCGTCGATTCCCTCTGTAACGGAAAAGTTACTTCTGATACTCCATCTGAAGCGGTGAAAACTGGAAAACTGATTGATTTGGAACCTATTGTGGAATCGTATGACAATAGTTGGGTAGCCTCCACACGAAATTGGGCTGGAGTACAAGCAACAGCTTCCGATGGGTCTCTTGATATTGGAGATTCGTTTATTACGAGCTATTCTGACCAGGTTTGCGTTCGGCCGTCTGCCGACCGTGCGATTATCGATTTTCAGACGAATTTGCTCGAGGGTTCCAATCGTGCTATAGGAAAATCGTCGCTTTCCGCTAGCTTTCAGTCCAGTAATCCGATTCAAAAAGTCAGATTCTTGTTAAATGAAAAGGAAATACGCTCCATTCGTATCGATCCTCAGGTTACAGCATGAGATGTAAAAACTGATTATAATTTCGTGGAAACCGGGGTTCAGAAAATTACGGCTATTGTCGTTGATATCTATGGCTTCTCTACTTCGAAAAGTTATCAAGTATCTTTCTGAGGAACAGCGAACCCGCCGGTAATCACCGTGACTGCCCCTCAGAGCGAAGCGATCAGTCTCTATGAAGGTCAAGTAGCGAATTTGAGGTTTTCCGTCATGGATCCAATCGAGGTATCGGCAGTAAACCTGTATATCGATGGAAAACTCTTCAAAATACTCGGAGCGAATACTTTGGAATATGTCGTGCCTATCGGCGATGGTTTGACGATTGGGAAGTACCTCGTGGAAATTCGTGCTACGAGTGTTTCCCGACAGAAAGCCAGTAAGATGATTCATGTTGAAATACTCAAAAATTAGTGGATTTTTCTATAAAAAACGATCTTCTAAAACATAGATTGGACTTTTTTATATATCTATTTACTTTAAAAAAATCCACCATCAACCTCCATATGCGCGAATTAGAGATTCACCAGATGAAACAATCTGATTTTTACCAGAGCCTGAATTCCGGTAATGGGATAGACAATTTTTTGCTATCTATCAAATATTACCGAGCTGAACTATCTACTCTATGTGACCAACTAGGAGCTATGATGGTTTCTGAGCCTAAAAATACGGATGATTTACAAGCAATGATGGGTAATTTTAAAAAGTATTTTGAGCAGTTTGTGTATAAATTTAATATTTCCGGTCTCAAAACCGCAGCCAAGGGAATAGAGGAAAATCATGAAATTCAAAACATACTGGAAAAGGTTCAAGAAAGATTGCAAGCAGTTTCCCACCGCAATAGTCTGAATTCCCCTACCACTTTCCCATCTCTCCAACTTGCGTTCGCAATGATGAAGAGTGTGGAATTGACTCAGATTGATATCCTTCTCTGGGGCTTGATGACCATTTCCATGAATATCAAGGAACGGTTACATCGGAAAAATGCCAATGGAGACAATATAGTCAAAGTAGCGGATCGGATAGATATGGTCCTTCATGAGGAAAAGGATCTTTCCCATGCCCGGGATATTATCGAGGGATGACAGATTGAGCTCTATGGCCAGGGAATTTTCGATATGAACCAAGAATTGATTGAGACGGAAATTCTCATGCGAGTCAAAGACCGACATGGTAAAATGACGAATCCGGAAGACTTTCTTAAGTTCGTCAAAAAGGCAGGATACATTGAAAAATTGGATTGGATGATATTGTCATTGTCGTTTATGTTCATTTCAAACAAAGAAATAGAATGACCCTTTTCCGTCAATGTAAACCTGAATACAATCCAGGACGAACAGTTCATCCAAAAAATTAAAACGTTGGCTCAAATCAATAATATTGATCCGAAAAAAGTAATCATCGAATTTTTGGAATACGAATCATCCATTAATGTGGTTCATACCAATCAAGTAATCCGGGAACTCCGAGCGTTCGGATTCAAAATTGCGATAGATGATTTTCCTTCTGGATACAATACCCTATGAGATATCTCAAAATTCTTGGATATCGATATTATTAAAATTGACGGACCCCACGTCATGGAAATATTCAAGGTATGTTCTGGATGTCATGCGGTTCGCGAATGTATGTCCTCGCTTGAAACGAGTTTTGGACAGGAACAACGCTGTATCCGAAAGCTTGATATGCTCTATGATTTGGAGACCCTTATCTTCTCTCTCAAATTTCTCAAATTACAGAGCCCGAACGTAGTTTTTTTTGCAGAACGAGTAGAAGATGAATCCGTGTTCAATTTTTTGAAGCAGTTGGATCTTATTGCGGGGTACCAAGGATATTTTTTCGAAAAACCAAAGTATCTTTTTGAAGGGGGGAAGGAAGAAAACAAAGATCGTATCGAAGAGAGTTCCCTAGCTATCAGTTTCAGTACTTCATCCATTAAAGTCATGAAGTCCTCAAAAGAAGTACAGCCCGAAGTTAAAAAGGAATTCATTCAAATCTATATCCAACAACTGGAAGAATATACGGATGGGCTTTTGGAATTGAACGACAATTTTTCCATTGATGAATTTATGTCGAATCAATGCAATGAGACTATCAGGAATATGCTCGCGAAAATTATTTTATTTTTGGGTGGTGATAGCTTGAATTTCTACATTTTGGATTCGGAAAAGAAAAATTTTCATATCAGGAATATTACTACGAACGGAGTCAGTATGAATACGGAGATGCCCATAGTTATCGATGAAATCAATCGGGTAAAAAAAGAAAATGTAAACCTGTATACCCTACTACAGAATACCCCTGATTCTGTCAAAAGCGGTTTTCAAATTGCCGCTACTGCCGTTCCTGGGGTTGGAGATGATATCGTAGTAAAAATCAATGATTATTTCTTTTTGGGTCTGGATGATTCCGAAATTGCCATGGACTATTCCAAAAGCATTCAAATCAATTTCCTCCTCCTATTTGCCATGATTATACGAAATAAACTGGAAGCGAAAGAGTCGTTGAAATAGGAGTTTTCAATTTCTCACATATATAATAAACCCCCGAATTCGGGGGTTTATTATATATGCTACGGTATTATACCAAATTCACTTAATTCCATTTGCTCGCTGCCTCGGGAGGATATGTTTTCCTTTCCTTCGGTCCAGACCGCGCCGGACAAGCTCGGAAACGAAAACATATCCTCCCGGTCACGCTCGCGGGAAGTGCTGCGATTTACGTTAATCTGGTATTTAGTTTCCGAAAACACTGAAGTCTCCACCGGAGATACCTCCGCCGTTTCCACCTTCTGATCGTCCACCGCCTTGGTAACCGCCACTGCTTTGTCCACTATCGGAACGACCGCCTTGGTAACCTCCGCTGTTTCTGTTGTTATCAGAACGACCGCCTTGGTAACTTCCACTAGTTCGTCATCCTTCAGAACGACCGCCTTGGTACCCTCCGCTGTTTCTACCTTGGTATCCGCCTTCGGATCGTTGAGGTCGGTCATTGCCTGCATAATATCCTCCTCCTGCCGGTGCAACTAGTGCCCCGCTGCTTTCGCCGCCGAATCCTGTGTTACCACCACCTTGGTATCCACCACCATTCCCACCACGGTAATCACCACGGTCTCGTCCCTGGTATCCACCACCACCACCACTGCTACTTCCACCTCCTCGATATCCGCTTCCTCCGCTTCGTCCTCCTCGGTACCCTCCGCCTCCGCCTCGTCCGCGTCCTCCTCGGTACCCTCCGCCTTCTCCTCCAAATCCTCGTCGTCCATCATCCGCAACCCGAACGACTGGGTTTCCGTCAGCATCAATTTGTTTGAGTACAATTTTATTTCGTCGTTCCACGTTCTTCATCATCATTTTTTCAGAAGGGGAAACGAACATTACTGCCTTACCTTCGGCTCCGGCTCGTCCCGTTCGTCCAATACGATGAATGTAGGCTTCTGGATCTTCTGGTACGTGAAAATTGATAACCAAGTCAATATTATTCATATTGAGTCCTCGTGCTGCGACATCAGTCGTTACAAACACTTGAATTTCATCGTCTTTGAATGCTCGGAGCGCTCGTGCTCGTTGCCGTTGTTCGAGGTCACCATGGAGGAATCCTGCACGGACACCATTGTCTTGGAGCATTCGAGCAAGATGTTCTGTTTCATGTTTGGTTCGTACGAATACGATGATCTTCTGTTTTCCAGTTTCAGCGATATATTTCTTGAGCATTTCAAATTTGTCGAATGCTTCGACTTCGATGAATGCATGGTCGATTTTTGCTACCGTAATTTCTTCCGTAGCTTTGATGAACTCATATTCGGTTCCGACATATTTCGTCAAAAGCCGTTGCATTTGTTCTGGAATCGTCGCACTGAACGTCATAGATTGCTCTACCTTGGGCATATGTCCCCAAATATAATCTATGTCATCGATAAATCCCATATCGAGCATTCGGTCACACTCGTCAAGAATAAAGTACTTAACCTGATTGAGGTCAATGTACCGTCGATCGATTAGATCAATCAGTCGTCCTGGAGTCGCGATGACAATTTGAGGTCCTTCGTCAATGATTTCTTTTTGCTTCTTAAAACTTGTTCCGCCAAAAATGACCGTGGAGCGGATACGCATCCCCTCGGAAAGTTTATATACTTCTTCTCGGATTTGCCCAGCAAGTTCTCGAGTCGGAGCAAGAATAATCGCTTGAGGACGACGAACACGTCCATCTACGAGTTCCAATAGTGGAAGCACGAAGGCAGCTGTTTTACCAGTACCAGTCTGAGATTGTCCTACAATATTTTTTCCACTGAGAGCGAGGCTGATAACCTGTTCTTGGATGGGGGTTGCTGTTTCATAACCATTCTTAACAAGAGCTGCCTGGATGGAGTCTTGTAATTTCATTTCGCTAAATAGCATGTTTCAAAGGGGTTAAACCCTTCTCAAAAGCTACCTGCGAGAAAGGCTATACAATATAGGTTTGGTACACGTTGATCGCACCGTTTCGATCCTCGTATTTTTCAATGGTAGATTGAATGTGGCCTCGTAAAAAGTCAGTGAGACTTTGTCCTTTTTGCTCAAGAATAAATTCCATTTTTTTCTTTTGAGCGTCGGTAAGGTAGAAGTTTACGGGTGCAGTAAATTTTTTACGTTCTGTCATACGGAAATGGGTTACTTTAAAAGTATATCCACTGTATCGACAAAGTCATTATTATTTTTTGATTTCTTTCAATCGAGCTGCTTTTCCTCGAAGGGCTTTAATAAAGCTGATATTTTTGTGTCGTACCTTGAAAGATCGAAGTACCTCTATCTTCGAAATAGTAGATGAATGAATCGCAAATATTTTTTCGATTCCGATTCCATCGGTAACTTTTCGAACGACAATAGTCTGCTCAAGGGGGCTCTTTCCACGAGTATGGATGACGAGGCCTTTGAATTTTTGCGTACGGGATTTCTCTCCCTCCTTGATGAGCTGGTGGACTTCTACTTCCATTCCAGTTCGAATTTGAGGAATATCTCCCTTAATAAAAGGGGCTTGGATGGCTCGTACGAGTGCTACGTTTGACATGGGTATTTCTAAAAAAATTGGGTAATTCCCCAAAAATATGGGACTATCTTATAAAAAAGCTTGAAAGTGTCAAATCGAATTTAGTTTCGATTTTTGATAACGGCTCGTTTGAGGACGTGAGTTTGTGCATTGGATTCGCACACTAGATTGATGAGTAGTAGCGAAAACTCTGGAGAGACATCATTTCCGAGCGTTTTTAGTACGTCTTGGATACCAGTAACGAATGGAGTGTCGCTTTTTCCTTGATAGGAACGAACTTTGGCTTGCATAAAGCGAAGCAGAGGAGAGAGTGTTTTTTCCATAGTTGGGGTTACTGATACTCTGAGTATATTGGGAGCGGCAGGTATTTCAATATGGATTTTTAAATTACAAATAATATTACCATCAAATCAGAATATAGAGATAATTAAACTCTATATTCGGGAATATGCACGTCGGTTTCTCCTATTTTTTTTGATTTATCAATATTGGCATTATAATTGTTTCCTAGTTTATTTTAACCAATTTGAATATGAAAAAAATCATACCGGTAGTTGCTACTATTGCGCTTGCTGGAATGTTGGTATCTTGCGGTGCCAAAGCTCCTGTAGAACAAATCCCTCTAACGCCAAAAACACAGGCAGTTGAGACGAAGACTCCCGAAGTACCGATGGTTCCGAATGCTTTACCGACAAATGTGGCAGCAACAGGTACTGTTATTTCTGACGGTTTATACATAAATTCTAGCGGTGTTACGGTAGATACGGCCAGTGGGGTAAATATAAATTATAATGGGGACAGTTTGAACATTACTTCATCTGGAACAAGCGTCAATAGTACCGGTATGACCATCACGAACGGCGAGGATGGAACTTATATCAATACTAATGGGAACACTATCGATACTACGGCATGATTGAACGTAAATTCGAGTGGAACTACAATATCCTCGCAGCAAACGGGAGAATTAAATACGGATTTTCCTAATATGCAGATTACGAATTCCGGATCTGGCCAGACTACTATTACCATTCCTCAGACACAGGTTAATCAAACCGTATCTGAATAATTTTTTATTCAAAACCTTCATCATATGACTATGAAAAAAATTACCCCAGTTGTAACATCGTTCGCACTTGCCGGATTTCTTGCTTCTTGTGGAACCTCAACAACTCCCGTGACATCAGATTTGCCAAAAGCTCAACAATTGGAAAATACACTTCCCATTAACCCCGCGGTAGTTCCCGCCGATACGACATCTTTGAATTCCACAAAAGTCGTAACGAAAACGGTTGGATATGTCAGTCCAGCGGGACAGGAGGAAATCGAAGTAACGCTCAATATTTCCAATAATACTATTACGTCGGTTTTGGTGAAACCAATGGCAACCAATGAGATTTCCAAGAAACTTCAGACAGGTTTTGCTCATGAAATAAAGATAGCGGTTGGAAAGCCAATTACAGCATTCTCACTCGATGCTGTAGGAGGTGCAAGTTTGACGACCAAAGCTTTCAATGCTTACGTCCAATCTTTGTAAGAGATTTCTCATAAACGCGAACTCCTGGTTAAATTTTCCGTTCCTCACTCAACGCACCTGCGTACGTCTCGTTTCGGTACTCAAATTTAACTTCAGATTTCATTGTTTCTGAGAAGTCTTGAAAGGAGGATAGAGATGAATTTTTATTTGGAATGAGTTTATAATTCGCTTTCCTTTCATGCAGATATTCGAGCTAGATACGCTGGGAACCCAGTTGAAAATCCAAATAGATACCCCCTTCTCCTGCGAGGGGGTTTTTTTGGAAATCCGGGATATGTTGTCGACGTTCGACCAGAAATATTCTCGATTTATTCCCGGGAATTGGTTGGATGTATTGAATCGGAATTGATGAGGGATATTGGATGAGGATAGCAAGATTATGCTCGAATTTTCATTGGAACTCGCCCGGTTGACGGGTGGAATTTTTGATCCGGTCATCGGTTCCCGGTTGACGAAGTTATGATACGGATCGCGAGACACGGCAATGTTCCACGGCAAATTTGGAACGTTTGCCGATATTTTGCTTTCGAATACCGACGTCAAACTTCAAAACGGCGTGTGTTTGGAATTTTGAGGCGTAGGAAAGTGATATGCTTTGGATAAAACGGTTGCACTCCTGCAAAAGTATGATAAATTTTTGGTGGATTTCGGGGGGGATATTTATGGTAAATGAGGTTGGAACGTCGGACTGGAAGATCCTGATGATTTCTCCAAAGTCATCGGCAAAGTTTTCCTGGAAGATGGATTCTTTTGTTCATCTGCCGGTTCCCGTCGAAAGTTCTGAAATTCCCACCATCTCCTGAACGCGTTAACAGGGCAAAGCACCCACCATATACTCGCAACCTATATTGAATCCCAGAGAGGTATGTATGCGGATGGATATGCTACCGCATGTTTCATAACTCCTATCGATGTGAGTTTGGAACTTTTTGAATCAAAGCGCATAGAATGAGTAATATTGGAATGAAATAGAATGGTGTATCAATCTCATAATTCAAATATCGAACTTTTTTAATATGACTCTACGACTGGAAAATTCTTGGCTGGATGCCATGGCTCCAGAATTTGAAAAAAAGTACTGGCATGATCTCGCTGCTTTTATTAAATCCGAATATCAGAAAGGAGTATGTTATCCTGAGCCCAAACATATATTCCGTGCCTGTGATATTACGCCTTTCGACCAGGTTCGGGTCGTGATTCTCGGTCAGGATCCCTATCATAATTTTGGCGCTGCTACGGGGCTTGCTTTTTCTGTTCCTGAGGGATTCAAACTGCAGCCAAGTCTCAGAAATATTTTTAAGGAGTTGGAACAGGATACTGGTATCAAACGAACCATGACGGATCTTTCTGACTGGGGTTCACAAGGAGTACTCCTCCTAAACAGCGTTCTCACGGTTCGTTCCGGATCGCCGGCTTCTCATCAGAAGAAATGATGGGAAACTTTTACTGATGCTATTATTTCAACTATTTCTCGAGATTTAAACGGGGTTGTTTTCGTACTTTGGTGAAATTATGCTATTTCAAAAAAACCTTTGATTGATGAGGCTCGCCATCTAGTCATCACTTCAACCCATCCAAGTCCGTTTTCCGCATACAACGGTTTTTTTGGTAGCCGTCCTTTTAGTCAAATCAATCGATATCTCGAATCCCAAGAAAAATCCCCAATTGTTTGGGGATAGTTAGGATAAATTGTAGTTTACAAAATTACAAGAATTCTATATTAAATAACAATTTCTAGAGTTCTCCTTTTCCTATCATAATTTGAATAGATCGCATCAGGAGGGATTTTTGATCGAATGTCAGCTGATCCTGATTGACCCTTTGAATGATTCCGAGCGCGAATGCTTCGCTGTCGATATTCTCAAATTTTTCATCCAACAAAATAGCATCTAACGGAAAATCTTGACGGCTTGCTACAGAAAAAGGCAGACTGCAAATTACTTTTTGTATATCGTTATTATTGGAGCGACTCAGTATTTCCAATGCACGTTTTGTAGCGAGATGCAGCGCATATTTTGGAGCGAGAACTCGCATATTCCGTGTAGTAAAAGATTCAGGATAGTGTTTTTTCGTGTAATCCTCCTGAGCATCCACATATTCGTCTGTTGGCTTGATAATATTTTTTCCGACGAGGCAACGACATATTTTGTTTTGTACCCATTCGTTCGTATGAGGAAAGGCCATGGCACAAAGTGAGATGATTTCCGTGAGTGGGTGGATTTTGTTGATGGAAGTTTTCTCAGCACTCACGTGAAAACGATAGGCTCATGATAGGCTATACAGCACGGATTCCACGCGTTGTTTTGCTTCGTTTGTAATATCATGTATATCTACATGAATTCCTGCGCATACAAGACAGGCATAAATGTCGCCATGTGGGGATCCGACTTTGTCCAAAACTAATCCGGCCATATCGATAAATAGCTTAATTTGATATGTTGACTATATATAAAAATATTGTTTTACAAATAAATATTTCATTTTTATACTCAAGTATTTTTTTTGTAATTTGCCTTACCGTATCCTTTTTCATATGCTGAATCAAATTGTTCCCCATAAAATATGAATCCTTTACAACATCTCGTACTACCAGAATTTAAAAACTATGTTGTGATACCGAATAATTCTGCCTGTGTAGTTGTGGACCGTACGCGATTGATGGTAGAAATCCTGTGAGGTCTCCGCCCCGCTCCTGATGAATTTTTAGATTCTTCTCAGATTTCCACTCTCATTATCGAAGGAGAATTTGCATTAGTGTTCCGTTATAAGCGAGAGAAAGACGGAAAATATCATCCGGCCTGTAGTATGAGTTTTAGAGTTTCAGATTCCGGATGTATCCATGTTTGCCAGATACAGGGTTCGAATGACAAAAAAATAGCATTTCGTTTTCATTCTTCTTTTGATATTCATAGCTATCTCATCAAAGTGTTGGAAGAATCTTTTATTAAAAAGGGGATACCCGTTACGGTTGAACGTTTTCCTACCGGGATAGAGTGATCTGCTGATGTAGGTAAAGCATTTCAGAAATATGAAAATTTCTGAAATGCCATAATCGGATTACATCAAAAATACCGTATTTCGCAAAAATAACCATTTTCTATGCGGTATTTGCCCAAGGGGGCAATATGTGATTCAATGGAAATATCAAATGTAAATGTTTCATACTTCCATCCCGAATTCCGCTGTAACAAATGAACCGAAAACAAAATCGGAAGGAGCTGTTACGCTGCAACGCACTTTGGTTCGCAATAGTGTGAATTCTCGTTATATGTATGAACGAATAGATTTCTGGCTGTATTCTATCAAGAATTTCTACAGGAAAAACAAACCTCATGTACGGATAAGTCCAGAAGGACTCCGGATAGCCAAATGGTACTTCAAGGAATCAAAATCCAAAACCTATCAGGCCCCGAACTGGAAAATCGATCCAAAATATTCCGTGCTCTTCCACGAATTTCGTAGCGATGAGTTTTATCATCTCAAAAATCTCGTGGAAGTAATTATGCGCGAAATTGTCGAAATTACTCTGGTTGCTGAAGGATTTAAGAATGTTCAAGTCTACCGTACAAGTGATACCGATGATGTAACAGCTGGAGCTGACCTGATTGTAAAAATGAAAAAATCTGATGGAACTAGACATACTTTTGCTATCGATTTGGCCGTTTCCAATAATCATATGTATCTTGCGAAAAAACAAGAGCGTACCCAGACGAAATGTCGGGAATATAACGCTTTGGTTGGCAAACATCCAGAAACGCTCATGAATCGTGAGGTTATAGCCATCAGTCCAGAAACAATGGGGTATTTTCTCGTTCAATATCTCAAAGCCATCGGAAGTGGTAAAACTTTGAGCCCGTCCCAAAAATTGTGACTTTTGGAATATGCACGAACGAGCTCTGTTGAAAATACTCTTGAAACCATGAACGTTCGGGCTCGTACCGTTTTGCAAAAACCACATTAATTTTTTTTATGAAAACCGTTTCAACCGTATTACAAAATATTCCCAAAAACTGGGAGGACCATATCAATCGAGAAATTATTCCTATCGAAGCAGAGAAAATGATTTCAGAATTTCACAAAAAATCAACTCTGGAAGATTTGGAAATGGTACGTGCTATACAACTTTTGAAAGAAAAATTTTCTGGAGTGATACCAAAATAATCTTCTTTGAACGTTTATTACAAATTAACGTAAATCGCAAGTACTTCCCGCAAGCGTGACCGGGAGGATATGTTTTCGTTTCCGAGCTTGTCCGGCGCGGTCTGGAC
>JAVHRB010000060.1:0-9666 GCA_036171455.1 Patescibacteria group bacterium
TTTGGTGCATGGGATATTTCCAGCGATGCACAAAATGTATTCTACCAGCTACGTTTTCAGAAGTGCTCTCTTTTGACAAATACGCCAAAAGTATATACTCTAGCCGTTATTACTACCATTTTTCATGACTTCAGGAGCAAATATTGATGATTATTACGCACAAGTACCTCCTTCATCGGTTGGCGAAGGGGCGGATACGAAGGTTGGAGGTCAGAAATTGAAAATCAAAGTGAAGAAGGCTTCCGATCATGTTTCAAGTGATACCCCACCGGTTGTAGCGATCCAAAATTCCGAATCGACAGATAAAAAACCTTCGTCGTTTGTACCAACTATAACTTTTGAAAAAGCTCCGGTCATTATGCCAAAGCCACCGGTACGAATCATTACTCGTTCCGGAGAATCAAAAGTTCATGTCCCACAAAAACCGTTCGTTTCTAAAGATCGACCTGCAGAGAATCAGCCAACTCCGAACGTCCCACAAAAACCTACAGGTTTGAGATTCGATACCAATCGGAATTTTAAGGTACGTAAGCCTCAGACTCCACGAATTTCTTTCGAACCAGCTCCGAAAATCGTAATTGCTCCCAAACCGACCGTTTCACCAAAAACCGGAGGTACTCCAGCTTCTACTGCGAATACTCCAGGATCACCGAATCGACTTCAAGCCTATGCGAAAACGCATCAGAATGCTCCAAAACGATGACGAAATTCTCTCCCGAACAAAAAATGAGGTCCAGGAGGAACTCCAGGCACCACCTATGAAAAGCAAAAAAAAGGATTCAAATCCGTTAGAATTCCCGAAGACGATGGAAAATTCCGAAGAGGGAAGAAAATCGATCAGGACCGTCGAGAAAAGGACTCTAACCTGAATCAAATCCTCGTTGACCGAACTGGTCAGGAAATCATCATTCCAGAAATGCTTTCCGTAAAGGAATTTTCCGAGAAAATTGGAGTTCCTCTCGTGAAAATTATCGGGGAACTGATGAAGAACGGAATGATGACGAACATCAATACGAAAATTGACTTCGATACCTGTTATCTTATTGGGGAATCATTCCAGGTAAAAGTTACTCGGGAAACCAGTACTGATACATTGGTTTCCGATATTATCGATGGGAATATCGGAGAACTCCTCAAAAATGATGATCCGGAAAAATTGGTGGTGAGAGCTCCGATTATTTCCATCATGGGACATGTCGACCATGGAAAAACATCCATTCTCGACTATATTCGAAAAACTCAGGTAGCATCCGGAGAAGCTGGAGGTATTACTCAGAAAATCGGGGCCTACCAAGTAGAAAAAAACGGTAAGAAAATTACGTTCTTGGATACCCCGGGACACGAGGCTTTTTCTATCATGCGTTCCCGTGGGGCAAAACTAACGGATCTCGCGGTCATCGTTATCGCTGCCGACGAAGGAATGAAGCCACAGACCGTTGAATCCATTAATCATGCGAAAGCGGCGGATATCCCGATGATTATCGCGGTTAATAAAATGGACAAACCGGGGGCAAACCTGGATCTCATCCGAGGACAACTTGCAGAACAAGGACTTCAACCAGAAGAATGGGGAGGAAACACCGTCATTGTTCCAGTATCGGCTCATACGGGTCTCGGTATTGAAACCTTGATCGATATGATTCTACTCCTCACGGACATGATGGAACTCCGGGCTCATCCGAGCCGGGCTGCCGTCGGAACGGTGATTGAGTCACATTTGGACGCAAAACTTGGGCCTCTCGCCACAGTATTGATTAATGCGGGACTTCTTAAAAAAGGGGATTATGTTACTTGTGCCAACGCTTCTGGCCGAGTACGGGCTCTCAAGGATTACCGAGGAAAGAATATGGATGAAGCTGGACCAGCAACGCCCGTTCAGGTAGTTGGACTTTCCAATGTGGTAGATGGAGGTGATCTCCTCCAGGTTATGCCAGATTCTGAGACTGCTGCAAGAAAGGCACATGAATTCCAGATTGCGAAAAGTACCAAATCTATTCATAATTTCGAAGGAGCTTCGCTCAACATGTTGCTGACCCGTATCAAAACCGGGTCTCTCAAACAGCTCAAAATCGTTCTCAAGAGTGATACTACCGGTTCGCTTGAGGCACTCAAATCTGCACTCGGTAAACTTTCCACGGATGAAACCCAAGTAACATTTATTCATTCCGGTGTCGGAGAAGTTAATGAATCTGACGTACTCATGGCGGGAACTTCCCAGGCTTTGCTTATAGCATATAATGTGACGGTAAATATTCATGCTCGACACACCCTTGCGAATTCCAAGATCGAATTCATCGACAAGAAGGTTATTTATCACATTCTCGAAAAAGTAGAAGCGATAATTACGGGAATGGTAGATCTCCGGTACGATAACGTGGAACTCGGAAATACCAAGGTGAAGGCGATTTTCTTTTCCAGCAAGGACAAACTGATTATCGGTATGGAAGTTAAAGAAGGAAAGATTGAAAACAAAGCTAAAATTCGAGTCATACGGAATGGAGAAAAGATTGGAAATGGAGAAGTTCTCAACCTCAAAACTGGTCCACTCGATGTTCATGAAATCCTCGCTGGTTCCGAATGTGGAATTAGTTTTAAGGGAGATGTAAAAATTGAAATTGGAGATGTACTGGAATTGTATAAGATGGTAGCACGTAAATAATTCCCTATGCTCGATGAAATCTCCCTCTTTTCCGGACTTTCAGATTCTGAAAAATCTACCGTGGCGATTTTTTCCCAGGAAAGAAAAATCTATGCTGGTGATATCTTGATACAAGAAGGTGACGATGCAACTGCAATGTATATCGTAAAAACCGGTAAACTCAAAACATACCGAGCCCGAAGTTCCGGAGAGGTACTACTTGGGTTTATTCACCCGGGTGGAATCGTTGGAGAAATGGCTATATTCGATCATACTGCCCCGAAAAAACGGCAAGCCTCAGTGAAGGCGGTAGAAGATACTCTGTTGCTGGTCATCGTCGATTATGCGATTATGGAGCTCTCACGGAAGCATCCATTGGTATTTGAAAAAATCAGCAAAGTGATTTATGCCCGAAATGCGGAAAATATGGCGAAGCGACAAGGGGGAATATAGAGATTTTAAAAAAAAGATTTGCACCCTGCATCCTTTTGCATACAATGCGCAGGCTTTAGTTGTATATCCAAACCTGATTTTTCCGCATCCAGTATGCCAAAACAAGATAATATAGAGGTGGAGGGAGTCATTGTGAATACCCTCCCTGGTGCTGTTTTTGAGGTAAAACTTCCCGACGAATTCGGAGGGAATGTCATCCAAGCATACATTTCAGGAAAAATGAGAAAGCATTTTATAAGCTTGATAGTCTGAGACGCTGTTCTCGTCCATCTTACCCCGTATGACCTTACCAAAGGTCGTATCGTATTCCGAAAAAAATAATTATGAAAGTTCGACCATCCGTAAAAAAAATCTGCGAAAAATGCTCTATCATCCGACGAAAAGGAGTGGTACGAGTGATTTGTGAAAATCCAAAACACAAACAGCGTCAAGGTTAATTTATTTTATTTAAACATAGAGACATGGCACGAATTGCCGGGGTAAATCTCCCCACTGGAAAACACGCAGAAATCTCCCTCATGTATTTATACGGAGTGGGACGACCTCTCGCACAGACAATCCTCGATAAACTTGGTATCAAACGAGATCGAAAAATCGAAACTCTTGATGAATCAGAGCTCGACCTTATCCGTGAAGAACTCAAGTCATACGTTATTGAAGGAGACCTCCGACGAGAAGTTCAACAAAACATCAAGCTCCTCCAGGAAATCAATTGTTACCGTGGACAACGACACAAGAAGCGTCTTCCTGTTCGTGGACAACGAACCAAGACTAATGCTCGGACTCGTAAGGGTAAGGCTGTAGCAATCGCTAACAAGAAAAAATAATTATCCAGTATGGCACCAACTCTCAAAAGAAGTAAAAAAACTCGGAAGAACGTTGCAGAAGGTATCGTTTCGATTACTGCAACGCTCAATAATACCCATGTGGTGGTTTCTGACAAAGAAGGAAATGTTCTCACTTGGGCAACCGGTGGAAGTTCCGGATTCAAAGGAGCTCGAGAAGCAACTCCATATGCTGCTCAAATCACGAGCGAAAATGCGCTTTCCAAAGCAAAAACGCTCCATGGTCTCGAAAAGGCTACGGTGTATATCCGAGGTATCGGATCTGGTCGGGAACAGGCTATTCGTGGTATTATCAATGCCGGAGTAGACCTCCAAGCAATCTTTGATATCACTCCTATTCCACACAATGGGTGCCGAAAAAAGAAAATTCGAAAACTATAATTCTTCTCTCACATGCGTTACACAGGACCAAAAACCAAACTCTGCCGTCGCGAAGGAGTAAATCTCTTCGGATCTGAGAAATATGACCTTTCCCAAAATCACCGAAAACCGCTTGGAGCGAAATTCGGGAAAACTTCCGGATTTGGACTTCAACTTCGAAAGAAACAAACGGCAAAACGAATGTACGGAGTTAGTGAAAAACAATTTGCTAACTACTACAAAAAAGCAAGTCAGCTCTCCGGAGTTACGGGAGACAATATGTTGTCTTTGCTCGAACGAAGACTTGATACGGTAATTTTCCGTTCAAACTTTGCTCGAACTCCGATGCAAGCACGTCAATTCGTTGGTCATGCCCACTTTATTGTAAACGGTAAAAAGGTAAATATTCCTTCATATCAGGTTTCCGTTGGCGATGTTATTGAGCTTCGAGAAAAAATGAAAGAATCACCAATCTATAAGGGGCTTGTTACAGAATATGAAGAATTTATAAAAACAAACAAGAATGGAGATGTAACGAGCACGAAGTGGATCGAAGTTTCCCCTACGAAGCTTATGATTACTATTAAAGCACTTCCCCAAAAAGAAGACTTCGACAAGACTATAGACATTGGAAAAATTATTGAGTTTTACTCAAAATAGTAGCATTTTTTATAGAAAGACAATTCACTCCTACCGTATGCATATCATTCACAACACGATCGGTGTACCAAAAATTCTTCAGGAACCTGCTGGAATTAATTCTGCTAAATTCACTGTTCAACCGCTTCCTTCTGGATTTGGGGTAACGATTGGTAATTCACTCCGACGGGTTATGCTCTCATCCATTCCAGGATGTCGCGTTACCGGAGTAAAAATCAAAGGAATTTCTCATGAATACACCACTATTCCAGGAATCAAAGATAGCGTTCTCGATATCCTCTTAAATCTCAAAGGATTAGTGGTATCCATGAATTCCGGAGATCTCGAATGGATTCATTTAAAAAAATCAAAGGCAGGTAGAGTGTCTGCTGCCGATATCAGAACTAGTTCTGATATGATAATTCAGAACCCAGATCTTTATATTACTGAAATTGATCGTGACGGATTTGAACTCGATATGTCAATACGTATTGAAAAATCGGTTGGATACCTCTCGGTTGAAGAATTGAAAGAACGGGAAGAAGATGTGAATGTTCTCCTTGTAGACGCAAACTTTTCTCCGGTACTTTCCGTTAAATATGACGTAAAGAATCAACGTGTCGGTGAAATGACCAATTTGGATGCCTTGGAAATCACCGTAGTAACTAATGGAGTCATGTCTCCAGAAAACGTTCTCCGGTTCTCGGGCGACATGCTTGCTTCTTACTTTGGAATCTTCAATGAAGAAGGCCTCCAGGTAGAAGGATCTTTTATTGGAAATATCAAGGAAATTCTCGAAAGAGAAAAGATGGAAATCAAAAGTGAACTGGAAAAGGAGACCTATACTCCGATTGAAATTATTGGACTATCTCCTCGTACACTCAATGCACTCGTCAATGGAGAAATCCTTTCCATCGAACAACTCACCAAATGTACGGAAGCAAAACTTTCCTCCATTAAGGGTTTCGGAAAGAAAGCGATGAATGAAGTTCGCGATGCCCTTCGCGAACGAGGACTTAAACTCCTCGGAGACGATTAATTCGAATAATTACCTACTATGCGACACCGCGTTAAAAAATATAAGAACTTCAAAAAGAAAGATATCGATCACCGCAATGCGATGCTCCGAAATCTTTTGACGAGCTTCTTTACTCACAAAGCCATTACTACTACTGAAAAGCAGGCAAAGGCTATTGTCGGAGAAATTGATCGTCTTATCAACGTAGCGAATACGAAAGACAACGGTAACGCTGTCCGCGAGATTGCTTCAATCCTTTTCACCAAACAGGCTGGTATTGAACTTATGACCAATGTTGCACCGCAATACAAGGGACTCATGAGTGGATTTACCCGGATTACTCCGATCAAATACCGAGATGGTGACTCGGCAAAAGTCGTTAAACTTGAACTTGTAAAATAGTATGAAAACATTAATGCCCAAACAGATCGACGGGAACGATCGAAAATGGTTCGTTGTAGATGCCGAAGGAAAAACCCTTTGACGTCTTGCTACAACTATAGCTACGTATCTCAAAGGTAAAAATAAGGTGAGTTATGCTCCTCATGTAGATAATGGTGATTTTGTCATTGTACTCAATGCTGGTAAAATCGTCGTTTCTGGTAACAAGGAAACCGATAAGCTCTACCGTACACATTCAAGGTTTATGGGAGGTCTCAAAGAGGTTTCTTTGGATCGGATGCGGGTAAAAAAACCTACGGAAATGATGCGACTCGCCGTTTCTGGAATGCTTCCAAAAAACAAGCTTCGATCCGAAATGATCAAGCGTTTAAAATTGGAACTCGGAACGGAACACCACTATGAGGCACAAAAACCTGAACTACTTTCCATCTAATATGACTACTCTACAATATTTCTATGCTATTGGTCGACGAAAGACTTCCACAGCTCAAGTTCGACTCTTCATTGAAGCGGGTCAATCTACCATCAATGGAAAACCAATGAGTGAATACGTTCACCGTGGAGATTTGTTTTCTCGGCTTTTGGCTCCGGTCAAGGTTGCCGGTCTTCAAGATCGGGTACGATTCGAAGTAAAGGTCGAAGGTGGGGGAGAATCGGCTCAGGTTGACGCTATTGCTCATGGACTTTCCCGGGCACTCGTTGAATCTAGCGAAGATCTCAGAAAAACTTTGAGAGGTTCCGGTCTCCTTACTCGTGACGCCCGAAAAGTGGAACGAAAGAAACCAGGTCTTCACAAGGCCCGCAAAGCTCCGACTTGGTCAAAACGATAATTATTTATACCTGTTATGTCAACGATTAACCAACTGATTCGAAAACCCCGAAAAGACAAAACTCGAAAGAGTAAGTCTCCCGCGCTTCAAGTTATCAAAAACAACATCAAGCGTTCTATGCTTGAACTTGCTTCTCCACAGAAGCGAGGTGTATGTACCAAGGTATATACTATGACTCCAAAAAAGCCAAATTCTGCGCTCCGAAAGGTAGCAAAAGTTCGTCTGACCAATGGATACGAAGTCATCTGTTACATTGGCGGTGAGGGGCACAATCTCCAAGAACACTCCGTAGTATTGATTCGAGGTGGACGTGCAAAGGATCTTCCAGGAGTACGATACCATATCGTCCGAGGAGTTCTTGATACACAAGGCGTGGAAAAACGAGGACAAAGCAGAAGTCAATACGGTGCTAAGAAGCCTAAGGCTAAGAAGTAATTTTACGTTATACCCTACTATGAGTACCAAAGGAAGCGTTTCGCTCAATATGAAGAATGAAAAGCTCATGAAATTTGCTAACTACATCATGAGATCTGGAAAGAAATATCTTGCGCTCAAGATTCTTACCAATGCTTTTGAGACTATTAAGTCCAAAGGTCATGCAAGTCCCGAAGAAATTTTTGAAAAAGCTATCGAAAACGTTATGCCACGAATCGAGGTTCGGCCAAAACGAGTTGGTGGTTCTATCTACCAAGTTCCTCAGGAAGTCAAGCAAGGTCGCCAATTGGCACTTGCTATCCGATGGATTCTCGCATCAGCACGAGCTAAATCTGGTACTGAGTTCTCCATTTTCTTGGCCAACGAATTGATAGAAGCATCACAGGAAACTGGAAATGCCATCAAAAAGAAGCTCGAAATGTACAAAATGGCGGAAGCCAATAAGGCATTTGCCCGGTTTGCGAACAAATAATTTCATCTGAATACTAATTTAAACTACTATGGCACATAAAAAAGCCCAAGGTGCGACCAGTAACGGTCGTGACTCCCAAGCGAAACGTCTCGGGGTAAAAATCTACGGTGGCCAACCAGCCCTTTCTGGGAATATCATCATTCGACAAAAAGGGAATACCTTCTGGCCAGGAAAGAATGTTTCTCAAGGTACGGACTTCACACTTTTCGCTACAGCGGGAGGGGTAGTTCAATTTGAAGAAAAACGACGGACCCGTTTTGATGGGCGTGTGTACCGTGATATTTACGTCAACGTTATATAAAAATAGGAAAGGGCCGCTTGGCTCTTTTTTTGTTTTGAATTCGCCGTCCTGCACATACAATACTTTTATGCGACTATTACGTTACGCTCTTAATAATATCAAAAGAAGTTTAGTACTTTCCCTGTCTTCTATCGTGGTCATTTCCTTGATGACGTTTTTGATTTTCGCCCTGTTTTTTACAGAATTCGTCATGCGAAGCCTAGCAGAATCGGTTAATTCGAGACTTTCTCTGACACTCAATGTTAAAACTGGATTTTCGAGTACAAGTCGAGAAATTATCGATACGCTAGGGAATCTGGAAAAAATCGCTCCGGGTATTGTGGCTTCGTTCGCTTCTGCGAAAGATAATTTCGAAGTGTTGCGAACTCGGGATCCCGAACTAGCGAAGATTATCGATGATGAATCCCAGAATCCTCTTCCGAGTACCATATCGGTAAAAAACGTCCCTATCGAGCAGTACGAAACGCTCGGCCAGGTAATACTTAAAAGTTCTAAGGTATTGGACATCAATGAAGAAAAGCATGCGAAATCCGTTATCAATTACCGGAACCAATTCGAGCGCATACGAACCGTTATTTCCGTACTGTATTCCTTGAGATTCGGCCTGTATTGTATCATCGGTTTTTTCCTCTTTTCCGTATTTGTGGTAATTTTTCACAGTATCGGAAACACCGTGTTTTTTTTTAGCGAGGAAATCAAAATCACTCAGCTCGTTGGAGGCCAGAAGCGATATATATATGGCCCTTTCATCATTCAGGGCATGATTTATTCTGCGCTTGCCATCGCTATTAGCGGGGCACTCTTTTATTATGGGATGTATGCGGTAGGAATCGATACGTTTCTTGGTTCCACGCATTTTATTGATAATTTTTTCAGTCAGAGCGGCGAGCTATTCATATTCGTTGGGTTGTCGGTAGTTTTTCTCGGAGCATTGAGTGGGTTTGTTTCTTCTTGGAAATTTACCAAATAATTCACGCATGTATTAAACCTCCACCTCTGGTGGAGTGAGTACTCTAGGCTCTGCCGTTCCCCCATTGCACAGAAAAAGGGTTACGATATTCTAGGATTCGCAAGAAGACCTAGATTTTTTTATATCGTAACCCTTTTTCATCTCCATGAACTCACCTTCTATTATGAGTCATGTCACGTGGGATTGTACCTACCATATCGTGATATGTCCAAAATATCGAAAGAGAATTCTCTACGGTCAGTACAAAACTGCTGGATTCTAACCCCAAACGCAACTTTCTCACAAATTCAGGATAGGATATAA
>JAVHRB010000061.1:0-1981 GCA_036171455.1 Patescibacteria group bacterium
GAAATCACAAAGCGGTAGCCCACGCAGCAAGCTGACGGGGAAAAGAGATTTTACTTTGAATTCAATAGAAAATTACAGAAGCATAATTTTAAAAAAACTCCATTTTTTTGGAGTTTTTTTAAAAAATATTTTTTAATCTACGTATATATATCATCGAATCGAACTATGGTTCATTGGAACCCGCCGAACGGTGACTTCATTCAATCTTCGATAGTTCATGTCTTTGACGATAATGTCATCACCATCAATATCAACTACGATTCCGACGTGGCCATAATATCTATTGTACCCGTTCCCGGAAAATGAAACAATAGATCCAGCAACCGGTTTTACACCCGTAGCTACACCTGCTGCTGCAGCATTTCGGATCCATTGGTTCGCATTTCATCGCCAGGTTACATTCTTATTGAGTGCTACGTAATAGGTACAGTTTCCCCAAGCGAAACCTTTGGAATTTCCATTATATTTTACCAGATAAGCGCCTTTGGTAGTATTTTTCTTTTTAGAAGGAGCGGCAATAGTAGCAACAACTGGCTTTTTTTCACTTACGGTCGTCGGTTTTTTCTCGATATCTTTCACCGCATTTACCGCAAGAGCCTCAACGGTTTGCTCTTTCTTTTGAATTTCGACGATTCGGATAGCTCCTGGAATGAGGAGATCCTGATCTAAAAGAAGTTCTTGATTTGCTTCCAATCCATTCTGATCACGGATTTTATCCGCGGGAACTTTGAATTTCTCGGCGACCATAGCAACCGTTTCACCTGCTTGAACCTTGTAGGCAAGTCCAGAAACAGGAGGAATTTTAATAACGACACCTGGCTTGAGTACAGTGGATTTAGTAAAATTATTTGCCCAAATTACTGAATTGATACTAATGTTGAATTTTTCGGCGATAGAAGAAAAGGAATCTCCCTTCTCGACAATATACGGAATGAGTTCATTCATACCATTCACGTCGCGATCCGTCGTCAAATCTCCATCCGGTCGGATAAATCCTGTTTCTCGTGAAAAAGACGAATCCTCGGGAGCTTCATCATAGGAAGTAATGATAGTGGAATTATCATATTCTCCAACGCTCGTTTCTGTAATACCCGACATGTATCAAAACGTTGGATAGATGGGCAGAATTATCGCGATTATCAGGGCTACTAGTTTGAAAGTAGAAATCACCTTCATAGCTTTGTTCTTTTGAAATACATGGCTGTTTCGCGCATGTCGTTCCAATCGGGCTTTAATATTCACTTTAAATTTCATGGAAAAATTTAGGAATAAAAAAGGTCTTTTTGAGAGCTTTCGCTCTTTTTAAAGACCGTTATTTACTTATGCTATCTTGCCAATCTCCAGTCTCGTACGACTGGCTCGAAATCCTTTGGTACGACTGTAACGTTTTTTCGATTTCATCTTGAAAACCGTAATTTTATCAGCATCGTAATGCTCGATAACTTTACCTTCGATAACTACTCCGGCAACTGTAGGTGTTCCAACGTTCACTGTTGTTCCATCTTCAGACGCTGTCATAAGTACCGTGAGAGGAATTTTCTTGCCAATCTCAATATCTTGATGATCTACGTCAATAATTTCTCAAGCGGTAACTTGATACTGTTTGCTTCCGACTTCAACGATGGCTATCATAGTTTCAAAATTATAGGTTTTTTTGGATTTTGTAAAAGTTTTTTACTCAGGTTTTCCGTGTATATATTTCACTTTATACATTCGGTATCACCCGGAACGAGGGATGCTGATGGTTGGGGATGAGGGATTCGAACCCCCGCATGGAGGAGTCAAAGTCCTCTGCCTTACCGCTTGGCGAATCCCCAAAATGGGTATAAAGCCTGCGTATTGTATAAATATATTCTATAAGTCAAAAGGAGTTTTAATGAAAAGTGTGATTCTGGTACCAGGGAGGATTCATAGGACTCATAATTTTATAATCAATCACCCCGCAGCAAGCTGACGGGGTATGACCTAGATCCTACAATCC
>JAVHRB010000062.1:0-34035 GCA_036171455.1 Patescibacteria group bacterium
TTTCTTGTTTGCAAGAGGGAATGATGTAAACCTAATTGCTGCAATTGTAACACTTCAATTATTGCATATCATCTCGTTTTATGATATATATAAGGTATACTCATCATAAAACCATGAACAATACTATTTCAGAAAAACAAACTCCTCGCACGACCTTGCATAACGAAGATGGAAAAATCATATTTAATGGTTTGAAATCGATCCCCTATGAGGAAGCAAGATTTCTTGTGGATTCTGAAGAATTCCAAGCGCATATTACTCTCGCAATGGCGTATTATGAAGCTTTGTCATTTCAAGAAATCGTGAAGGGTACTCAAGATGAAAAAAATATCATACCCCTTGAGAAATTGCTAAATTTGGACACATCTGGAAAATTTAAACAAGGTATTTTTTCTAAAATATGTGAAAACAACCCCCGAATTTCTGAGCGTTACGATGCTGGTCGTCTTTGTATGAAAAACCAGGGAAACAACTCAGTGGAGTTTTCGATATTACATAAAAATGCTGGACTAGCTATTCATATTTACCATATCGATGAATCCTGAAATTGGATACGTGATGCATATCTGGTAAATCCATTGGGGAATCTTGAATTTGAATCCTATATCACCGAGAAAAATGCAGCCATATATGAAGAAAATATTCATACAAGCGAAATGAATGGACATATGGAAAGTCCTGATTTTTCCGAATATGCCGGATCCATACCTTTGAATGTATATGATCCTTTGAAAAAAATAGGTACCGTCAAAAATATAGTACGCCGAGTTGTCGCTAAAATCGTACTCTAGTAATGGATATTGAGAAAATATTCTGGATACATAAAAAAATCCCCGATTTCTCGGGGATTTTTATATTTAATAGAACTTCTTGTAATCGTAACTCTTGAGTTCGGTATCTACCTTTCGGATGAGTTCCAAGATTACTCCAACAACGATTATCAGACCCGCTCCGGATATGAGGAAATCGATTCTCGATCCTCCGGAAATATCCATAAAATTGAATGTATTGTTAATTTTAGTCGCAGCATAAGGAAATACCGCAATGAGCGCTAGAAATCCACCCCCCCATAAATTGAGATGAGTACTCGTATGTTCGAGATAATCTGCTGTTTCTTTTCCTGGACGTACTCCGGGGATATATCCTCCGCGTTTCTGGATGCTTTCCGCTACTTCCGTTGCATTGAACACTATGGAAATGTAGAAAAAAGAGAAGGCAAGAATCAAGAAGAAATATACTCCAATGTACAGCCATGAAGGATTATTCATAGAGAAATTTGAAACAAAGAAATTTCCAATTTCTACGAATCGTCCGGAACTTTTCGCTACCAATATCTGACCGATCAAAGAAGGGAAAGTAATGATAGAAATGGCAAAGATAATAGGAATCATCCCTGCTTGATTGACCCGGATTGGGAAATATGACCGTTCGTCTCGTCCAGTTTTCGTATAGATCAAAGGTATCTTTCGGTATCATTCGGTAAACTTGATGATGATGTAGATAACTCCGAGAGTCATGAGCGCAAGCCCGATGAGCAGCCCGTAGTTCTGAACGCTCAAATATCCGCCGATATGTCCTGGAACTCCGGAAAGAACTCCCGCAAAAATGATAAGCGATGTACCATTACCAATACCAGATTCGGTGATGATATCACCAAGCCAAAGCAGAATCATCGTACCCGCCGTAATACAGATCATGGCTGGTAGGACAATCCCCCAGAAATTCTTTGTATCAATGAGCGTACCCCCTCCTACCGAGGAAATCAAGGTATTGATGAGGAGAATCATACCATAACTTTGAGCCAAGGCTAAAGGAAGAGTAAAATATCGGGTATAGTTATTGATTTTTTTCTGTCCTTGTTCTCCTTCTTTCTTGAGGGCTTCCAATTGAGGAATTACCACTCCCAGGAGTTGAATAATAATGACCGCATTAATATATGGAGCAAGTCACATGAGAACCACTGAGAAGTTTTCGAGACCTCCACCAAGTAACGACGAAAAGAAAGCGAGTCCTTGGCTCGCGGACAAGTATTCCTTGAGTGCGGCAATAGCAGAAACATTTACTCCAGGAACCGGAATAAGGGAGAGAAACTTGTAAACAAGTATAAGTCCGATAGTCACAAGTACCTTCTTGCGTACTTCCTCTGAATCCCAGAGACGTGAAAAGTTTTTTAATAGCATATGAAAATGAGTATAGGGAAAAAAAAGGAAAGTAAATCAAAAACAAGCCCTACCGGGGTAGGGCTTGTTAGGAATTAGATGAGCTCTACTTTACCTCCGGCCTTTTCTATCATGGCAAGAGCTTCTTTGGAAGCCTTGTTTGCCGTAATAGTTACAGCTACATCGAGTGTACCTTTTGCCAAAATTTTAAGTGGATTGCCATTCTTTCGAATGTATCCATGTTCGGCAAGAATAAGTGCATCAACGGTAGTAATATTAAGCGCAGCAAGTTCTGCGAGATCACAGAGATTTACCACATTGAACTCCACTTGATTCCACTTGGTGAATCCTCGTGATTTTGGGAGCCGGCGGAACAATGGAGTTTGCCCTCCTTCGAATGCTGGATTGAATTTTCCAGTTCCAGTTCGTGAACCTTGCCCCTTGACACCTCGACCAGAAAACGATCCTTTTCCAGAACCATTTCCTCGGCCAATACGTTTTCGTTCTTTGGTAGATCCTTCAGTTGAGGATATCGTAGTAAGAGAGACCATTATATAAAAATTATGCAGATGTTGTTTCAGATTCCTTCGGAGTTTCTACTTTCAGAGCTTCAACTTTCGCAACTTTTGATTTGAGAAATGGAGAGTCAGTTTTTTTGATAAGTGAGAGGGCTTTGAGGGCAGCTCGTACGTTCGTCAAAGGGTTATTTCCTCCATATCGTTTTACAATTACGTCCTTGAGTCCAGAAACGAAAATGAGTTTTCGAATCGCACCTCCGGCAATAATTCCTGTTCCAACGCTCGCAGGGTGTACCATAACCGTAGTAGCTTTGAAATTAGCCGTGATATCGTGTGGAAGAGTTCCATCGACGATAGGGAAATTAATGAGATTTTTCTTTGCGTCACGAACTGCCTTTTCAACGGCAACTGCGACTTCACCTGCTTTTCCGATACCGAGACCAACCGTACCCTTTCCGTTACCGATAACTACGGCAGCTCGGAATCTGAGTTGTCGACCTCCCGCGGTTACACGGGTAACTCGAGCGATTTCCAGGAGTTCCTCTTGAAACTCTTTTTGAACTTCCTTGAAGTTACCGCGATCACGTCGTGGTCCGCCTGGACGGTTTCCATCACGTTTTGGCTTATTCGCATTGTTTCGTACTTCTTCTGTCATATAAAAAAGAGTTAAAATGAAAGACCTGTGTTTCGAGCGCCTTCGGCAAGAGCCTTGACTCGTCCGGCATAGAGGAAACCTCCACGATCGAATACCGCAGTGGTAATACCAACTTTTTTGCCGGCTTCGGCAATAAGCTTACCTACTTCTTCCGCTTTGGCGGTTTTAGTACCAGCAGCGATTCCGTGGCTGGATGCACTCGCGAGAGTTTTACCAGCCTCATCATCGATCAATTGAGCGAAAATAGAAGTGTTGGATCGATATACACTGAGTCGTGGTCGTGCGGCAGTGCCGGCGATTCGAGCTCGTATTCGAGTGTGTCGCTTGATGCGATTTTGTACTTTTGCTAACATATACTTTGAAAAAATTATTTACCGCCTTTAGCTGCAGTCTTACCTGCTTTTCGTCGAACGTGTTCTCCAACGTAACGAATTCCTTTCCCTTTGTATGGCTCTGGTGGTTTTATTTCTCGAACCAGCGCAGTGAAGTATCCTACGAGTTGCTTGTCAATACCTTCAATATGGATGATATTCTTTTCTTTCGCGTCGGGAGTAACCGTTAAACCCTTGGGGATATCGAGAACTACCTTGTGAGAAAAACCTACAGCAAGAGTAATCTGAGTTGCCGTAATCGTTTCGAATTTGTAACCTACTCCAATAATTTCCAGCGATTTCTTGTACCCTTGGGATACTCCAACCACCATATTGGAAATGAGGGCTCGAGAGAGACCCCAAAAAGCCTTGATTTGTGAATTTGATTCGTCCGTTACCGCAACATGAACTTCTAGTCATTCTACAGTAACACTCACTACCTCTTGAAGAGTAAGGGAAAGTTCTCCCTTTGGACCCTTTACTGTGATCTTCTTCCCATCTACTGCAAGAGTAACTCCGGTAGGGAGTATAATAGGAAGCTTTCAGATTCGAGACATAAATAAATAATATTAAAAGATTTCGCAGAGAAGTTCTCCACCGACTCCGAGCGCGAACGCTTCGTAACCAGTAACTACTCCCTTCGGAGTGGAAAGAACAAAGATTCCAAGTCCATTTCGAGAACGCTTGATATCAGCATTCTTTACGTAGATTCGTTGTCCGGGCTTGCTGATTTTTCTGAAGCTTGGAACGTACTTAGTAACTCGTACATCGTTGAGTTCAATTACCACGTTTCTCTTATCTTCAGAAACGGCATAATTGACGATGTAGTTGTTCTTTTTGAGAACTCGAAGCAATTCTACCTTGAGGATAGAATATGGGACTTCGGTTTTTGCAAGACGAGAGAGGTATCCATTTCGGATACGAGTGAGCATGTCTGCTATTGGATCGGTAAACATAATGTTGAGATAATTCTAATATACTACCAGCTTGACTTCCTTACTCCCATGAGTTCACCGGAGTTAGCCCGTTCCCGGACACATATCCGACACATATCGAATTTTCCGATATATCCGTGTACTCTTCCGCAAACACTACATCGGTTGTAGAGTCGGGTTGGGAATGAAACTTTTTTACCAGAAGCTCGAGCTTGAGCGGCTTTTGATTGTGCGGCAGCTGCCTTATTTACTATTGCTTTTCTTGCCATATTAGCGTGTGAAAGGAAATTGAAGTGCGTCGAGAAAAGCTTTTGAATGCTCTTTCGATTCAGATTTGAATTTGAAAGTAATCTGGAGACCATGAGTCTTGACTACATCGAGCTGAGGAACCTCAGGGAAAATCGTATGTTCTTTAACTCCAAAGTTGAAATTACCAGCATGATCGAATCCTTTTGGAGAAATACCGCGAAAGTCACGTACGCGAGGAAGAATTACGGCAATAAGCTTTTCAAGAAAAGCATACATTCGTTCTCCGCGAAGGGTAACGGTCATTCCTACCGGCATCCCCTCTCGGAGTTTAAAGTTGGAAATAGACTTACGAGAAAGATTTACTTTTGGCATTTGACCAGCAATGAGTGCGAGATCATTCTTGAGAGAAGAAAAATCTTTGTTACCACTCGCTACGTACGTACCGATACCCATGTTAAGCACGACTTTCTCAAAACGAGGAAGCTGCATAACATTCTCAATCTTGAGAGTTTTCTGGAGTTCTGGAAGAACCTTGGAATTAATGTGTTGTTGATATGACATATGGTGTTACTTTACAAGTGATTTACCAGATTTTTTAGAAATTCGGATCTTTCGAGAACCTTCGAAACTGAAACCGATTCGGGTAGGTTTTTTTGTATCCGGGTCAAGAACCGCGACGTTCGAAACATGGAGAGATTTTTCCATTTCGACGAATCGACCTGGAGTAGCTCCTTGTTTTTTGATGGCTTTCTTGACGATATTGATTCCCTCAACAAGAACTCGCTCTTCTTTGAGGAAAACAGAGATAACTTTCCCTTGCTTTCCTTTGTCTTTACCGGCGATTACTTGTACGAGATCTCAGCTGTGAATTTTCATAAGTTGTATATTAGAGTACTTCTGATGCGAGAGAAATAATTTTTTGGAAACCCTTGTTCTTGAGTTCTCGGAAAACGGGACCGAATACTCGAGTTCCTTTTGGTTCCCCATCTTCATTGATAATAACGCAGGCATTGTCGTCAGACCGTACGTACGTACCATCTGGTCTTCGTACTTCTGCAGATACTCGAACGATTACTGCTTTCTGTACGGATTTCTTTTTAATAGTACCGTTAGGAAGAGCATCTTTGATAGAGACCACGATGATATCACCTACTGAGGCGTATCGTCGTTTAGAACCACCAAGTACTTTGATACAGAGTGCTTCTTTTGCTCCGGTATTGTCTACGACGGCGAGTCGTGATTCTGATTGGATCATATTCTGATAAAATTATGCTAAGGTCCAGCGTTTCGTTTTTGAAAGTGGTCGGCATTCGCTGATGGTCACTTTTTGTCCAAGAGTACAACTGTTATTCTCGTCATGAGCATAAAACTTTGCCGATACTTTGTATCGCTTCTTGTATTTCGGATGAGTTTTGTAGGTATCTACGGTTACCACGATGGTTTTGTCCATCTTGATGCTGGTGACGGTACCGGTTTTAGTACGCATAGTATGCTATTACAGAGTAGGGTTGTTTTTTGAAGTAAGTTCTCGAGCAATTTGCTTTTTGAGAGTCTTGATTTTATGAGTTTCTTTGAGTTCTCCTGAAATTTTTTTCATATTGAGAACGTAGAGTTCCTGTCGGAGTGTACCGATATCGGAAACCTTCGCAGATTTTTTGGTTGCCATATTATATTTCGTGAGTGACGTATTTGGTTTTGAGCGGAAGTTTGTAAGCCGCAAGTTTCAGGGCTTCTTGCGCTTGATCTTCTGGGATACCGCTCATTTCAAAAATGATTCGTCCCGGTCGAACCGGAGCCCGGTACATTTCGAGACCTCCTTTTCCTCCTCCCATTGGAACTTCTAATGGTTTCTTGGTGTAAGATTTGTCTGGGAAAATGCGAATCCAAACCCGTCCTCCCTTTTTGAGGTAACGAACGATAGTTCGGCGTGCGGATTCGATTTGTCTAGAAGTAATATACCCAGACTCGGTGACTTTGAGTGCAAAATCCCCGAAAGCGATATTCGAACCTCGAATCGCGAGTCATCGTATGACTCCACGTTGCGATTTTCGATATTTCGTTCTGCTCGGCTGTAGCATGGTGTGGCAAAATTATAAGTATAGTTTGTAAGTGTCAATCCGGATATTACTTTTTGAATACGTCTCCCTTGTATACCCATATTTTGAGACCGATGATACCGGCAACCGTTTGGGCTCTCTCGATAGCATAATCGATATCGGAACGAATCGTAAGAGATGGTATACTTCCTTCCTTGTAGGTTTCCGTTCTGGCAATTTCTGCTCCGTTTACCCGACCGGAAATGATAACCTTGATTCCAAGTCCTCCCTTTTCCATAGTTCTGGAAATAGCGTTTTTGATGACCCGTCGGTACGGCATTTTCTTTTCAATTTGCCGAGCGATAGAATCTCCAACGAGCGCTGCGGAGAGCTCTGGTTTCTTTACTTCTTTCACTTCGATCTGGAAGGTAAATCCAAACTTTTTTGTAAGTTCAGATTTGAGAAGGTTGACATTCTCGTCGTCCTTACCGAGTATGATGGCTATACGTGCAGTATAGATCGTAGCAGTAATGGTTTTGTTGGAATGTGATAGGAACACGTTTGCAACAGGAATCCCTTTGAGGAATCTGTTGATATGCAAACGGATCTGCATGTCAGTTGAGACGTTGGCAGAATAGTCTTTCTTGGAATAGAATCCAGTAGACCTCCATGATTTGATGTACCCGATACGGAATGCGAGTGGACTAACTTTGTGACCCATAGGTGAGAATTAGCGAGCGGAAAGCTCAAGAGAAATATTAGAAGTTCGTTTGAGAATCGGATGTGATCGACCTCGGGAAATAGGATTCCCTCGTTTGAGGACCATACCCTTGGTGATAGTAATTGTTTTTACCATCAGGGTAGCCATTTCCTGGTTGTCGTTGTGAGTGGCATTTGCTACAGCGCTTCCAAGGGTCTTGTAGATGATCTTGGCAGGTTTGTTTGGCATATACTTCAGCATGTCGAGTGCCTTCTTGGCATCCATTCCCCGCACGATGTCAGCGACGACTTGTGCTTTTTTCGGAGAAATTCGAACGTTGGTAGTGAGTGCTTTCATGAACTATTTGTTACCGGAATGAGCAATGAATCTGCGAGTGAATGAGAATTCACCGAGTTTGTGTCCAACCATGTCTTCCGTTACGAAAACGGGAACATGATCCTTACCATTGTGAACTCCAAAGGTGTGACCTACAAACTCCGGAGAGATAGTAGACCGTCGAGCCCAGGTTTTGATGATGGATTTTTTGCCAGACTGATTGAGAGCTACGACTTTAGATGCGAGCTTTTCGTCAATGAATGGTCATTTTTTTAGACTGCGTGTCATGTGTAAAAAGTAATCGAATGATAATTATCCCTGCAGAAGTTTTCCTCGTCGAGTCCGTACTACCCACTTGTCCGTAGACTTCTTATTTCGGGTAATAACTCCTCGTGTGATTTTTCCCCATGGAGTCTTCGGTCCTTTTCGTTGTCCGAGGGATTGGTGTCCTTCTCCTCCTCCGTGTGGGTGGTCAACCGTATTCATGGATGAACCGAGAACCGTAGGTCGAATACCCATCCATCGTTTTCGTCCAGCCTTACCGAGGACGATTTGTCCGTGGTCGACGTTGGAAACTTGTCCGATAGTAGCGTAACATTTCTTGTGAACTTTTCGGATTTCTCCGGAAGGCATTTTGATTTGAGTGTATTCTCCTTCTTGGGAAAGGATAGCTGCGGAAGATCCGGCCGAACGAACGGAGATGGAACCTTGTCCAACAATGAGTTCGACGTTGTAGACTTCGAGTCCTACGGGAATGTTTCCGACCTGCATCCGGTTTCCTGGAATTGGTTTGAGGTTTTCACCAGTTGCGATGATATCTCCTACCTTCATATCTTTATGAGCCAAAACATATCGTCGTTCTCCATCTCGGTAACATACGAGCGCGATGTATCCGGTTCGGAATGGATCGTATTCGATAGTTTCAACTTTTGCTGGAACATCCATCTTGTCAAATTTGAAATCAACGTGACGGTAGAGCTTCTTGTGTCCTCCACCCTGGTGTCGAACGGTAATAGTTCCGGAGTAATTCCGACCTGCCGCCTTGAGCTTGAAGTTCGTGAGTGGCTTGTATGGTTCTGTGGTAGTGATTTGATCGAAGGTGTAACCGGTCATCTGACGGCGCCCTGGAGTCGTAGGATTATACTTTTTTACTGGCATGCTACTTTGTTACAGTTTTTTGGAAATCTTGGATTCTTGTTCCATCCTTGAGGGTAACCATGGCTTTCGTTCGTTCCTTTCGTTTTACTTGAGCTCCGTATTTTCCGTTTACGCGGACTTTTGTACGGGTATTGATAATGTTTACCTTGGCAACGGAAACTCCGTAGAGTCGTTCTACCGCAGTGCGAACGTCTACTTTCGTAGCTCGGTCGTCAACAATCAGAGTATACACTCCTCGCATCTCGAGAATCTGAGACTTTTCGGTAACTACCGGCTTTTTAATGATATGGTATTGTGACATGGGTACTAGTTAGCAAAGTGAGATTTGATGTATTCGAGACTCTCGGTCGTGAAAACAAGATCTTTGAACTTGAGAAGGTCGTGTGGATTGAGATAGTTCGCGCCAATAACCTTTACCGTAGGAACATTTCGTCCGGCCTGGAATACCGCTGTATCCGTAGGAAGAACGGCAAGAACCGCAGTGGAAAGATTCATATTAGCGAAAATTTGGAGCATGTCTTTTGTTTTGGTAGCTCCAGCTGCGAACGATTCGATGACTTTGACTTGATGGTCGATAGCTTTTGAAGAAAGGATGGAAAGGAGCGCACATCGGCGTTCTTTCTTGTTCATTCGGAGTTCGAAGTTTCGATTGTTGAGCGGTCCGAATGCGACACCTCCTCCTCGTCGTGTCGGAGAACGACTATCACCTGCACGGGCTTGACCCGTACCTTTCTGCTTGTAGAGCTTTCGGGTAGAACCATTTCTTTCAGAACGAGTCTTGGTATGAGCGATAGGATTTCGAGCGTTGGCATTCTGGAGTACCAAAAGCCGATGAATCAGACCGGTATTTACTTCTCGACCGAAAAATGCGCTATCTAGCTCTATTTTTTTACCGGATTCTGCTCCGGTGTTCGTATATAATACTGCTTTCATGATCTAAAAGTTGAAAACTACAATGGAATTTCGGGCTCCTGGAACCGGTCCTCGTACCGCTACGATACCGAGTTCCTTGTTGACGAGTTCCACTGGAACCTTTGACAGAGTAATAGTATCGAGACCCATATGACCGTGCATCCGTTGTCCAGGTTTGGTTCGTCGTGGCTTTCGAGTTCCGATAGAACCGATAGACCGGTGGAACTTTGAACCGTGGCTTTTTGGACCTCCGGCGAAGTTGTACCGTTTCATAACTCCGGCGAAACCCTTACCCTTGGAAATACCTTGGAGAGAAACGAGTTCCACTCCGTCGAGCATATCGAGAGTAATCGCGTCTCCTACATTGAGGGATGCGTAGATTCCGTTCATGGAGAATTCACGGATAACTTCTTGTTTTCCAAAGTGAGATTGAAGCACGATTGCTTCGTATCCGTCTTTTTGGAGCGTCTTGATTTGGATAACCTTGGTTTCTGGGAACTTACAGAGCGTTACCGGAACGAAGGCATCGTTTTTGAGAAGTCGAGTCATTTCGACTTTTTTTGCGATGATACCTGGCATAGGAAAATAATGATTTAGAGGTTGGATAGCATCTGGCACTGGAGTTTTTCCTGTACTGATCGGCTATTCAACGTAATTCTTCAAACTTGAAGTGGCGGTATGATATAGAAGAAAGGTGGTCTGTCAAATGTTATTTATTGGAAAATACGCAAGAAACTTTTCGCCCTAATCCTTCCCCTCCCCTTTCAGCGCCTTCGCGATTTTGAGCATCTCGACGCACCGCTCGGAAACGTCGAGGTAGACGGCATCCTTGCCGAGGTGGCCCATGTGCCGGACCAGGCGGACGAATTCCCGGAACACCAGGATTTCGGCGAAAACGGACTCCGCGAGCCGGGGGCGCTCGGATACGAGATACGAGTACCGGTAGATGGAATCCAGGATCCCGATCATAGAACGCTCGATTTTTTCCCGGAGGAAATACCGTTCCTTCTTGGGGATTTTCATGAGGAATCCGTTCGTGATGAGAAACAGTTCCTCGGCGCGTTCCTTGAGGAGGAACTTTTTCGTTTCCCGGTCTTCGAGCCCGACGGATCCGAGCCGGAGGATCCGGGCCCGCACGAGCGAATACGCCTCGGCATCGACGGGGTTCCCGGCGAGCGGGTAGGTTCCCGGGAATTCCTCGCATTCTTCTCCCCGCGAGAGGACGAACGCCCAGCCGGCATCAAGAAAGGCCCGTTTCCATTTTTCGAGCGAGTTGGCCGGAAACCCCACCCGCACCGTCGAGCGATCGAGCGGGGTCAGCCGGAACGAGAATTTTTCGGACAGGAAAAAGGCTTCTTCCGAAAGCAGGATATAGAAGGCGCCCTTGCGGACGCATTTGAGATGCCGGGGATAGCGTACGGCCAGCACCGATGCATGATATTCGGAAATTCGCATGGGAAAAACGTTGAAAAAATGGCACGGTATCCCGTGCCAAAACCAAGGGAATCCGGAAGGAAACCCTTTTTTTGAAAATACTTCGATGCGTGGCAAGATTTGCCACGCATGCGGGGGAACCGCCTGTAATCTGTCCTTCGTCTTTGATATGGGCCGACGTGAAAACGTCGGCGAAAGTGAGCGCAAAGATTACTCGAGCCAGCGGAAGCCGACATTCCGATTCGCATTCGACGCGTCTCAATTCAAGTTGAGTGTGAACACGCCA
The DNA here is from genome assembly GCA_036171455.1 of Patescibacteria group bacterium. Taxonomy (GTDB): domain Bacteria; phylum Patescibacteriota; class Gracilibacteria; order BD1-5; family UBA2023; genus CAIVSN01. The sequence continues at coordinate 11,750 of JAVHRB010000062.1, forward strand.
TCGTTCGTCCCATTGTTGGCATTCCCGCCGCGAATGAATTCGGCGGTTCCCCGGGTTTTGGCGTAGGCGAGCCCGGGATCCGTGACGCGGAAGCATCCGCTCCGGGAAGCGTGGATGCTCCGGAGCCGGTCCCAGTCGGACCGGTTCAGCACGGGCTGTATTTTCTCGGCCTCGGAAACGTCCGCGAGGACGTCCATGAAGCGTTGGAACCCCAACCGGATGCGTCGGCCCGCGAGGAGCCGGCCTTCCCGGATTTCGTACCCGCAGAACTTGACCCCGTCCCGGATTGGGTGGATTTTGGTTTTTTCCGCGCGGAGGATGAGGTTTTCGCCGAGGCAGAATTCCCGGATGCGGTCCATGGAGGCGAGGATTTCGGACCGGCTCCCCACGATGAGGACGTCGTCCATGTACCGGACGGACCGGACTTTCAGGACGTGCTTGAGGAACTGGTCGAAGTCGTTGAGGTAGAAATTCGCGAACAGCTGGGAGAGTATCCCGCCGATGGGGACTCACTTCCGGGGTTCGTCCACGTAGGACGGGTACGCCGAGAGCAATCCGTCGTACCGGCCGTTCGACCGGTAGCTGTCGATTATGCGGTCCACGATACCGAGTAGTATCGGATCGTCCACGTGCTTGCGGATTTTGGATTTGAGCCGGGCGTGGTTGACGGTGAAGAAGTACTTGGAGAAGTCTATCTTGCAGTAGTAGGCGTCGTCCCCGTGGCGTTTCACGGCCCGGACGAGGAGCTTGCGGAGGTATCCGACCGCGGCGTGCGAACCATACCCGGTCCGGCAGGCGAAGGTGGTCTGGGTCATTTTGGGGTCGAGCGCCGGGTAGAGCCGGGCGTAGGCGAGGTGGTGCACGACGTGGTCGGGAAACCTGGGGCTCGCGATGTACCGCTTCTTGGAATCTCGGAGCACCAGCTCCTTGTACGGCCCGTGGACGTAGGAACCGCCGTTGACGGCCCGGAGCATCGCCATCAGGCGCTCCTCGCGGTTCTGGTCGAACAGGTAGACCTCGGTTTTGTCCTTGCGGGATTTCCGGGCCGTATCGTAGGCCCGGAGGATTTCCGAGGGAGTGAAGGGGGCCATGGGAAAATTTTATCGTTGTACGGGGACGTCGTGACCTTTCCTGCCGCCGGAGCGATGGAGCCGGTGCGGAAACCGTATCCGTGACCGCTCCGAAGGCCGGAAAAACCGAGTGTCCGAGAGATTACCGAGCACAGCGGAAGCCGACAGCCCGAAACGCACGCGACGCGCCCCAAAACAAGTCGAGTGCGAACACGCCATCGAGCGTCCCACTGCGGGCATCCCCGCCGCGAAGGAAGACCTTGTCCGTACTAGCACTATTCCATACGTATCCAAGTCATTGGTTCGTTCCGGAGGGTTGGGTTTTGGGTCCGAACGATGTACCACAGGTGGTAAACGGATCAGAATTCAAATGCCAGTAATTCGTAGCGTTGCAGAGATTTCCGTTACCTTGGATATCCGAGGCAGTCTCGGCAAGGGAATTGTTCGAGCGATTTACGTGTTCCCAGAGATTTCCGGAAAGATCCCAGATTACTTGGCCGTTAGAGAGCTTGAGTTGACGTTTGTCATCACAAGTGGATTTCACGGAACCGAATTTGGAAGTATCGACAGAAAGAGGTTGAGCGGCATAGGAGGAAAGTCGGGGATGTCCTCCGGTGGAATCTGCAGTAGTACAATCAAGGTTGGTTGCTGCAGTAGTACTGGAACCGGCCGTGATACCGCGATAGATTCCGCCATTTCCCATGGTACCGCTGGACCAATTGTCGCCATTTGCTTCTATATTTCTCGCAATCGTCATCCATTCGTTGTTGGTAATGAGGTGGTAGCCGGCACCCATGTCTTTGCAGGCAGCGATGGCATTTGTTTGGTTAATATTGGCAATCGGGTATTTGCCGGGGAGGGAGACGGGGGTGTTATTAGGGTCATAGTCTATCGTGTTCCAGTCTGTTCAACCATCAGTTCCATCTTTGGTAGAAGTGGTTCCGCTATTCGGACTATCCGCATTACTGTACGTCATCTCGTACTTCGCCACGCAGAAGCCGGGCTGGTGGAATTCGGTATTGCCGGGAACGGGGATGAATCCGGTAGGACAGGCGGTGGGAGAGGGTGATTGGAGGCCGGCTCCATAGAGATAGGAGATTTGGAGGGACTGGAGATTGATGCCGGTACCAGTGAGGGGAATATCTTTGGAGGAAAAGAAGGCTTTGTATTCAATATCGGTTTTTACGATGTCGATGCCAGTACCGGTGGTGTATTCCTGAGCCGGTTGGTTAAGGTTGGCTCCGGTACTACCCAGGAGGATACCGAGGCTGGAACCCTTGGTGATGGGGAACCGGGAATCGTAGGCGGAAGCAAAGGCCGTTTGGATGCCGGGAAGTATGGCGTCTTTCAGGGAGAGGCTCGGGTTATCGCCGTTTTCGAGGAGTCCGAGGATTTGGTACTTGGTCGCCTTGGCATTCGTGGCGTAGGTGTAGTACTGGTTCGTCAGGGGATCCTGGAGCTTGCCTCCGAGCCCGATGACTCAGATAGTGCGGAGTCCGGCGTATCCCTGGTAGCCGATGGTGGTGCCGGAGGCGGTGATAGCGAGCATGGTCGGATCTGGTTCGGGGAGGGTGCCTCATTTGACGAGGAGCATGTCGAATCCCTTGGCGAGGTTTACCATGTCCGAGGTGCGAACGGAATCTCGGGCGGAGGAGGAATATCATTGGATGGAAATGAATCCGATGGTCCCGAGAATTGCAAGTATTGTAATAACCACAATGAGCTCAACAAGGGTGAAACCTCTATAGGTTTTTTTGTGTGGATTCATGGTAGGGAAAATTTGGGATTTGAGTGTTTTTTGGTGTTTCATGGAAGGAAAATTATGAAATGGATGAAATGATGGCTACGGCGGATTAGGGTAGGCGACGAAAAAACTCCAGTCCCGGGGCGGATGCCTGGGGACCGGAGTCGTGAGGGGAACGTGAAAAAAAGCGGCTAGAACAAGAGTAGCTGGAAGCTGGAAGCTGGAAGCTAAGTATGTTTGGGTCCATGGTATCTTTGTCAAGAGATATTTCGGGGCAGTTTATAGGATTTTTTCGGAAAGGGAAATTTTTATTTTTGGAGTGACATATGAATTACAGAAACTTCGCCCCACCCCTACAAGTAGATTGAATCTCGATTATCTACCTTCATAATCATAATTTCCGATGGGGAATCTTTTTTGAAGATTATCCGGTATTTCCCGGCTCGCAGGCGAAAATATCATAATTCCTTCGGTTCCAATTTTTTGATATCCAGATTCTCGAAATCATTTCGAAGTTCCGAGATTTTTTGCACGATGTATGCCAAGTCTTCTTTTCGGATTTTCGAGAGTTCCCTTTCGAAGGATTTTTTGAAGGCTATTTTCAAAGGTATTTTTTTTCAAGGATGGAAAAATCGAGAGCCGGTTCCTTGCATATCTTCTCAAGTTCTCGGATTTCATCCGGTTTTAGGCTATTCCAAAAAGCATCTTCGTCTTTCATTTTTCCTGTCGAAAAGAGATATGAAAATATCATATCGACCTATTGTTTCTGAGTAGGTTGGGGATGCAATGCGGACGTAGAAGTATCCATGAAACTGAAATAATGCTATTACGGATAGTATATGGATGGATTTGAAAAATCAAATTGACGGCTCTTTTATTCGAGCAGCCATTTCCAGACCGGGGCGATACGTATCGTTTTTCCGTCGACCGTTATGGCTTCTTCCGCATCGTCATGCGTCAGCAAAGTTCAGGTTTCCAAACGATAGGCGGTCATCGCCTCCAAAAGGCCGTTCACTTCTCTCGTTTTCGTATCAGCCCCGGATAGGGAATGACTCACCTGGTAAGCTTCCGTAATAACTCATCCATGCTGGATAACGAAATCGCATTCCCCTTTGTCTTGATGATAGTATATTTCTTTCCCCCGACGTTTGAGATCCAAAAAAACGATATTTTCCAATTTCTGACCGAGGTTTTTCGAGAACTCAAACGATATGGAAGAAGAAAAACCGATATCTATGGAATAGGCTTTTTTTGGATACAGCAGTTGCTTCCTAAGCGAATAATCAAATTTGTAGATGGAAAACAACAGGTAAGAATTTTCAAAAAACTGCACGTATTCCTTTATTGTTACGGCATTGGAAAGTCATAACATATTTTTCAAGTTGTTGTAGCTGTATTCTTTCGAGGTATTCGAGTAGAGCCATTTCAAGAGTTCTTTGAGGATTTTTTCCGTCTTTACCAGGTTGTACCTTACGATAATGTCCTTGTATATGATAGATTCGTACAGGTTTTTCAAATAGGCTTTTTCGCCCGTTTTGACATATTCTGGCAATCCCCCCGTTTCGAGGTACGAATCGAAATGGTTTTTTATGACGGCACGTTTTTCTTTTATCGATACGTCGTTCGTATCGACGGTTAATTTTTTGTACTTCAGGAATTCTTTGAAAGAAAAGGGGTACATCTCAATCTGCACGTACCGACCCGTAAGATACGTTCCGAGCTCCATGGAGAGGAGATCCGCATTGCTCCCCGTGATAAAAACTTTTTTTCACTCGTTATGGAGCCTCCTGACGAATCTTTCCCAACCCGGAACGATTTGTATCTCATCGAAGAAAAAAACTCATCACTCGCCGTACAATTCCAAAAATATGTCATACAGTTTCGCAAAGTCGTCCACTCCGAAATCCAAGAGCCGTTCGTCATCGAAATTGATCCAATAATAGACATCGAACCGGTTTTTGATAATCTCGAAAACCGTAGATTTGCCCACTCGCCTCATCCCGGAGAGAATCACGACGAACGGGTTGTAAAAATTGGACTCGATTACATCGTTATTGTCCCGTTCAATATAGGTTTCATTTCGATGATTGGCATATTGGTCGATAACCACTTCCCGTATCGCTCATTTATCCATACTAATTGGCAATTACTAATATATAGTGTTTTTACTAATTGTGGATTAGTATATACGCATATAGTATCAAATCAAGCGAATTTGTGCGTTTTTGCTTCATAGCGTTAAGCGAAATAGAACGTCGCAAGATAGATAACAAAGTGTGACTTCCATTTGGAATCGAAGTTCTTATAACGTATTTTTTACGCTTTGGCACTTTTTTTCGCCCTTTTTATCCGGCGTTCCTCATTGGCCATCATCCCATACGAAAAAAAATACCGCTCCAACGATTCGTCGGTCTCACCATACTGGCTTTCTCAGAACAAATGATCCGATACTACTTCCCGGGCTCGGCAAATCTCCCGGAGCGATCATTTTCTTCGCCACCTCGGGTCGGCCATCGCAAGATCGAAAAGCTCGTACATGCGCCAAATCGCATCATCGAATTTCTGGGTATCGCCCGACTTTTTTGCAGCAAGGCTTCTTCCGACTTCCGAACCGATATTCCCCAGCTGTTCGACCGCGGACATACTCCACCAAGAACTCGAATCGTCTAGGAAGTCTCTATGAAAGGTAATTCCTGGGATTTTAGGCATAAACGAGGGAAGCAACGATAGAAAGAATTGTTTTTTGGATTTCCGGATTTTCCACCGAACGTGACCGATTAAAAAGATTCGGACGGAGATTGATCATGGAATCGAATTCCACGAAATATTCCGTGCCAAATTGGTCGGGATACAGGTTGATTCCCCAGAGATATTGCTGTTCCGAATCTTCGTCAAGAAGCATTTCTTCCTCGTCGACGTGCATGGATCCACCAATAACCATAATCTTTCGATCGATATCGACCACAGCCTTACAGAGTCGTTTCCCGTCCGGACTTATGCAATTGGCAAGTTCCGTGACATACGAAAGGCGAACAGGGGTATCAATACGTTGCATGGGAGAAAATTTATGGAAATATCGTTTTCTTAGGAACTGCCAATTGCTCAAATTCCCGTTTTTCTACTTCTGCAAACTCTGTATTCTCAACTCCACGTTCGACTTGAGATAAAAATATACCCCCTGCAATATCTTCTTGCGGTTCGGCGTGATGTTCTGTTCGTCCAGGGCATCGAGTTTCTGATCGAGATTGTCCCGAACTTTGGAAAGCGTAAGAATCTGAACGCTTCGGTCCCCTTTGGAGGCTTCCGCAATATTCGCATACAATTGTCCGAGAATCTTGTCGAGCAGGGCCTTGTAAGAATCGACAATCAGGGCGTTCACTTCTTCCATCGCGTCCTTTTTTTCTTGGGCTTTGATGGCAAGTTGCCGTTGCTGTTGCTTTTCTACCGAATCCTCCCCAGTCGAAGTCCGGATTACTGGGGTTGGAGCTGGAACTTCCCCGTTCGCCCAAACTCAAACTGGAAGTATTGCCAAAGCAATACCCCCCAGGAGTGCGGAGCGGAGAAAAACACATTTCATGTACCCTATTCTTAATCAAAAACCAATCAAGCGCAAATCGTGGAGGTGAATTTATCGTGAAGAGACCTGGCGCAAATCTTCGTGTTCTAGTACGACTTTCAGCCGGAAACCTTTTCCAATATCGCTCGTAATAAAAATATGTCCCCCATGGATTTTGGCAATCTTTTCAATCAGAGATACCCCGATACCGATACCGCGCTGAGTTTGTGATCCGCTCCTACCAGAATCTTCCTGGTAAAATTTTTCCCTCACGAACTTCACATTTTCCTTGGCCACCCCACGACCATTATCTTCGAACTGCAGGGTAAGTTTCCGTGCGCGGATACTCCATTGTACCGAGAGATGGGTATTCGGGCCAGCGTATTTGGTAAAATTGGAAAAAACGTTATGAATGAGTTGGATAATGAGATCCTTCTCGAGAAATACCGAAAATGGGGTTTCATCAAAGGAAATAATTTGGGAATTCCTCGCGAGAATCGGCAGGTATTCGTCACGGAGCATGGAAAATACTTGCGTCAGATCAAAGGTAGTCCTCGCCACGTTCCGTTCCTTGAGTGCTTCGATTTTTTCGTATTGCATAATCGAGTCCGTGATGACGAGCAAGCGATCCAATTCCGAATGCACGATGTTCATCCCCTTTTCGTCCAAAGCCACGATGCCGTCTTCTACCCCCTCCAAAAATATCTTGAGTGCGGTAATCGGAGTCTTGATTTCGTGGGAAAAGTCAGAAACGAAATCCGCTCGAATCTTTTCTTGATCTGACAAATTTTCCGAAAGGGTGTTCACCGCCTGGATCAAGGGGAAAAACTCATCTTTTCGCAAATAGAGAATCTTGGAATAATCCCGCTCCACGGTAAGTTTTTTGAGGCGTTGCGACAGAGAAACAACTGGCTGAAAAATAATACGAGTCCAAATGAACGTAATGAGCAAGATTACCGAAATCAAAATGGAATTGATAATCAGAAGCAGGGTCAAAATTTTTACAAAAAACACCCGTTCCGGGGTATTTTCCGTAGTGAAGGCAATAGAGACGAGATTTTTGAAAAAAGTTTCCAATCCAGAAACAAATACCGCTTGGCGGTAGGTTTGATCTTCGGTGATATTATTCGAATCTGCCATGAGCAATTCAAGACGTTGCGACTGGGAAAAATTTTCGAGGTTTTTGGTGAGCTCTCCCAAATCCTTGAGGGTTTGACGGTATTCGTCGACCACTGCTGGATCGAGATCCTTGGAGTCAATGAACGCGTTGATAATCGCCGTCTCATCTCCCGTATTCTGCTTGCGAACATCTTCGACGTATTTTGAAAAATACACGGGGGCATAGTGGTAGAGTCCAAAAATATTTCCGGATATCAAGAGAATAAGCGAAACTCACAGGAAAACGATGAAGCTCTGGGAAAATTTCATACTAGATGGCTTGAATGCGGTATCCTATAGCTCGAAGAGTCTCGATGACCAATTCTCCTTCAAATTTTTTTCGGAGGTTCTTGATATGGGTATCGATGGTTCGATCCGAAAGATAACGGGCGTATCCAATGATTTCTTTCATGAGGGTTGCCCGTTCCACCACTTCTCCGGGATGTTTGAAAAAGTGCAGAAGGATTTCATATTCTGTCTTGGTAAGGCGCACCTCCGTGCCGGAAAGTTCTACCCGGAGCCGTGACGGCATAATAACAATATTTCCCATACGAAGCTCTTCCCCAAACGACTTTTGCGGTAAGGAACGCTCCAGATGCCGGTGGATCCGAGCGAGCAATTCCCTTGCAGAAAACGGCTTGGGAATATAGTCGTCGGCACCAAGTTGCAGGCAGTGAACCTTGTCATCCTCGCTCGATCTCGCCGAAAGCATGAGAATTGGAGATTTTGAGCTCTTTCGAAACAACGGTATCAGTTCAAAACCAGATTTTTCCGGAAGATTGATATCCAAAATCACCAAATCCGGATTGAGCTGGAACAACTCAATCGCCTGATTGCCATCATGGGCTACGTCGATATGAAATCCCTCTCGTTCGATATAGGCGGAAAGCATGAGGGAAATCGTAGTATCATCTTCGACGAGGAGAATTCGAATCATGGGATTTATGAAAGTTTTTTGGAGGAAAGCAGGATTTTAGTAACGGACAGGACAGGGAGTGTGAAAAGGATTCCAAGAATTCCAAAGAGTGTACCCGAAATCGTCATCCAAACGATGACCTCCAAATTCGAGAGCTTTAAGGCAGTACCATGAACCTTGGGGACCAGATACAATGATTCTATCTGTTGGATGCTCACATAGGCGACTACGAGTACTACAGCATCAACCCATCCACCCTGAATACCAATCAACAAGGCGGGAACCATAGCAATCATCGGCCCTAAAATTGGGATAAATTCACAAAGTCCCGCTATCAGGGCGAGGCTCAAATGATTTTCCACCCGAATTCAAAATACCGTACTCAGCAATATGAGGACTATCAGGGTCATACCCCCAATGAACGTACAGAGGATTGCTTGACCTTTCCACCAGGACAACAAGGCAGTTTGAATTTTTGGTACTTGTTTCCCAATATGTAAAGCCGTTTTTTGGGGAAGAAACGAAATGATATTTTGGAATAATTCCTTGCTCTCTGCCAAAATAAAAACGAGAAATACAAAATACAGCACCGTATTACTGAAAGCTCCAAAAAATCCAAAGATCCAGAGGAAAAGGGACTTTCCCCCGTTCGATACGAATGTTCCGATCTGATCGATGGCTCCGGGAAGATTATCTTTGACAAAGCCGGTAATTACGGGAATATCCACCGGAATATTTGCTCGATCGAGATACTGGACTATTTTCAGATTTTGTAACGCATCCGGGGAAGTTGCGAGCGTTGTAATTTTGCCGACAGATTCTCGTATAATAGATTCAAAGTGAATGAATTGCTTGGCAAGCAATGGGAAAATAACGACGAGGCCAAACAATACTAAAATCAGGGCTCACACGAAGAAAAGAAAAATAGCAACTGTTCTAGGAATTTTTCTTTTTTCAATAGCTCCAACGATAGGGTGAACAAGTACGGCAGTCAATCCCGCGAGCAAGAGGGCTCAAAGTATCTCACGGGCTTGGTATGACAGCCAAAGTCCCGCAACAAACAGAGTAATGATACCGAGTCGTGTCAGGAATGCTTGAATTTCAGAACGGGTCATATACGGAAAGAAAAATGATCAAGATTTCTACAACATTTCTAAAACCCTAGGTGAAACGATAGAGAAATTGTCGGAAACCCGAGAAAATGATGAAATTCGAAGTAAAATTTGAGTACCGAAGCGAGACGTACACAGGTACGTTGAGTAAGGAACGGAAAATTTAACGAGAAGTTCGCATTTTATCAGGTTTCTATTCCCCGAGCTCCGTTTGGTCATTGGTTCCAGCCTCAATTCCTTCCTCTTCTTCTTTGGTAGTAACGGTCATACTCGTAAACGCGTCTTTTGGAGTTTTGAGTTTTGCGAGGATAACGCCTTGAGTGACCCGACTCGTTACCCGTATCGTTCCAAGAGGTACTCGTACGGTCTGTCCATTTCGGGAAATCAGAATGACTTCCCCTTCTTTTCGTACGGTATCGGTAATAAGGTGTACTCCAATAATATCTCCGGTTTTTGCTGTCATAGAACCCGCCTTGACTCCAGAACCTCCTCGACCCTGTTCTCGGTAATCCTCAATACTACTGAGTTTCCCCATTCCGTTTTCCGTTACGGTAAATACATATTTTGCAGCTTCGTCAACGACATCGGCTTCTACGACTGCATCATCACTTCCGATTCGCATTCCACGGACTCCGGCAGCCGCACGTCCCATTACCCGAACATCTCATTCGGAAAATTGGATAACTTTTCCTTTTTTTGAAACAATAAGAATTTTATCTTCCCCATTGGTAGAAAGGACCCATCCGAGTTCATCGCCGTCTTTTGGTTTCATAACAATGAGACCCGATGCTCGAATATTTGCCAAATCTTCAAAATCAACCCGCTTAATGATGGCTTTTTTGGAAATCAGCGCGAAGTGCTTTCCCTGGGTAGTAGAAATATCAAGAATCGCCTCTATAGATTCTTCTTTAGCCAGAGATAAAAGATTGATAATAGGCTGTCCTTTGGCAGTCCGTTGGGTTTCTGGAACCTCATAGGCTGGCAATCGGAATACGCGGCCCGTATTCGTAAAAAACAGGAGATCACTGTGATTCTGGGTAGAAAGCAGCAGTTTTACCTCATCTTCATCCTTTACGGTAGTAGTAACCCCTTTTCCCCCTCGCCGTTGGGTTCGGAATGCATTGGACTTGATCCGTTTGATGTAGGAATTCTTGGACAAGGTAATGACAACATCTTCATTGGGAATCGTGTCTTTTGGCGACCATTCTCCAATAGCTCCGGGTTGAATTTCGGTCCGACGTGGGTCTCCGTACTTATCTTTGATTTCCGCGAGTTCCTCACTCACAATCTGGACGACGCGAGCAGGCTTGGAAAGAATATCTAGCAGGTCTGCGATGAGGAGGAGTTTCTCCGCGAGTTCGTCCTCGATTTTTTTTCGCTCCAGTCCAGCGAGCCGTTGGAGCTGCATTTCGAGTATGGCATCCGTCTGTCGTTCAGAAAGACTGAATCTCACCATGAGGTTTGTTTTTGCTTCTTCCTTGGTTGCGGATTCTTTGATGGTTCGGATGACTGCGTCGATATTGTCGAGCGCGATTTTGAGACCCTCGAGAATATGGGCGCGGGCTTGAGCAATTTTGAGTTCGTATTGTGTTCGCCGAGTAACGACTTCTTTCCGGTGAGCAATGAACTCATCGAGTATCTCGTGGAGATTGAACAGTTTTGGTTGCATTCCACGATCCGTCAGAGCAATCATATTATATCCAAAACTCGTTTGGAGCGGAGTAAGCTTGTAAAGCTGATTGAGGATTTTCTTGGGGAATGCGTCTTTTTTGAGTTCGATAACAATCCTCACACCTTCTTTGTTGGATTCATCTCGGAGATCAGAAATTCCGATAATAACCTTTTCCTGAACCAAATCGGCAATTTTCTCGATAAAGGTTTTCTTGTTAAGCTGATAGGGAATTTCATTGATAATGATCACTCTTCGTCCGTTCTTGAGCTCGTCGATTTCGGCACGTCCGCGAATAATTACCGAACCACGTCCCGTAGCATAGGCCGTAGCGATGTCTTTTTTGTTATATATAATTCCCCCAGTTGGGAAATCAGGACCTTTGATATATTCGAGAAGCGAATCAATAGTCACTTCAGACGGATCTGCCTTGAGCATGTATTGGATTGCATCCACTACTTCTCACAGGTTGTGCGGAGGCATATTCGTGGCCATACCTACCGCAATACCAACGGATCCATTCAGCAGCAGATTTGGCACTCGAGTCGGCAGAACGGTAGGCTCCTTGGTACTCGCATCATAGTTATCACGCCAGTCAACCGTTTCTTTGTCAATATCGGCCAGCATCAATTCTCAGAGTTTTGCCATCTTTACCTCGGTATACCGCATCGCTGCAGCACTGTCACCATCCATGGAACCAAAGTTTCCCTGTCCATCAACGAGCATATAACGCATCGAGAAATCCTGTGCCATACGGACCATCGCTTCGTATACAGAACTGTCTCCATGAGGATGGTACTTTCCCAAAACATCTCCGACTACTCGGGCGGATTTTCGGTATTTTCCGGTAGCACGAACTCCTCCATCATACATGGCATACAAAATTCGTCGGTGAACCGGTTTGAGACCATCTCGAATGTCAGGAAGTGCACGCATAACGATAACGCTCATCGCATAATCGAGATAACAGTTTTCCATTTCTTCAATAATGGAACGGTCAGAATCGCCATCATAGGAAATAGCATCCGGAAGGGTCACGATATGAGTTTGCTCCGTAAGCGTATCTTCCATTGGAAGTTCTGGTGAGTCTTCCGCAAGAGGAAGCTCGTTTTCGAAATCTTGAGACATAAAAAAAGGCTGAATTTTCGCTTAAAATATAGGGAAAAAGGCAAAATTTGCAAAGAGAAAAGTCTTTTTTAGCATTTTGTATATAATTTGCACATGACAAGAAAAAAAACGTTATATCTCTGACTTCCTAGCCGGTCGGGTCGTATCCTAAATAAACTTGAATCTATTGCGGATATTCGAGGTTTTTCTCTCGTGGAACTCCTCGTAGCATTGACACTGTTCAGTTTTCTTGTATCGGGAATAATTACCTTCGTAATTTCCGGATTAGAAGTCACCAAAAAAACAGAAGGACAGCTTTCCGTACAGCAAGACCGAAATGAACAAGAGCGCCAACTAGAAAACGCTCTCATTTTTCCAGTTGAACGAGTGGATACTGGGGTATCTTCCGTTGCCACAACTTCTGGAGCTATTTTTCAGATAGATGGGACTTCCATATTTATCGGAACACAAAGTATGACCGGAACGTGTACATGAAGCCTTAATCAATATCTCGTCACACATCAGGCAGATGGTCTCTCAAACGGAGAAACACATACCGTTGGGAATTACTCCATCGCGAATGATGGACTCAGCATATACTCGGGTTCCGTTCGAATTATCGGTAGCGGTATCCGTGGGGGGAACAATGGGTTACCATTAGAAACCGAACTCGGGGGAATTAGCAGCATAGATAGTATAGGAAATATTCTTGTGCTTGCTGATCCAGTGAATGAAGAACTCCTATTTTGGAATACTACGAGTCAGAAACTTTTCGTCATCACTACCCGAACTACGGGTATTGTTTCACCTTCCAGCGTAAAATTTTCCGGAAATTCTTTGCTTATTGGAGCAAAGAATGGGCTATTTCGCATGAGTGATAGTACTGCAACAGGAAATATCTTAACAAAAACTGTCATAAATTGACCTCCTTCCGATCTTTGAAACATCGGGAAAATACAGGTATCTTTCGATGGCATTACCAATCTGTCGGGGGGTATGGGAACAGCGGATGTAACATTAGAAAAACAAGTCGCAGGAACATGGCAATCTATGAATGATCCCAATGACATAATCACGATTTCCGGATCTGGTTTTACCTATACTTTGAGTGGTTCTACCAAAAGTCTGATGACTGGAGAAGCAGTCCGGATAGGTATTGCCAATATTTCTCCTGCACCTACCGCTACCGAACCATATAGCGCAGACATTGGATTCTATGATACCGGTGGAACATTGCTCCGATTTACAAAAATCCCATATTTTATAAAATGAGATTTCAAAATATCGACACTTGCAGGTAATATCATAGAAAAAATTTCATCAGATACTTATGTGAGAAAAGTGAGCGACGTAACCGTTTTTGATTCCGGGGCACTTTCCATGGATGAATATTTGAATACCGAAGGAAAGAAGCTGGTTTCCACCCTTCCTATTCGGGATTTCAAAATAGTAGATACGGCTAAAAGCAGCATTATTACATTTGAAGAATACTCCATGTACGACTATCAGGAATGAAACCATCGTTCACAAAAAAGAACATTTATTTTCCGAAAAAAGAAGTAATACCAAATTAACCTAACTCTATATCCTCCCGGTTACGCTCTCGGGAAGTGCTGCGATTTACGTTGATTTGGTATAAGTGCTTATAAAATAGAAATTACAAAAAATACGCCCGTAAGCGTATTCTAATTCCCCTTCTACACAGGCGACTTTACCGCACGGGAAAGTTAATTAAAATAATGAAATTCGAAGGTAATTTCGAGTACCGTAGCGATATGTACACTAGTACGTTGAGTGAGAGGAACACAGAAATTACCGAGAAGTTCGTATTTTAACGAGAATTTCGTATTTTTACGAGATTTCCCTAGAATTTATCGAAATTCGAATCAATAGGACTTACTTGATTCGGGGTCATTTCCACACTCGTTCCTCCACCAAAAAATTTACCAGATAGGGTTTGTATGGTAGAAAAGATTTCTTTTGGATCTACGTATTTGCTCACCTTCAATCCCAGCATATCTCCAATCTTCGGAGTTACAAAAAGCGCGATGATGATTACGATTATTCCAAGAACAGCAAATCGGATAGAATTCACTGCCGGCTTTACCTTTTCATCCTTTCCCCCAGATAAAATCAGCATAACCCCTCACCATATAATAAAAATCACGGCCATAAATCCAGAGACGAGTACTACCAAGGCAATGGATATTCGAATAACATCGGAAAGTTCATACGCCGTAGTTACCAAATCGGGAGTTGCGGCATTGGCGATTTCTATAAACATATAGGTACTGGTTTAATTGGATTGAATACTACGAGGAGATAGGAAAAAGGCAAGAAAAAATCCCGTTTAGCGGGACTCATCTTCGAGTACTTTTATGTTGACTCGAGCGCCTTGTTTAGATCAGAACACTCTCAGCACCGTACGAATAGCCGATATAGTATTTCCCTCTCTACCGATTATCGTTTTCATATCATCTTTGTTTACTTTAATGGTAACCAAAGTGCCAAGTTCGTCTTCTTTTTGTTCAATTATAACGTCACTCTTGTGAATCACGAGAGAATCTACTATAAAAGTTAGAAAATCTTTGGCGGACATTAGGCGTTCTTTTTTAGAATTTTTGCCATAGTTTCAGAATACTGAGCTCCGTTCTTGATATATTTCTCAGCTTCTGCAGCATCAAATTCGAGAGCCTTGGTAATTGGATTGTAGTGACCGAGTACCTTGATATACCCATGCTTTGCAGATTGGGAATGTTCGGAAACTACGATTCTATAGATGGGAACGTGTTTTCTACCAACACGAGAGAGTCGAATCTTTAACATATGATATAAATTGATTGAGAATTGGAGCTTGAATTTTGGTGCCCCGGACGGGGCTCGAACCCGTACTCCCGAAGAAACAGGATTTTAAGTCCTGCGTGTCTACCATTTCACCACCAGGGCAAGGTAGGAGCGGACGAGGCTCCGGCTACAGAATACCTTTCTTTTTCAGGGTTTTGATCGCCTTTGCAGAAAGCTTCAAACGAAGCGTCATTCCTGACTCAGGATCCTTGATATTTCTCCAAAACAAGTTTGGGTAAAACTTTCGTTTTGTTCTTCGAACTGAGTGTGAAACATTGTTTCCAACACCGGTCTTCTTGCCCGTAAGCATGCAAACTCTAGACATAATTATGCGATTTTAATATCAACTCCGACTCCAGCTGGTATATTTACCGTTTGAAGAAGTTCGAGAGTCTTGGAAGTAGGTTCATTGATGTCAATCAAACGCTTGTGGCGTCGGATTTCAAATTGCTCACGAGCATCCTTGTTAACGAAGGTAGATCGGTTGAGGGTAATTTTTTCAATCTTGGTAGGGAGAGGAATTGGTCCTACAACGATGGCTCCGGAATCTTTTGCGGTAGTCACAATTTTGCGTACTGCCTCATCAATGAGCTTATGCTCAAAAGATCGGATAATGATGCGGATACTTCCTTTTTTTGTAGTCATACAATATGTAAGTAATAGTACTTTAGTCGCTGAGCCGAACGAATCCGGCTCAGCTCAAAAATGGTATTAGGCAATAACCTTGGCAACAACTCCAGAACCAACGGTTCGTCCACCTTCACGGATAGCGAATCGGAGTCCTTGGTCCATCGCAATAGGCTGACCGAGTTCGATCGTCATCTTGATGTTGTCTCCTGGCATAACCATTTCTACTCCTGCTGGAAGCTCGATAGCTCCAGTAACGTCAGTGGTTCGGAAGTAGAATTGAGGTTTGTATCCCTTGAAGAACGGAGTGTGTCGTCCACCTTCATCTTTGGTAAGTACGTACACTTCAGCGTCGAATTTGGTATGTGGCTTGATAGATCCTGGCTTTGCTAGAACTTGTCCTCGCTCTACCTGATCTCGTTCAATACCTCGGAGGAGAAGACCAGCATTATCACCAGCTTGACCTTGATCCAAGAGCTTGTGGAACATTTCTACACCGGTAATGGTAGTAGTCTGAGTATCGTGAAGTCCAACAATTTCGATAGTGTCACCAACTTTAATAACCCCTTGTTCAATTTTTCCTGTAACAACGGTACCTCGTCCCTTAATGGAGAAAACATCCTCAACTGGCATGATAAATGGCTTGTCGAGAGCTCGTTCTGGAACTGGTACGAATTTTTCAACTGCATCAAAAAGTTCAATAATTGTCTTAGCTCCGTAAGGTTTCTCCATATCAGTAGGATTTTCGAGAGCCACGAGACCAGAACCTCGGATAACTGGAGTGTCATCACCGGGAAATTCATATTTTGAAAGGAGATCTCGGATTTCCATTTCTACAAGGTCAAGCATCTCTTCGTCGTCAACCATGTCGCATTTATTCATAAATACCACGATGTAAGGAACCCCTACCTGACGAGCCAAGAGAATGTGTTCCCGAGTCTGAGCCATTGGTCCGTCAGTAGCAGCAACGATAAGAATCGCAGCGTCCATTTGAGCGGCACCAGTAATCATGTTTTTTACGTAGTCAGCATGTCCAGGACAGTCAACATGAGCGTAGTGTCGAGCGCCAGTAGAGTATTCAATGTGCGCGGTATTGATAGTAATACCTCGTGCCTTTTCTTCTGGAGCAGCGTCGATCTGATCGAACGCGAATACGTCTCCTCCGTATTTCTTTGAAAGTACGAGACTGATTGCAGCCGTCGTTGTAGTCTTACCGTGGTCAACGTGACCAATAGTACCGATGTTCACATGTGGTTTTGAACGGTCGAAAGTAGCCATATTAGTTAAAATAGAGAATTAAAAGTGTGTTTATTGTAGCGAAAGAAGCGTTTTTGCAAAGCTTATTTTTGCTTTGTTTTTCGCATCTTCTTGGTAATTCGGTCCATGGCTCGTTTAATCTTGCGATGAGCGTGAGTAGTTAATCGTGCCATAATTAAATCTTATTAGGATTAATAGAATATTTTTTAAATTTCTTCATAACGAATTCCATGGCATTTTTCAGCCAAAGTGTTTCGCCTTCGAACGCGAGACGCGCCTGAAGTTTTTTAAAGTGACCGATTGCGTGCTCGATCTTTTTACCAGATTTCCGCCCCTTATGGTTTACGGAGTAGTTATCTTGACGCGGACGTTTATTACGAACTCCCATAGAACAAATTACTAAAAAGTGACAAATACAAAATTCTTTGGAAACCGTCTATTGAGGGTTTCTGTTGGAATAATGCGAGAATGAATGGTGGAGCCTAAGAGGGTCGAACTCTTGACCTCCTGCGTGCAAAACAGGCGCTCTAGCCAACTGAGCTAAGGCCCCAAAGGGGTGGCTTTGTGCAACTTAATCCATTCGGTTAAAGCTGAATGGCGGAGTTGACGAGGTTCGAACTCGCGACCTTCCGCGTGACAGGCGGACGCTCTAACCAACTGAGCTACAACTCCAAGTGCGCCGCAGAGTATATGGGAAATGTTTTTTCACGCAAATCTTTTGTAAATTTTTCAAATCGATCGATGAAATTGAAAATCCTCGATAGGCGTTTCTCCCTAATAGGTGGGAGGATTCATTATACACCCCGTCATGGTCAATGCTCCCGTACTATCGATTATGAGATAATCACCCGGCCCCATGTTCTTTCCCCCCTCATATATAGCCTGGCAACTCGAATAATTACTGGATTTCGTAAGGTTTACCCCAGTTTCAGTAATGACTCCGGAAAAGCTCGTGGCAGTTGCGAATGTTCATCCTGTTATGTTATAAGGGAGATTTAAAGTTCCATTCTGGACGACAAATTTGGTCCGATTGGCAGATCCTGCGCCAATTCCATCATGTACCTCTATAGTCGAAGTTGAAGTAATTGCAAGAATAAGGCTCGGGAACACACTGGGAACCAACGGAATATAATCCCCATCAACCAAGCTGTTATAGGTGTCGTTTTCGCCCTCCAAAATCATTCCAATCTGATATCCGTGGCGATTGGTAACCGTAGAATAGACGTAAGAGGTTTTACTTTTCGGGTCTTTTCGAGGTGATCCACCTTCTTCTGTTTCTACAGTGTCAGTATTACCCTGATTCACCGCGAGGTACCCACTATTCGTCATAGCAAAAGGCGCAGAAGGAAGCGGATAGGCTCCTACTTTTTGGGCAATTCCCCGCAATCGTACCTTCATTTCTGACATATCCGTCTTCCGGACAGAATTTCTTGCATCGGACATCATACTGGTATACGAAACAAAAGAAATAGCAGCAAGTATAGCTACTATCGTCAAAACTACGATCAATTCTACCATTGTAAAACCGCCTTTCTTTTTCTGAAAATATAATCGATTACCAAATATCATGTTGGAGAAAAAAATTTTAATGATTATACGACTTAAAAAATAGGAGACAAATCGAAAATCGAACTCCGGTTTTTTTGACTCTCTCCCGATAGTATGTCATACTTTCCGAAGAAAATACGGGTTTCACTATGTTCCAATCTAGAGATATGCAGCATTTTAGGATGTACGACGTAACCAAATATGTTTTAGCTTGAGTGGCTGCGGGATTTTTTTTCGTCTCCGTCATAGCATATGCTCTGGATACCGTTTCTTTTAATATCGCTTCCCAATCGGCAACGGGCAGTGGGGGAACGAATAGTTTGGTGTGGTTTTCAACGGGAACCACTTCAACCGGGTCACAATATACTATCCAATACATGAACAAAGATAACGATTCGGCAACTATCGGCAACTATCGGCAACTATCGGCAACTATCTCCAAGGATACTATTATGACAGCGTATACGGATTTTTCAAACTAGATTGGGATTCCACGACTCTGGTCAATAATGTTCATATCGTGGATTCTACCGACAAATGCCCTACCGGATATGGCTATAAATTCGGGGGTTACGCGGAAGGGGTAGATGCAGGATATCTGAATTTCAACTATGACAGTTCGACCTTCGTCTATTTTTGTGAATCCGATCAAAAACTTCATGGCTATGCCTATAATTCGAACCTCTGACTTCAAAATTTCGAAGGTATCAGTATGAGCGTAGTAAGTTCCAGTACGAACATTCCAAATGTTTTCAACGTTCCGGATCCATTTTTCTCGAACAATAGTTCCATCCTTTTACTCCAGAATCATGAAACCCCATCGCTTCAAGGCGATATATCATCCAGCGACTGGGGAAAATCAGTAATTTTCTATATCGTAAAGTAGATCAATTTTTTCACGATACCACTATTGATTTCGAATAAGTTCCCGAACTTCACCTTTTATGATTTGCTTGTGTGTCGGTAATATATCGTTTTTCTCAACGAAAAAGAGTCGGGTATAAATAGTTCCATAAAAAGAACCAGTATTTGATACCCAATTCCCCCGACTGTCGATGTACTTGTACGTACTAGTATTCGCACCGGTCATCGTAACGAACTGATGGTTTACCCCATCCTTGAAAATTGAAAATACGTCGTTTTCTGCTATAGTGGCGGTGTCTGCTTTCTTTACAATATTCGAAGCATTGTTCTGGAGGTTAGAAAGGGTTTGATTTCTAACATATTCATCTTCGATAACATACTGAATAGAAAGTATCTTTGCGATACTTCCAATTACTATCGCAATAATCACGACTCATACTATAATACCGACAAGGGTTTCTCATCGACGGTCGATATAATTCATATAAAAAAGTTATAACTCTCCCAAATTCTACTCGATTTTTTAAAAAATGCCTACTTTAACCTCTATTTTCCATTCGGAATCACCGAGCCACACCAGTGGGTATACCCTGGTGGAAATGGTAGTATCCATTGCTATTTCTACTCTAATTATCGGAGGATCGACCTATTTTATCCTCAAAAGCAATACAGAAGCTCAAGCTGCTAAAGCTCGAACCACAATCCATACGGAAATGACCACCTTTGTAGACAAACTGAACCAGCTCCGGACGAATTATTCCAGCGGAAGCATTCTCGTGAACGCTAATCCTGGTTACGACGTTCTCCTCCTCGTGAATTCCGGTGCCACCAACGGAGCATTGGTTGGAGTAGTAAATCTGAAAAATTCTGACGGAAACGGCAGTGCAAAACTTGACGCAAGCGGAAATTTTGGAATATATGACAACAAAGTGCTCGGAATCCAGGAACTCACGAAAAGTCAGATTGCTTCCTTGTTGACAATCCCGTCGAGCGCATACGCGGTATTATTTCAATCCGACCGCTTCTATCCAGCGCTCCTAACCAAGGATTTTTCCATCACAGCCTACAATTCCTGAGCACTCTTTGAGGTGGATGCTAATATTTATGAACAATCCTTACCAAATCTTATGGGAAAATCCGTAAACGAGGTATCCGAGGAGGTAGTTTTGCCATTTAATCTCGTATTCTAATGCAAGACTCAAAACACAAAGGTACCGTGCTTATCTATGCCATTATCTTGGTAAATTTTGCAGTCATACTGGGATATATGATATTTTCGCGTTCCCAGATCCTCTATGAAAATTCGCGTTTTTCCCAAATGAATACAAAACTCTCCAAAAATATCGAGGAACGGGGATCGGCTAGTATCGAATACGATATTGCGCTCAATCAGACCGGCAGCGGTTTTCTCGATACTACGAATTGTCCAGTACTTTCATTGAGCGGAACGAACCTGGGGAGTACTTATACCGAGAATATTCCAACCACGGTAGACAAGATAGGAACGGAAGTCTATTGCTCAGGTTCTAGTGTATCTCATACATGACAAACCATTCACCTTTCGTATACGTCAGATTTTCTATCATTTAGCGGTGTGTCGTTTTGATCCGCTACCGCGAGCCTAGCAGGCACCAGTACACTGACGGGACTTTTGAACGATGCGGATGGATCGGTCGTTTCCCTGAATCTTGGAAGTATGTCGGGAATCGATTCAAATTTTGATTCGGACAATTATCAACCCTATTCCACCGGGACTATCCAATATCCGGTCGGATATATGGAGGATGACGATCTTGCACGAAAAGTCAGTTACGGATATATACGGAAAGATGGGATTTTTCGAAACGTATTTTGGAACAACTCTAATAGCGCAAGCCGGATTCGAAAGAACACGAACAACACTGGGGCTTTGGCAATATTTCCAGACGAGACCGGTACTTGATATCTCCACTTGGATTTGGACAGTACCTATCAGATAAAAATCGTAGAATTCAATCCTACCATTTACTCGAACACTAAAGAATTAGTCATTCTCAATACTGTAAGCCAAACCTCATCGACTGGAGCAATTGGATATCTACAATCCGACCTCAGTATTGCAACTGGTTCCTCCAATGCTAAAATATTCGATCTCAAGAATAAAAACTATGGAATATTTATCGCTTCTGACAGTTCGGTCTGAAATTTTCTCAAATACAAGAACTATTTCGTCGATGAGTCAGGAAAAATGATCTATACGGTACCATTAGATGATTCGGATTCAAATCAGATAACCTATTTTGGCAGCGATATCATTATAGATTCCGACAATCGCTACGTTGCCAAAGAACAAGAAATCATTCAGCCAAAACCGTAGCAGTAATCAACCCCCACCAAAGGTGGGGGCTTTTGCAAGAAGACCCTAGAAGGGTCTAGGCGAGGGTAGTTTAGAAATGAAGATCAAGTTGATCTCAATCCTCAATCTTATCTTCTTGTTCCTGATGTTTAATGTAAAGCATTGATCATATCTTTATCAAGTCAAGTAGTTCTTACAAAGTATCACCTCGACCAAAAATGTTTTCCTGTGACTTGTTTCTTTTTGGAGAACATATTGTGAAGTCTTATGGCAGATTTTCCCTTGAGAATTCAGATAGCTTTAGATACTGCAATACTTGGAGGAATCTTGAGTTAAAAGTGAATATGATTAGCACAGATGAATCACTCGAGTTTCTCGATTTTGAGTTCTTGTAAGAGTTTGTTTAGAATTTTTGCAAGTTCAGTCTTGGATTCTAAACTGAAATGCAACTTTCTCACTCCTTCTGGAAGGCTTCTTCC
>JAVHRB010000063.1:0-1965 GCA_036171455.1 Patescibacteria group bacterium
GATTGTAGGATCTAGGTCATACCCCGTCAGCTTGCTGCGGGGTGATTGATTTATAGCTGATTCACGATCCATAATTCCATCATCCATTAGCAGTTGCCGAATCATAGTCGCTTCATATCCTACAAGCTCAACCTTCCCATGAACAATTCAACAATTCTCAATCAGCTCGTGGTCGAGCACGATCTATATTACTGTCATACCATGTTCAAAGTCACCCCCCGTAATTATCCGAGATAGTTCATCAAATGGAAATTCTATCCAAGTCTCCTACTCACCTATTGGTATTTACATACAGATGAGTGCCAGGTTGAATAATGGGTTCTTTTACATTCAGTCATACAATTCAAAAGTTATTCAGCGCACCATTGGTTAGCTGAGTACCACTTGTGGAATTGAAGTACGTATACAAACTCATATTTGCAGTTTTGAGATTATACGATCTCCATGCGACGAGGTTTTTTGCAGAGTCTGAAATTTTCACCAGAATTTTCGTTCATATTCCATAACTATAAAACATATCGCTATTTTTATAATCCGCACCATATGGGTTGGTTATACTCCCTATGACACCCGTTTGAGCTGTCCAAAAATTGGTATTCTCATAATGTAATACGTTTCCATCAGATGTATTGACGCCTAGAGCCAAATTCCACCCCCCACCATCCGTACTCATATCGCAATAGACTTTGAAAGCCGCGTTCCCTACCGCACCATCTGGATCTATCCAATAAACTCAGCTTCCAGTGACTCCGGAATATACCTTGGGAGCCGTAGGATTGAGATACGTATTACAGCTCGTAGCATAACTTCCATCCGACCAATTTCTCCCAGTAGTATCATCTCCAGTTATAGTATTTCCATTTCCTCCAACATCCGTACTCACCACCCCACTCGTCCCTCCCAACTGATTCTTCACGATACTACTCCCAAATGCCACTAGATTCGTCGTACTTCCCGTAACACTGAGGAGTCCCGCTAAACTTGAACTGTCCCGGATATCACTGTTCTCATAGACAGCCTTGAGTTTGTTTACTATGTTCTCCATTTCCGTATCCGTACTCGGAAGACTTCCTCCAGAATAGACTACCTGGTTCGGATTGAAACCACTCGCGGCCTTCAAGGGTTTCCCGTTGAAGAGCAGTTTTCCCGAGAGGGAATCCCCAGAAGTGATCTCTATTTTTTCAATACCTACCGATCCCGTACTCGTAATAATACTCGGAATGGCAAGGACATAGACAATACTTCCTGTACCATTTGGAACAATGGTTCTTGCCGTCACTCCTCCATAGGTTCCCTTGATATACGCGACGGTAGGATCTCCCGCTGCTGCGTAGGCGGTATCCAGGATCGGACTCAGGGATACTGCCACATCTCCCTCGTAGTCTGCCTTGATCTGGTAGGCTTTCCCATAGGCGAGACTGGAGTAGACATACTCCTGAGATGAGAGAGGATCTACAGGTTTCTTATTGATACCTCCTCCAGAGATAGAGCTCTTGAGATAGTTGATAACATTGGTTCCTACCTTTCCCTGGTTCCATACGACTCCTCCCGAGTAGGTAACCGCAAAGGAACTATCGGGATCGGGATACGAACCCGCAGTCACGATACTGAGATCGAGCGATTTGGATACGGTGGCGATGTCTCCGACCCGAGCACTGTCCCGAGCCTTGGAGGAATATCCCCCTAGAGCCAGGAACCCTATAGTACCGAGAATCGCAAGTATCGTGATAACGATGATGAGCTCTACGAGAGTGAAACCAAATGGAAGTAGTGATCTCTTTATTTTGTGTGGAATCATAGAAGGATGATAGGAATGAGAATTTGAGGTATTGTAGTATATGTTGGGTGGGAGGCAAGTTTTTTTGAGATTCTAGAAGTTTCAATTGAACCTATATTTGTCCATTTATAGATTTTGTTAAGTTGCAGCGTCAAGTTTACATGCAAAGAAATCTTCCTACCTCATGG
>JAVHRB010000064.1:0-9133 GCA_036171455.1 Patescibacteria group bacterium
GGATTATTTCCGTCAATCTCGTAGGGTAAAATTCCCATTGGGTGGAATAGGGCCTGCTTTTTTTGACAAACACGATTTTTGATTCTAATAATCATAAGGATCAGTATCTCTTTCGTTTTCGAAGAGCGAGCCATTTCAAAAGTACTTTTCGAATATACCTCACATACCATCATTTTTATCAGGAACTCATTTCGGTCTGGTAAACTGCCCCTTTTGATTTTGCAGTTCTTTAAGAAATTCTAGAGAATTTTTTAGGGTTTTCTCATCTTGAGAACTTAGTCCAGAGTTAGAGGTACTGCCGGAAAATCCTTCAGAGAACGTTCCAGAATTCGTATACCCACGAGGTCCTGCTTTCGGCTCTCATTCCGATGATGGTTGGTTACTCTCCTCTTTTCATTCGGTTGTCTTTCCAGAAGGGTTGGACTTCTCTGTTTTTCAACTGCTACCAGTTGAGCCGCTACCGGAATCCGATGATTGCGAACCACTCCCTGATTCTCACGATTTTGATTCACTTCAACTTTGCGTATCTCATTTTGTATTTTTCGAATCATTTTCTTTCGGTGGTTCTTCCTCTTTCTTCTTTTGTTCATTTACGGATGATTCTTCCTTGAGTTTGCGAAGTTCATTTTGGGCAGCTTTAAGATTTTCCCGAGCCTCTCGGGATTCGTGAAAATTCAAACTCTCCAAATACCAATCTATGGCGCTATCCATTTTTTCGATACTTCCGCTTAAGTTCGTTTCCTTTTCTTTCATGGAAGATTGAAATCTTTCGTT
Organism: Patescibacteria group bacterium; assembly: GCA_036171455.1. GTDB lineage: Bacteria > Patescibacteriota > Gracilibacteria > BD1-5 > UBA2023 > CAIVSN01. The sequence continues at coordinate 775 of JAVHRB010000064.1, forward strand.
GCCACGGTAAAAGTATACCCAGCTTCTCGAGAGTGGTTCACCGGCATATCGTAATACCGCATCCATTGACGGACTGTACAGTGGGAGTAACTGCATGGCAAAATATTTCCAAAACAATACGATAATGGATAAGCAGAGCAGAGCAGTTATGAGTAAGTTTTTTGATCTTTGTTTCATAAAAAATTATCTGGTTATTCTTTTACGATAGGGGAGAGTGATGGCAAGAAGGAGCAAGAGGGAGCCTGTGAAAATCATCTGGTCTGAGAGAGAAGTAAGTCCGATTGACGCACCACCATTACCTGCCTGAATTTTTATGGAATCTAAATCGGTCGCATGGATATATTCCCCTCAATTCTGCGCGAGTTTCTGGAGTAATTCTTCTGAAATTTTACTGATTACGGGCGAACCATTAATCATTTTTACCATAGTATTTCCGAACATGTCAGTTCCCAATGGGATATAACCTCATTTTTCTGTTCCCACTCCTATCGTCCATAAGGAGATGTTTTTGGGAAGATTGAGATATGCTGAAGTAATACTTGATCGATTTCCTACGATTTCACCATCAGAAATTACGAAAATCGTGTGTGGATTCTCTCAAATACTTGATATAAACGAGCGAACCGACCCCATAATATCACTTCCTCCTGCTATGTTCGAAAGAGATAGAGAATCAAGATTTTGTTTGAGAATTCCTGTATCATAGGTCGATGGAAGTACCGTTAGCAAATCGCCACCAAATAGCGATATACCGATAGGGTTTCCTGAATATTGCTCAATAATTTTTTTTGCTATTCATTTTGCTAGCTCAAATCGAGAGGTTCAAACATCCCTTACCAGCATGCTCTTGGAGCCATCAATAAGTATAGATATAGTACCGAGTGGCGGTGAGTAGTGATAGGTAAAAGCTCAGGCGCACAATATGATACTTCCAAATATGAGAAAAACTCGTTTGCTCCAAATCATACGAGTAACGGTAGTGTAATTGGTACTTTCTGCGGTAAGAGTAATTTTGGATAATTTTCGCAAATGAAAGGCACTCGTTATGGTAAACATTTCAAATATTATCCATAATAATACTATTCAAATAAGAGCGAAGGCAATATTAGCGGCATAGGATATCACTTGGATTTCTTCGGGAACTTTTAGAGTTTTCCCATAGAGCCTGTTCAGGTCTTCCAGCGCTTTTTCCATTTGATTGAGTGATGCAGCATTGGCATAGATTCCATGGTTGTCGGCAGCGATTTGTTTGAGCAGTTTCTCGTCGATACTCGCTCGAATTGGAATACCTTTGTAATCCATGAAATACTGCCTTTTACCAAAAGAATCCGTTACGTATAATTCTGTTCCTTCTGGGTCTCCAATACCGATAGTATGTACGACATATCCTGTTCGTTTCATATATTCGTTTGCAATTTTCGGATCAATACCAACGTTTGCTTCCCCATCGGTTAACAGGATTATTACTTTTTTTCGTTCAGGTTCAGTTATCATACTATCGCTCGCAAGCAGTAATGCGTCACCGATGGCCGTACCGGAGAACCCTGGTATTTCCTGCTTGATAGAATCTACCGTCATATCGGAAACGATCGATAACAATCCGATATGGTCAAAGGTGAGTGGACTGAATACAAATGGTTTTCCAGAAAATCCTATTAGTCCGATGCGATCGTCTTGCCGATTGCTGATAAAATTCGAAAGTACCCGTTTCCCGGCATTAATCCGGTTAGGAGTGATATCTTCCGCGAGCATACTCTTGGAAAGGTCGAGAACAAACAGAATGTCTATTCCGTTTTTGAGTGGATTTTGAATTGATTGCGTACGTATAGGATTTGCTAGGGTCAAGACAAGTCCAATGATGATGGTACTTGCGAGAAACGTTCGTATCCATGTAAATTTCTTTGAAGACTTCTCTTTGAAATACTCTGAAAGATAAATCTGATAGCGCCTATCAATAATAAGGGTCGTAAAGAGCGGAACGAGTACGAGAACGAGAAGTCCAAGCGCATAGGGTTGACTAAATTGCATGTTGTTCAATGAGTTCTAAAATATAAGTTTGAACCTGGATACAAGTTTTTGAATGGTATCATTTCGGTGCATATCGGATATCGCGAATCTTTACGAAAACATTTCATAATTCCTGTGGAAGCTTTTCTTGCAATTGTTCGACGGTTTGAGTTGGTGATAGTTGAATTTCTAAGTTTTCTCAGATATAGTCCCTCAACAGTTTCGATAGTTCATCTCAAAAATTTACTGCATCCGGTGAAAGCGAGAGAATGGCTTTTTTTAATATATCTCTTGCTGATTGTGAAGTAGTACTGATTGTTTCTGAAGGTTCCGATTTTTGTTCCGATTCAATTTTTTTCCACTGATGGTAGATCATAAAAACAATCAATATCGATCATAGAACTATCGAAAGGAGTATTTCATTTTCAAAAATCCGAATCGGAAACGGGATAGTAAGGTTTGGAGGGTTAGTAAGGAGGGATGCCATATATTTTTATAAGATTCTTTTTACATTCTTCTACCGGTTTGCAGACGAAAATTTTACCGACGATACGGGAATCGATGTAGGTATTTTCCGGACTTGTGAGTAGGCCTGGAGTTTGTTCCAAAGCGAGTTTTAGACTCAGCAACTGTTTTTCGAGTGAGTTATCCAGTATGAACAATATTCGTATCCCATTCTCCAAAAGGATGTGGAATTCGTTCTCCGTCATATAGTACACTTCAGAAGTTATAATGGATGATGCGAAATCTACAGAAAATACCTTTGAAATGGCTTGAATTTTTTGCATAGCTCCCGGATTAACTGCTTCCTTGTAGTCCAAAAATGAAGACTCACTCAGCTTACTCGAGTAAATTTGTAACCTTGGGAATTGTATTTCTTTGTTTCTATTCGGAATCAGGATTCAGTTTTCTGATAAAAGATAATTTCGACCAACGCCGGGAAAATCCACTGAGTATTTTGGTGGGGATGACTTAATAATGATCTTGAGTGAATTTGGCAGCAGATAGCTTACATCAACGGTTACTATGTTCTTCTCAAGTCACTGGATTAGGTTTTTTGTTTCGTTTTTATCGAGTGTCCAAAGCGATTGAGAATAGAGGGGTTCAATGGCCTTATAAGCAATATTTACGTCGGAATACATGTCATCCCTTTCAATAATCATCCGGTTTGGGGAGATCTGAAAATACGGGGATGCTATGAGAATATACAAGCTTGAACCGAGCAGTGTGAGTCCAATCAGAGCAAATGATAATTTGAATCCGAGCTTGTTTTCAACATATGTGGAATATAAGGGTCGATAATACGCTCAACGTCGTGCTTTGTTATAGAAATGAATCCAACTCTGATGTTTCGGTTCATTCTGGTACAGATATTTTTTCGTACGTTCTTGTTTAAGCGTATTCGAAAAACTCCGGTTCTGGAAATATCAGATCAGTTGTTTGATTTTGAGAATCGTTCATTTACGAGAGGTCATATTTCGAACGTATGTCATCAAGTATATGTATGACGGATTCCGTATTTCCCATTCCAGTATCTACCCGGAATCGCACCTTCGGCATTCGTGAAAGAACTTTGGCATCAGCAATTAACTTTTGTATTTCTGGAGCATAATGGCTGAGCTGCTTAGCAAGTTTACGAGGCTCATATAAACGATAGATAAAGAGATCCAAATATACGCCATCCGGCGTGATACGGCATCGGTTGAAACTGGGTCTTCCAGCATCGGGTAATTCTTCTGAAAATATCCGAAGGATTCTCGGGGCAATTAGGGAATAGAGTGCGTGATCTCGATGTTCTTTTTTTGACATGCAGTGATTATATAGAGAGGCTTTTTCTATCAAAGTCCGAATTTAATTTTGTCATATCAAATCTCATGAATACCATCGATATTATGAATGTACACTTACAGGATAATTGCTGAAATACAGATGCGATTCCTCCTTCGAATCGGAGGAATTTTGTTCGGACTGCTACAGGAATATCCCTGGGTACCCTGCTTGCTCCACACGGAATACTGAATGATTCCGATATTGTAAAGAATGATATTCAATTGAAATATGAGGATATTTTGAATCAATCCCATAAGAATGTTCGTCAGCCACAGTTATGAAATAAAACTTTGAGAAACCACGACGAAATCAATTTTTTATTAAATTACGGAAAGCTTCTCGTTTTGCTTTCTCGTAATTTAAACATCGATCCCAGCTTGATGTCCCGGCTTGTGGTTATGGAATCCCGTGGAATTGTTACCCATGGTTCAAAATACTGACCCCACGGTCTCATGCAGATGATACCGGCGACCGTAAGGGATTTCTCAAATCATTTTTTCGATTACCAACCGCATTTTCTAAATATTTCACCGGATATTTTGAACTATTTGCAATCAGATGTGGCGCTTCGTGTGATGATCAAATGGTTTGAAACTAGTTCGGATGCTAACTGATGAAAAAAAGTGGTTCGGAATATGTCTGCTTTCATAGAGAATCCAGAATTGAATCTGATTTTAGGACATGTTTACTTTGCCAAACTTCGCCATGCACTCGAGCCAGTAATTCATCGCCACCAAAGTGAAATCTCTCAGTACTTTTCTCTTCTGAAGCCGGATCAATACCAAGAAATCCATGCAGCGAGAATGGCTATTGGTACAAATCCGCTTTCTATGGAGTTTTTCCGCTACAAATATTCCCATCGGATATCGATTGATTCAGCATTTGCTCTCGATACGGAAACTTTGATTCGATATAATGGAGGTAATAATCGTCCGAAAAAATCGTACCGATATGCTGCTGTAATACAGGCGTAGGAATTTCTATCCTTTTGCTTCTGCCCAATTCTTTCCGGAGTGAACATCGACCCTAAGGGAAATGCCTCAAAGCGAGAGGATTCATTCCATGACTTCTGTGAGTTTTCTTATAGTTGTTGAGACTTCCGCATCTGAAACTTCCATAACCAACTCATCGTGGACCTGCATGATGAGTTTTCCTGGGATTTCTCCGAGTCGAATTTTTCGATGGAGTTCGATCATAGCAAGCTTGACGATATCTGCCGCGGTACCCTGGACTGGCATATTAATCGCTTCCCTTTCTGCCCCTGCCCGCATCATGGCATTTGCATCCTTGAGACCTTTGACATATCTCCGCCGGCCGTAATACGTTTCAACATACCCAGTAGTTTTCGCTTTGGTGATAATCGTTTCATAGTACTCGCGAACCTGCGGATATTGAGCAAAAAACGCATCAATATACTGCGTGGCATCGCGAGGTGTCGCTTTGATCATTTTGGAAAGTCAGAAACCCGTAATTCCGTAAATGACCCCAAAATTTACGGATTTCGCAATTCTCCTCTGATCGCTGGAAATGTGTTCCGATGACGGAAACAGGAACCTGGCAGTTCGGGTATGTATGTCTTCGTTATTTTTGAATGCTTGCAATAGGTTGGTATCGTTCGAAAGCATCGCCAACACGCGGATTTCCACTTGGGAGTAGTCAGCTACTACATAACTGAATCACGGTTTTTCTGGCCGGAATGCTGATTTGATACGGGCGGAGTACCCGCCTCATGCCGGAATATTTTGTAGGTTCGGGCTTTCGCTCGATAATCTGCCAGTAGATGTGAATGTCTGCTTGTAGTTCGTGTGAATTCTCCCAGTTTCCGGATGAATGTGTCAGATCAATCATTCGCAATACGTACTCCGTAATTTTTCCATTGCACGGTAATCAAGGATCATTCCGGCTATAGCGTATTCCTTTGATATTTCCTCAAGGGTCTCGGAATCTACGGAAAAACCGGTTTTGATTTTTTTCCCTTTGGAAATTCCCATCCGGTCATACAAAATATGTTGTACCTGTTTTGCCGAGAGGGGATTGAATCATTCTCCGACAAGATCTTGCATTTCCGCAAGCAAGAGTCGTGATTTCTCTTGGAGTTCTGAGCTCAGCTCGGTAAGTATTTCCCGGTCGACATATACTCCGAGTATTTCCATATCCGAAAGTACTTGTAAGAGATCGTATTCCATTGTAATTACAGCCTCTAATTCAGCAGGTATGGCTTTCTTACACCGTTCCATAGAGAAATAGGCCTTTTCTATAGCTTCGGTTTTCGGATCAGATGATACTTGATACTCATGTTCAAATTCTGCCCAATCTTCAAAGGATTGGTTTTTGAAATTCGATTTCTCAACGTAGTCGAGGATTTTGATGTCGGTAAATTTTGTCATGTAGAACTGAGTATATATTGCTAATTGTACCGACAAATGAGTTGGTTACATCGGTTATCGAATACTAAATCCGGTTTTCCACGATATATCACCAGGCCAATCAGTATGCTGGCAAGTATAGCATTGATAATTAATAGGCAAATAAATCAGCGAGAATATTTCCAAACGTCTTTTGATATTTTTTCATCAATTTTCCAAATGAATGGTAATGTCATTGTCATACAGAACAGAGCTCATAGGAGCGAGTAATTTTCATTGATGAAATACCAAAGAATATAAAAACACAATACGTTTCACATAGCAAAAAGGATCCTCGTCGGAGGATTTTCCGGTGTAGTCCTCGGGTCCGTAATCATGAAAAAAGTCAGAATGAGAAATGAAGGGGTAAAAAACAAAGCCATTACTTGCCAATTCCAATTTTCGAAATATCCAAACAGGAGTATATGAAAAAAGATAAACACTATCGGTAAATCGAATTGCTGCATTTTTTTAAGCAAAGAAAGCCGGTACATGATGAAAAGTCAGAAAGCCAGTACTCAGAAAAAAGCATAAAGATAAGGAATCCCTCAACGTTCATAGATTTTTCACCACTGAAGTGGATTGGTCCAGGTGAATTGCGGCATTAGTACCAGCGTGACGAAAACCGCCATATTCGAAGGATTCATAAAATGCCTTCATCTCACGCGAAATACATGTTTGCCAACTATGGCGAGTACTCATGCAAAGAAATAGACGAAATAAGAATCAGCCCTCAGAAAGAAGCTGATTCAAAATCCCGCGTTCGTACCGGAGAACGGATATCTCCAAGTTCATGTTTCATAACGTATAAGCAAACAGTCCAAAGTAGTCGTGGTGGCAAATGTAACCAACAATTTTCAAATATCCATGTTGAGTCCATAGACGTAAACACCAATCAACAAAACAGACATGACGATAGTCATTTGGTTCGTTTGAATGTCGGTTTTGAGTTTTCCGAGTACTTTTTTGAACAGTTTCCTCATTTTGATGGGTTACTGGATTATGAAACCCTTCGGAGGATTTTTGACGATGTCCGGATTATAGATAATAACCGTATTTTCAGTATTTCATAAATTTTTCGAGGCATCTCTCAAGAGATTGCTGGTCCTGAGATAGTTAAGATCAAGAGCTGTAGCAAGTGAAAGGTTATCGGTTGTTTCTCCAAGTGGCAAACCATATTTTGAGTTCGTACCCTTGATAGCGCCTCAAATAGTATTATTGGTAATGGCAGAACCACGAATAACCAGCTGTTTGGTCAACGCATCAGATCGATTGCTGTCAGTTACATAATTCGGAAGCCGATCATTTCAGGTAGACCATCCAGTAGAAACGATTCCTCCATCGGCAACTAAGAGTGCCTCAATATAGCCTACATCCTTTTTGACGTATATATTTCCCTTGCTCAAATCGGTTTGGTCATCATTGAAAGCAACGATTGCGAATTTTTTTCAAGTAGGAACAACGATATCTCAGCTGATAATCACATTGGCATTAGTAACCACCAGGGTTTCGTAATCGGTAGGAAACGAAGATAAATCGAAATCGGTTCCGTTTATGTACTTTATACCGTCGGAAATCTGACCCGAACCGTTCATTCATCGAGTGGCTATGGTAATAGATTTTTTAATTTGGGATTTAGCGTCCTGTCCATGTATCCCTGAGATATTCTCAAATCCGATGATGTTTTGAGAAGTGCCAGTAAATCCCTGAATCAATCCAATGATTTTCAAGCTATCGATACCACTTCCACCATTAAGTGCAAGCGAGAGATTCGTACTTCCATCAAAATCGGAACTCAGAACATATTTTACAATTTTCCCTCCAATAGTATAGCTGATTTTTGGGGTTACTTCTATATCTTTGCTTGTCATCGCGTTTGCGCTTATTAATTCTGTCGTAGCATCGAATGTAGGATTTGAATCCGTGTGCAAAAGATTGACGAATTTCGTTATAGACCAATTGGTAGTATCTTTAGCTCTCAAGGTTTCTTGGATATCAGATATGAGATATGAACTAATAGTTATGGTTGAGAGCGGATTATATATAGTCTGTATCTTGAAATTCTAGGGAATATAATTCACTTTGTGTAAACACAATCTAAAGTCAGATATCTCCGT
>JAVHRB010000065.1:0-1888 GCA_036171455.1 Patescibacteria group bacterium
CCACCAAACACTAGTGAAACCTTTTCATAGAACTCCAAATCCTTGTCCGTAATCGGAAAAGAAGCACTGCAATGTCGGCAAGTTTTGGTTTGGACGAGTTTTTCTGTTGGTGGGATTGGGTACATAGAATGAGAAAAATAAAAATTATATTTGTAGGGGTAGACCTGTGTGTCTATCCTCTGGGGGCGAACACGTTTTCTATCCAGGGCGAACACACAGGTTCGCACCCTACAGTACGCTTTGAAGATCGAGGATTTGTAGATGTTTTATGCCATTTCGCACTCCGAAGGACATTGTATCCATGGATATGACGTATTTTTCCCAGTGATCATCGAGGGATTCTAGGGCACTGTACTCGCGTTCGATAGTGGTTTCTTCTCAGAGTTTATACGTGATCTGAAAGTACTTGATGATACCTCATTTTTCGGCAACAAAGTCAATTTCCTTCCCGTTCTTGAGTCGACCGATACGAACCGAGTATCCTGCACGGATAAGCTCTAGATAGACAAAGTTTTCCAGCACTTTCCCGATATCTCTCGCGGGATTCCACCCGATGAGACTATTACGGAGTCCTATGTCGGAAACGTAGTATTTGTTGTAGATTTCGAAGTATTTTTTGGTTGCCGGATCCTCCGCTTTGATGAGGTGAATCAGATAGGCCTTTTGCCCATATTCGAGATAGGTGAGAATGGTTTCCGGAGAAAGTTTAATCTTTTGCGACAGGAGGTAATCGCTGATACTTTTCGCGCTAAATACGCTCCCTATATTACTGAAAAGATACCGATAGAGGTCTTCGAAAAATGCCACATTTCGGAGACCGAAATGTCGGACGATGTCTTTGAGAAGGATGGTTGAATATATCCCATGGAGGTATTCGTAGATGCTTTCTTCGTCTCGTCACATTCGGATAATCCCCGGAAGTCATCCATAATGGAGATACTCTAGAAAAAGAGCATCCGTCGGAGTTTTATTTCGAAAAAGCGTATATTCTTCGAAATCGAGTGGGAAAATCTTAAATTCCACGTATCGACCCGTGAGAAAAGTGGCAAGTTCCCCGGAGAGGAGCGTCGAGTTACTTCCCGTTATAATAATATCGATGGTATCTTGCTTATCCGAAAAAATTGAGCGAATAAACCGTTCCCATTCCTCGATATCCTGGATCTCGTCGATCGCCACGAGGATTTTTCCATGATCCCCCTTTTTCTCGAAAGTCAAGAAGAGTTCCATGAGATCATGATATGTGCGGATATGATCCCATTCGTAGGACTCTTTATTGAGATAAAAAATATCCTCGCTTTTATATTGTCCCGAAGTAACCAAATTTTGGATAACAGATTTCAGGAGCGAACTCTTCCCGACGCGTCGCATCCCAGAAAGCACCTTTATAACGGGCTTTCCGAGAAACTTTTCGATTTTCTCCGAGTATTTCATCCGTGGGATCAATGTTTCTTTGAGGATAGTTTGTATCATAACTATACAAATTATAAGATTATACCTGAAGATTATACTCATTTAGTATAATATTTCAAGTATATTTGATATATTATATAACCTCCCTATTATAACACTCCTCATCCAAGCACCATTTTCTCCGAAGAAAGTGCTGGACTTCGCTTGCTTTACTTTTTGTTATCATACAACCTCTTTATTATAACACTTCTCGCAGTACACGATTTCCTTTCGTTCCGGTGAATAAGTCGTAATTATCTCTTTCCCACATTTGTCACATTTTCTCTCAAATAAATTCCTCGGATTCCGGAGTGCAATTCTATCAAGGTGGCGTTGATCTGGATGTCTGCGTGGTATTGGAAGATTATGTTTGCGGTAGAATTCGAGTTCTTGTTTGATGATACGGAATGGTTTCTTGGTGACTTCACATTCGATTGCC
>JAVHRB010000066.1:0-8804 GCA_036171455.1 Patescibacteria group bacterium
CGAAATCACAAAGCGGTAGCCCACGCAGCAAGCTGACGGGGAAAAGAGATTATACGATATTCATACAGTAAAATTCCGTGGTACTGAATATGAATGAGAACTTTTAAAATTTCTCAAAAAAACCATTTGTTCGCCCGGTTAGTTCGTGTATACTTTGCGCATGCGACATCCACTCATCCTCATGGCAGCCGGGGTATCTTCTCGTATGAAGAAAGCGCTCGAACAAGGAGATTCCGACATATCCATCGACCCAAAACTCATCGAGGAATCGAATAATCTACCGAAATGTATGCTTTCCGTCGGTCCGAACGGTACAAAATTTATCGATTATATTATCTGGAACGCGGTAAAATGAGGATTTGAAGAAATCATCGTGCTCTTGAATCCAAACGATTTGGTAACGAAAAAATACGTCAAAAAATTCGTCGAGGTTATGAAACTCAAAGTTCTCGTACATTTTGCTATCCAGTTTATTCCTCTGGGACGGGAGAAGCCGTGGGGAACGGGAGATGCTGTTTTACAAGCACTCAATCAGTTTCCATTGAAAATGGGGGAAATGTATTCTATTTCCAATTCCGATAATCTCTGTAGTCGGGAAGTTTTTCGTTCCGCTTATCTTGCCCAGGAAAATACCATCTATTCTTATGATACTGCGAGTCTGGGAATTAATCCAGCAGACCGAGTAAAATTTTGACTCGTAGTCACGAATGATATTACAAAGAAAATGACGAATATTGTAGAGAAACCAAACTTGGATGAGATTATTATGCTGGAACTGGAACATACTTTGAGTGTGAATATAAACATTCTCACGCTTTCCTATTCGGATACGATTTTCAAACTGAAAAACTTGGAACCAAATCCTATACGCAACGAAAAGGAAGTCACTGATATTTTCCGACTACTGGCAATCGAGTGACGACTAAAATCTCAAATCATACACGAATCACTGCCTGACCTTACGAGCAAATCTGACATTCCCAAGGTTCAAAAGTATTTGGCGGAAAAGTATCCCGAATTACAAAATTATACATAATATGAAACATTCCATTTCCATACAAGGCGAATATATCGAACTGTTTCGATTGCTCAAACTGGCCCGTATCGCTGAGACGGGAGGACAGGCAAAAGAGCTTATTCGATCGGAAACAGTAACACTCTGAGGCAATGTTGTACATGAGCTTCGCAAAAAAATCAAACCCGGTGATACTGTTTTATGCGGAGAAGAGATTATTGAAGTCGGAGCGGTATAGTAGAGACGATATCCTCAATCGATATAATTGCCAATACGCTACACTGTATCATCGAAATCCATATCAGTCCGAGACTTTTCTAGAATCTTTCTGACTGCGGAATACGAAAATCCCTTTCTCAGAAGGAAATCCTGTATTTTTTTGGTCCCTTGAAGTGTCTGAGTTCCATGGTTCATATTCAATTTTCCAGAGCGGAAAATATTTTCCAATAAAACATTTTCATCAATTTCTTTGCACCGGACATGAATTTTTTCGGTAAATTGCGGATATTTTTGTTGAAGATCCGATTCGATTCCACGGGGTCCAGTTCCTTTTTGAATCAAAAATTCTATACGCTTTTCGATAGTAGCAAAAAAGTTTTCGTAGTTATCAAAGCCTTCGAATTCAGATACTATAGCATCGATATCTTCTGGTATAAATTTTTTCTGACGTAAAGCATTTCTCACATATCGCAATGATTTTGATCGGACAAGACAAGATTCTACAAAACTACGTATTTCTATGGCATCGGAGTGATAGGGATTCAATTGCTCAAGTACCTCGGCAATTTTTGCAACATCGGACGATTTTCCAAGCAATTTTTCCAATAGCTTCGCACGGGAAACGCGGAATTTCCCCGTGTACCACAGGGCATACGAAAAAAGTCGTTCCATATCATATTCTTTTTTAGAGCTTGCAGTAACAGACATAGACAATTATTAAGTCAGCCGTGTCAGCTGGGCTTCGCAAAATTCCGGTATGCCGAGTTTCATTCGTTCTACTAATCTTTCATAGAGATAATAATCTTCCTCATCGACAGAAACCAAAAGGTAAAGTCTCGCCTTCTCCCCATTCTCCCCTTCTACCTTTTGAGAAATTTCCTCAATATTTATGAGCATGAGATAGAAAATATCAGATAATTTTCTGAGGACTCAGATTTTATTCTCTACGAGGATTTCCAAACGCATTTTGGTACTCTGAGTTGGAATATTTGACCAGTTTGCTGGAATAAGTCGGTCCAAACTGCCTTTTCTAATCGAACTACAGCTTACTTTATGGATATTGATGTTGAGCCGAGTAACGTAACCAACGACGGCATCGCCCGGTAACGGGTTGCAACATTCGGCAAAACGGTGTGCAATATTTTTCTGTCAACCGATAATGAGTTCGCCGAAGGCATGTTCGGATTTAGGAGCCTTATTTTCATGATCGACTGACTCGATTTTTTGGGGCAACGGCAGGAATTCTTTTTGTAGTTGTGGTGACATCGCTTCGGCAATGGATCGTACAAGCGAGCTCGGTTTACGGGACAAATTCCCAATTTGAAGCAAAATTTCTTCTTTTCCTTTCGTATCCAAAATACGGTCATCTACATGTTTAAGTAGCGTCATATCTTTGTCCAATCCTTTGCCATAATGCTTTTCCAAATACTCAGAGAGCATCATTCGTCACTTGATAATGAGAATTTCTCGTTGTTCACGGTTAATTTCAGAACGAATCACTTCTTTAGCTCGAGAAGTCTTTACGAAGGAAAGCCAAGTCACCGATGGACGACGGTTTTTATCGGTTACGATTTCGACTCGATCGCCGTTTTTGAGTATCGAGTCAAGAGGACAAACTTTCCCATTCACTTTAGCAACGGAGAGCCGGTTCCCAAGCTGGGAATGGATAGCATAGGCAAAATCAACCGGGGTAGAATTTTTTGGCAGATTGATAACGGCTCCTTTTGGCGTAAATAGGAATATCCGATCATCAAACACATTTGTTTTCATCTCGCCCATGAAATCTCCATCCTCAATCTTATCGATGAGACTTTTGAGTTCCTGAACCCAAAAGATGTCTCGAGAAATCGTGGATGAACCATTTTCCTTGTAATCAAAATGTGCAGCAACTCACATTTCTGCTTGATGGTGCATCGACAGAGTTCGTATCTGTATTTCTGTCGGCAAACGGCGGAATTCTGGCAACAATCCTAGTACCGTGGTATGAAGAGACTGATAACCATTTGGTTTCGGCAACGCAATATAGTCTTTGAACCGCTTTGGACTCGGCATATACTGATTATGAACCAGACCGAGAAGTTCGTAGCAGTTAGCGATGGTTTCAGTAATAATTCGAAGGGCGAACAGGTCATATATTTCAACAACGTATTCATAACCCTTTCGTTTCATTTTCTTATAAATGCTGTAGGGAGATTTGATTCTCGCAGAAATTTCATAAATATGAATACTATTCGGACAAAGGATGGATAAGTGTTCGGTCGCTTTGGCGAGAAATAAATCTTGTTCCACTTTCATTTCGGAAAGTTCGTCCGTTATTCGTTTGAAATCTTCTGGATAGAGTACTCGGAAACATTCGGTTTCAAGGATTTCCTTGAAATCAAATATACCAAGGCGATCCGCTATGGGCACGTAGATATTGAGTGTTTCCAGGGCAATTCGTTTCCGCTTTTCCGGATCCGGATGAAACTCAAGCGTACGCATGTTATGAATACGATCGGCAAATTTTACCAATATCAAACGAAGATCCTCACTCATAGCAATGAACATCTTCCGCATACTTCAGATATTGCGGTCTTCGCCACGATATCTCACTTTGGAAAGCTTTTCCATTCCAGATACGATATGTGCCACCGATGGACCAAATTCAGACTGGATTTCCTCAACGGTAATGGGGGTATCTTCGGGAACATCATGCAAAAAACAACTTTGTATCGTGACCAAATCCGGTTTGAGAATAGTAATAATACGTGCGGCTTCTGTCGGATGGATAATGTAGGGATCTCAGGATTTTCGGAATTGTCCTTCGTGTGCTTTACGCGCAAAATAATACGCTTTGTAGATTTCCGTTTCGACCGTCTCCCGCGAAATTCACGTCATATATTCCGCGACCGTATCGATAATTTCTTCGACGATAATATCGACCTTGGTATAGTCGATAGGAGCGGTAATTTCTTGATTCATACTATCGGCGAAGGTAAATGGATTGCTTTTCGAGAATTTCGATGATAGAATTTTGCACTGCTTGGCAATCTTCATCGGTTATCGGCCTGAAAGCATCTTCTATAACGAATGAAAAAGTAACAGACTTTTTATCTTTCCCAATCTTATCATGTTCGTAAACATCTGCAACAGAAAGGCTTCGGATACGCGGATCTACTGCCGAAATACGTTTGGCAACCTCTCCGGTACTCAATGTTCGATCGAGTAAAAAATTTAATTCGCGGGATATACCAGGAAATAGGCTCGGTGGCGCATACTTTTGAGAAGTTGGAATGACAGAGGAAAGCTCGGAGAGGTTCATTTCAAAATACCAAGCAGTTGCTGGAAGTTCAAAATCACGAAGTGTATTCGGATGAAGTGAACCAAAAACACCCAAAATATCCTGACCATGGACGTAAGTTCCTGAAGTGTTCGGATGGAGAAAGGGTAAATTCGACCCTTGTTGTATATCGACTTCTACATGGAGTTTGGCAAAAAGTCCGTCCAATGACGCACGAACATCAGAAATATTCCCGTTCGATATAATACCCGCGAGTTTTCTAGATTCGGCAACCACTCCGTCAATTTTTTGGAATACCTTAGAAATTTCGAAGAATTTTACGGAAGAACTAACCTTGAGATTTTCACGAGCATTCCGAAAGAGCGATGGTGCGAGAGATGAACGGAGAACTTTCGAATCTTGAGATTCGGAACGATCGACTGTTCCACTGAATTCAAAGAAGTCTGATGATAACGTGGCCAGTTCGAATGGAGCGTTTCATGCCTCAGAAAACCCGCATCCTACCAAGTAATTTTGCAAGGAGTTTCGTAATACAATATCATCGTTTTTCGGTACGATTCCGAGTACTCATGAAATCGGAGTTTCGTCGATATGATTATATCCATGAATTCGAGCTATCTCCTCAATCATGTCATTCGTGGACTTGATATCTTTGGTTGCTCGATGCGAAGGCACTACGACTTCGTAAATGGTTTCTACATTCTGATGAATATTTTGATTGGCTGATGATTCATTCGAAGGATAGAGCAAATCATACACCCCCTGAGTCTTTACCGGAGCAAATTCGAGATCAGATAATGTTTTGAGTATTTCATTTTCAGAGATTTTTATACCAATGCTCTTCTCGATTTGTGCATGCGTAAATGCCAAGGTACTATCTCGTAGCGGGGACTCATTCAAATATTCAGAATATCCAACTAGAGTTCCACCGACTTTGGCAAATTCTAAAAATTGAACCGCCCTACGAAGGGCAATAGGGGAAAACGTCGGGTCAAGCGACTTACCAAATCGCATGGAGGCATCGGAAGTAAGACTCAATCTCTTTGCGGTTTGACGAATTGAGGCAGCATCAAACACCGCGGATTCGACACAGATATTTTTGGTGGTTTCTGATATTCCGGTATGAAGTCCTCACATAACCCCCGCAATCGCAAGAATCTTTGTTGTATCTGCGATCACGATATCGTCTGGGATGAGATCGTAGGTTTTTCCATCGAGCGCGGTAACTGATTCCCCTACTCTAGCTTGTCGAACGATAATGTGTCATTCTATGGTATCAGCGTCAAATGCATGCATGGGTTGACCTAATTCCATCATAAGATAATTCGTCATATCTACGAGAGCCCCATGACTCGAATGTCAGGAACGTGCCAATAGAATTTCTACGCCAAGCGGCGATTGACGATTGGTGACATTTTCAAATTTTGCCAGGCAATAAGAGTGCACTTTGTCCGTTTTTATTTCTACCCGAGCTTTCGAGTCATCGGAAAGTTGAGAAATGAATTCAGACTCAATCCTATTTCTAGATACTCCAAATACGGTAGCGAATTCCCGGGAATGACCATAGATTCAAAAAAGCTCTGGACGATGAGAAATATCGTCGTTATTGATTTCGATTATGGTGTCATCAAGCGGAATTTGCACCGTTTCCCCATTTGCTCCGAGAACCGGTACGGTCAGTTCGAAAAAAGGTTTTCCGACAATGGAATCGAGATACAGGGGGTCATACTCCAAATTCAAATCCATGATACCACCAGAGCTCGTATTGGAGAGTCAGATTTCATCAGCTCCGCACATCATCCCACGACTGATCATTCCTGCCATTTTGCGTTCACCTATCACGAAGTCCGGAGATAATCTACAACCTACTACCGCAACAGGAGTGAACATTCCAGGATATACGTTCGGAGCTCATGTGAGAATTTGCTCAGAAATTCCATTACCAATAGCAAGTTGGCAAATCCATAGTTTGGAAGAATCGGGATGACGTTCCGCGGTCAGAACTTTTCCCACTACTACCTGTTCAAAGGTAGCAGACGGTAAGCATTGATTTACCTTGGCGGTACGTTCAGAATATATATCAATTATGTCTTGCAATCCATACTGTGAGCGAATAGCTGGCATATCAACAAACAATCCTAGCCAATTCAGAGAAATTTTCATACGACATTATTATCAAGTTGCCGGAATTATAGCGAAAAAGAGATTGAGAGCAAAATTTGGAATTGGGAAAAATCGGATATACTACCCTCATGATACATACTTTCAAAAAATACATCCTGGCTTTGGGGCTTCCTTTTTTGATACCGAACATGGTTTTTGCCGCGTCGGGAAACAATTGGTTAGGAGTAGACAACAGCGATCTCCGCAATGGGAATATTGGATTCGAGTCCATTCCCGGCATGATTTTGAGCGTTACGAATTTTTTACTGGGATTTGTTGGTACAATCTCTATGATTATGATCATCTATGGAGCAGTGAGAATAGGATATGGAGCCGTTGCTGACGACAAAGAAGCGGGAAAAAAGATTGTCACTGCGTGAATCGTCGGTTTTGTTATTTCCGTATCGGGATGGTTTATCATCAATTTCGTAATCGATAATTTTTAGTATGTACGAATGGATTGTCCCTGGGAGAAAAGACCACTCCCCTAGCTGGTATATGCTCGCTGGAATTTCTCTGCTTTCACTCGCTATCTGGTGAGCTATTAGCGGGATTTACGCATTGACTGTGGTAGTAATAATTATGGCAGGAGTGTATATTCTCCTCGAAAACAATGCTCCAGAAAGCACAAGAGCGGTAGTGAGTCAAAATGGTATTGGGGTTGGCGAAGTATTTTACGATTATGGAAAAATTTCATGATTCGAAGTAGTATACCAAGATGAAACAGCACGTTTTATCCGGATATCTCTCAAAAAAAATAATCTCCGTACCATTGATATTCCAGTCGACATCCTTGAAAAATCTGATTTTACGGTAGGAGACGTGAGAAATTTTCTCCTACAATATATTCCAGAAGGCGAAGGAAGTGAATTAACGTTCTTGGATAAAATTATCGAAAAATTGTGATTGTAACTTTCTCTAAAAAATCCTCCGAATTCCGGAGGATTTTTTGAATGAATCTCCTATTTATTTGAGATACTCATCAATTTGTTTTTTTGCTACCTCAATGTGAGGTGCAATAACTTCAGCATTATTACCAGTTGCCCAAAAGATTTTTATTTCTTTTGCTCCGATGAATTGAAAAAGTGCAGTAAGGTGATTGGTATAAAAATCCCAAGGATGTCCCGAACCTGCAGGAATTCCTGCGCTCGTTCCAACAATAATTACCCGTTTGATTTGAGTGGCGAGACCGATGTATTTTCCATCTTCTGACATTTTCCATGTTTGACCGATACGTATTACTTGATCAAACCAAGCTTTTACGCTCGCTGGCATTCCGAGATTCCACATAGGTGCTGATAGGACAATTGTATCCGCAGCAAGAACTTCTGCTACTACGGAATCCTGATAATCAACTGCTGATTTGTCTGCACCTTTGAGAGCTCCATATGTTGCAAAACCATACATATGAGCAATCTGAGTTTCGGTAATAAATGGCACTGATTTGGAAATGTCTCGATCTACCACTTTACCTTCTAGTTGAGAAAGTACATGGTCGGCAAGTATGTGAGAATGTGATCGTTCGGCACGAGGAGATGAATGAATGTATAGGATATTGGACATGTTTTTTAGTTAATGATTACGACAGGTCAGGTTATAGAATTCTTTATCTAAAGCAAGGGGAAATACTGACTTTCTGACTGACTTTCTCAGGCTATCATTTATAAATCATCTATTATATTTTTAGGCTGAGATGGGAGAATAATTAAAGGCTCTATAGAAACATCAATGTTTCCGTCTTTGGGACTCACTCAATATTTGTTCGACCCGGTAACGCTATCCTGCAACAGGATATATATAATCCAGAATGGTCCTACAAAAGGTATCAATCAAACAAAAATCATCCAACCGCTATTGCCCGTATCATGTAACCTTCGTATTGAAAGTGAAAGTCCAGCAAAGGAAATCACAATAGTAAAAAATAAAATTCCTAGCACGAGCAATTCTGCATTCAAGAGAGTATAGGGAGAAAAAATCAAATATACCGTCGCATAACTTAAACCCAAGAAAATAAAAAACGAAAATAAAACAAAATACCAATATTCTGCTCGCCGCGAACGTCATGAAAAATCAAAAAATCAATCACCCCGCAGCAAGCTGACGGGGTATGACCTAGATCCTACAATC
>JAVHRB010000067.1:0-32561 GCA_036171455.1 Patescibacteria group bacterium
TATTTGGTGCATGGGATATTTCCATTTATGCACAAAATGTATTCTACTAGCTACGGAATCCCAATGAATTTCAACTTGAATTTCCTCTTTTTTTTCATATTATACCCCCGTCTAGAAAGAATTTGGCCCGTACAGATTCTTTTTTTTATCTCATACTACCTATTATTATGATCGATCTCAAAAAAATCGAAAGCGCCATCAATCAGATTGGTGCCGAAAAGAAAATCTCCAAAG
The DNA here is from genome assembly GCA_036171455.1 of Patescibacteria group bacterium. GTDB lineage: Bacteria > Patescibacteriota > Gracilibacteria > BD1-5 > UBA2023 > CAIVSN01. The sequence continues at coordinate 235 of JAVHRB010000067.1, forward strand.
AAAAGCTCCTGGATATCATTGAGGCGGCCATTACCATTGCCTACAAAAAAGATTTCGGAAACAAAGATTCCGAAGTGAATGTCAAAATCGACCTCGCTGCTGGAACTATCGAACTCAGCGTTGAGAAAACTATTGTGGAAACCGTAGAAAACCCAGAAACAGAAATTGCCCTCTCTGATCTCGGGGAAGATTCTGGATTTGAACTTGGAGAAAGTGTGGAAATCGATGTAACCGACGAAGTAATGAATTCCGAAGGCTTCTGACGAATTGCTTCCCAAGCTGCACGACAGGTTATTATTCAAAAAATCCAAGAAACAGAAAAGGAGAAAATCTACAATCTCTTCCGAGATAAAGAAGGAGATCTTGTGAGTCTCCGCATCGAACTTGTCGAGAAAAACCGTGTTATTTTTGATTACAATGGCAACCAAGTAGTGCTTCCAAAATCCGAACAGAATTCCAAGGACCGATATGTACCAGGAGCCCGAATGTATCTCTACGTTGCCAAAGTCGAAGCCGATGGACTGATGGGACCCCGTGTCACGCTTACGCGAAAGGACAAGGAACTCGTAAACAAACTCTTCGAGATGAACGTTCCGGAACTCGAGGACGGAACCGTAGAAATCGTGGCGCTTACTCGAGTGGCGGGAGTCAAAACCAAACTCGTAGTCGCTACCGAATACGATGAAGTCGATCCAGCAGGTTCCCTCATAGGACCAAAGGGAGTTCGGGTTCGTGCGGTAGTCGACGAGCTTTTCGGAGAAAAGATCGACATTATCAACTATACTCCTGACATGCGAGATCTTGCCAAGGCGGCACTCGTTCCGGGAGAAGTCCACAACATTACCATCGACGAAGCGACCAAGACGATTACTGCCATGGTTACCAGCGAAGAAAAACCGAAAGTCCTGGGAAAGGGCGGAGTGAATATCAATCTTGCCTCTGATCTCCTCGGGTACAAAATTATCCTAGAACTCGACGATCCTGTGGTTACTACTACTTATGAAACAGTTTCCGAAACACTCGGAGAAGCTACTGCGGAGTAAAAATTATCCCTAAATCATCCGAACTATGGCTGGAGAAAAAATCCTCGTAAAACTTCTCAAACGCCTTGCCGGCATCGGCAAGGAATGAGAAATCGTGTCTGTAAGCCATTCTCAGGCCAAGAATTACCTTATTCCAAAAGGCTTTGCTATGGAGGTTAACAAACAGGTGCTGGTACAGGAAGAAATCGACAAAAAGAAAAAATCCATTAACCGGATTACCAATATCGAGGAACGCCAAAAACTCGCGGCAGCTTTACATATGAAAGAAATTGCTTTTACCCTTCGCGGGCATGGCGATAAAATATTCGGCGGTATCAGTGAACATGAAATTATCGAAGCTATAAAAAAGGACTTCCAGATTGATCTCGAGAAAAAAAATATCCTCCTCCCCGAAGGTCACCATATCAAAAAAGCAGGACGTACTGATATTAAAATCCATATTTCCGAGGATACCTACATTCGAATGACGGTAGAAGTCCGGGTATGAGCATAATCGGCATCGATCACGGCACCAAACGGTGCGGTATTGCCATAGAAATTGCTGGGGTTGCGCTTCCGAAAGACATCGTGCCTACCTGACTCGTACTTCATACACTCCATAAACTCGTGGTGGAATACGATACTCACCTAATAGTTATCGGAAAAGCTCCCCATCTCGATGGAAAACGGAGCAAGCAACAGGGGCTCCAAGAAAATTTTGTCTCACTATTGGAACGGGAATTCCCAAAATGCCAGATTGTCATGAGTTCCGAGGGGTTCAGTTCCAAACAGGCCCGATACGAGCTGGAAGCCGCGGGACTATCATCGGACGGGCATATCGATGACCAGGCTGCGGCCATAATACTACAAGACTATCTCGATAAAAATTAGCTATGAATACTTCTTCAAAGGTTCCAGAACCTCATGGGAACGATGAAATCCGACGCTGATTTTGAGCACCGAAGCGAGACGTGCATTCGCACGTTGAGTGAGGAACGGAAAATATGACGAGGAGTTCATATTTAAATAAGGTTCAAGAACCTCATGGTAACGATGAAATCCGACGCTGATTTTGAGCACCGCCGTGAACCGTACCCACGTACGGTGAACCAGGAGCGGAAAAATCAGCAAGGAGTTCGCGTTCCCATGAGGTTCCCACGCATATCTGATTTATCATGGACGGCAACCGCCGTTGGGCCACTGCCAAAAACCTAGCCAAACACCTCTGACATCACCGCGGTGCCGAAACTACCGAGGAAATCGTGGAACTTTGCGTGAAAAACAACATCGAAATCGTTAGTTTTTGGGCTTTGGCCAAAAAGAATATTTTGGAAAGAAGTAATCAGGAACTCAGTTATCTTTATGATCTGTTCGAAGAGTTCCTCGAAAAAATCGAGACGAGTTGTGTAAAAAACCAAATCCGATTCGAAATGGTAGGTGATATGGATTTATTACCGAAAACCCTACTGAATTCTCTGCAGAAACTCAAAAAAAATACCAATTCGTTCGAGAAAATGATACTCATTCTCGCTATCGGATATGGATGACAGGATGAAATCGTTCGAGCCGCCAAACGGGCTATCCGAGCTGGAGTCGATCCGGATACCCTTGATGAAAAATCCTTTCTCCAGTTCCTCGATACTGGTGCGTTTCCCCCACCGGATCTCATTGTTCGAACAGGCGGGGACGTACGACACTCGGGTTACTTCCTCTATCAGGCAGAATACTCTGAATACTATTTTACGGACACGCTCTGGCCGGATTTCGGAGAAACCGAATTTTATACCTCGCTGCATTCCCTCAAAAATGCCAAACGGAATTTTGGAAAATAAATATACTCGTAAGCAAAATTATATTTTTTAATACGGCATGGCCATTTTCTCCTCTATCGCACAAAATAAAAAAGCTCTCTTTGATTATGAAGTCCTGGAGACTTTTGAGGCGGGAATTATTCTGAACGGCGCGGAAGTCAAAAGCGTTCGGGCGGGCGGGGTGAATCTCAAAGGTTCACATGTGTCACTCACGAGTGGTCGACCAATCCTGCTCGCGGCGCATATCAGTCCCTATAAATGAGAAACTAAAGGGCTTCACCATCTGCCAACCCGAGACCGGGAACTCCTTCTCAAACGAAGGGATATACTCCGACTCACGCTCAAGGTTAAAGAAAAATGACTTACGCTCGTTCCAACGGAATTTTATTTCAAAGGCACCCTCATTAAGGTAAAAGTCGCACTGGCACGGGGTCGTGCTGAACATGACAAGCGGAATGTTCTCAAAAACCGCGTTCTTGAGAAAGAAGCCCGGGTTGCCATGCGGGTCCATGTCTAATGTAAAACTTTGGGAAATGCAAACACCTCATCAAATTTTCCATTCCCCACTCAATGTATAACGGTACATTTCACTTCGGTACTCAAATGTAACTTCGGATTTCATCGTTTTTTCGAGAATCCAAAAATATTCACTCACCAACTCACTTTCGTGTCCATCAATCCTACGTTCCTCGAATACTTCAAAAACGAATTTTTCAGCAAGGACGCTACCGGATTCGAAGCGTTTCAAAAGAGCCTCCTCCGACCGCTCAAAAAAACCCTTCGAATCAATACGAACAAACAGGATATCGGCAATTTTATCAAAAACAAAGAATCAGTCGGCTGGAAATTCGGTCCGACGCCAAACGGCCACGTATTCCATGTGGATCGCGACAATACTACCATTGCACTCGGGTCCAATCCGGAACACCTTCGAGGGGATTATTACATTCAGGAACTCTCGGCCTCGATGTCAGTCTGGCTGCTCGCGGACGGGGAAATCCACCCGGAACCCCACCATATTCTCGAAATAGCATCCAGCCCGGGAGGCAAAACGACGCAGATTGCGGAACATTACCCCAATGCCTTTGTTTTTGCCAACGAGTTCAATAAGGAACGGATCGTTCCGCTCCTCGAAAATATTGAACGAATGGGACTGCTGAATATCGCAGTCACTAACATGAACGGCGTACAGTTCCGGAATCTACCGGAACATTTCGATCTCGTTTTGCTCGACGCCCCCTGTTCCGGCGAAGGTATCGGCTACAAGGCAGCAGAAAGCCTCAAATATTGGAATATCAAAAATGTCCGGACGATTGCCAGATTACAAAAAAAGCTACTTCTCGCTGGTCTAACAGCACTCAAACCAGGTGGAACCTTGGTATATTCCACCTGTACGCTCAATCGTATGGAAAATGAAGAAGTTCTCGAGGAGGCAAAAAAAACTTTTGGGAATGATATTGAAATCGTATTCTCCAAACGGTTTTGGCCACATACCGAAATAGCCGGAGGATTTTTTGTTGCGAAAATCACAAAATCGCAACTATCAAAACCATCCGATGCAACCAATACTGGTTTTCGACCGAATACGGATATATCGGTACTCTCCGATCGAGGACTAACTACCGTAGAACAGGCTCTGAAAAATCTCGGAACCCAATTGCCAGAAGATGCTCGACTCTACCGGTATAAAAACGATATTCTCCTTATACGAGCCACGAGTAGCCTAGCTACGCTCCTCGAAAAAATGTATTTTATTCGTTTCGGTATGAGAATTGGCCGAATAGAGGGGAATAATTTTGAACCACTAGCGCCGCTCGGAGTTCATTTCGTACATGAAAATCTCAAACGGATCGAATTAACCCCAGGAATGCAACGGGATTTTTTGAGAGGATTACCCGTCACCATGTCAGACGATATGCAAGACTATGGATTCGTGCAGGTATGTTGGAATCATGTTCCACTCGGTTTCGGGGACTTGCGTCATGGGGTTTTGAAGTCGCAGTTGCCGAAATATATGTTCTGGAGGTAAATCGTTAAAATTAGGATAATTTAAGATTCTGAAACTGAATGAAATTTACCGAAATGAACATGCTTTTCATCATGAAGCCTCAGAAGTAATATTCTGATTTTTATACGTTTTTGAACACATAATTTGTTCAAAAAATCCGATTTTTCTTACTTTTTTCTCAAACTATCAAACAGTACCAGAGAAAACCTCTTGACAATTTTATATTACAAGAAGTGCTTAAGATTGCGGTTTATTTCAAATCAAATCGTATATCTAGTGGTTCAAACACTCTGTGAAACACAAGAAAATATTGGAATTCATCAAAAGACCATAGCATATATAGTAACATTTCTTATATCGCTATGTTACAACCATTCACGCCTCTCACTACGAAGAATTTCGTAGCAGACTCCCCTAGGGTCTATGAAGAATTTTACCAAACGCATTCACTCGTTGGTTCGGGAAAATTCTCTATCCCCCTCAACCCCATACTCGAAACCGATCAAACCAGAGACAATATCGTCGCTCGGCAGAAAATCAATCTCCAATGCCTGATAGGATTTCGGCTCGCTGGCCATCCTGGCACCGTCAACCTTGGAACCGCAAAGCTCTTCACGTTCGAATCCCAAGATTTTGAGTCCATTGAACTCTCACATCTCATCGACAACGCCGAAGAGCTTTTATTATACCTCAGAGGGTATCTGCATTCCGTAATAGAAACATCCGGTATTACTATTGATGTTTTATCGGAATCCCCTCGCGGGTATTCCCTCGGATTTTCTGGTACTTTCGCGGGAATCCTCGGGTACCTCATTCACTATGTCAAACATAATGGTAAATCCCCGCTTTCTCACGGATTTATGAACGAGGAACGAAGCGAAATCGCCGAAATCGGCAGAAATATTGAATCCATCCTCAAATCACCCGGAACCAACGGTCAGAATTCATATCAGACCTTGTATGCCGAAGCAGCTCCCAGTGTATTCGTATTCCGAAACGGGAGAAATGGAAAAGATCGCCAACTCAGAAAATTACCAGGTATAGAAAATAACCTGCGAGATACTTTGGAGTACGGAGTTATCTACTCTGGAATCCCTATGATTCCGCGGAAAACGGAACTCAAAGCCGGGCAGAGCGAGGCAAAAAATGGTTCTCTCTGGTGTGCGAACCAGCTCGGAATCCGATTGTCGAGTAAAAATTATTCAGATTCGCTCAAGCAGGTTTTGGCTTTGGAAAACGCACATTTTTTGTCTCAACTTGATACCCTATTTGACGTCCATAATGCTCCGGAAATTGGAGAATTTCTCAAATACGGCAATGAACTCGCTCATTCATTTGAAAAACTGGATGGAAAATCAGATTTTCTCGCTCATTTGTGGAAAATTCTCATATCACGGGAATTACTCGATATTCATGATATCGCTATTCTCCCTCTCTATAGTACTTCGAACGGAGGTTCATATATCTGGTACGGACGACGAGGAGTCGCTCGAAAAAACCTCTATCTGGCCATGTGAGAAGCACAAAAACGATATCCGGAACTCAATATCGTATTCGACGGAGCCATCATTCCTCGTAATTTCAAAGCAGAAGTAAGTATCGAACAAGATACCATCCAAAAATATACCGCGAAGCATTCCATTGCGGAAGGTTACCTCTTTAAATCCATAGATTCCCGGGAAGTTCTCCAAAAATACGATTCAAACGGACTATCCAAAGGGCGGCTTCTCGTGGATCAAATCTCCAGAAAAATCTACATTGACGGAGAAAAAGTGAGTTCAAAAGAAATCTTATCACAGCAGCTCACCATCGATATTCTCGACAAATTCATTAATACTGGGACGCGGGAAATATCCGCTTCAGACCTCCCAAGTTCGAGCTATACTCAGAGCAAAAGCGAGATGATGTCCAAAATCCTGAGTCCCTTGATGCGAACCGTAAATCGCCGACTCGGCAGTAATCTCCGAATGCAATGCCATGGATCAGCGGTAAATTTTATCATCCGGTTCGAAGAGGTGGATCTCGAAGTTTTTAGCATTCAAAAAATCGGAGGAAAACTGTAAAAGTTTCTCAAAATCCAGCTGGAAATACAGGAAATTTCCTAGTACAGTATGACGGATGGAAAAACCATCCGTCATTTCGTTTTCAAACCCTTCCTTCACTATGAATTACACACAAAAAAATATCGCTCAATATTATGAATCTACTGAACTTCAAACGAAACTCTCTCCCGAAATTACGATTACCATCCCAGAAAACAAACGAAAAGTATCTTCGCTCCTTGATCCCCGACTTGAAGCCATTCGTGAAAAACTCCATATCACCCCCAGTATTTCCGCAAATGAATTCCTCTCATTCATTGACCAGGGAAAGCCAGAATTACGAGGTCGGCTTTTTGGCGGAAAAATCGTTCTCGATCTCGGGGGAGGATTCGGCGGTCTCCCATGGCTGCTCAAATTTTATGCGAAACATATCACGGTTGTAGATCCAATATTTGCTGATGACCATGGTAAGGAACAGCTCGATAGTGATCTCTTGAAAATAGCTGCGAGGATCGATTTCGTACAGGAACGACTCAAAACTCCCAACCTAGATGAATTCGTACACGGACTGCTCAAAAAAAATGAATTGGAATCTGAAAAAATCTATGAAGAAACCAAACGTTGGAAAAGCTATAATCCAGAAACAGATCGAAATATTACTCGAAATTCCTCATTCGGAGAAAATCTTGAAGGTATCGCCGATCATTCGCAGGATGTCATTTTTCTCAATCATGTTATTACCAAAGATACCGTTCGAATCCCCGAACTATTTGCAGAAATGGAACGGGTACTTGCACCGAACGGACGACTATTCATAAGCAATGTAAACGACGCAGAAGAGCGGATAATTATTGATCAGATGCTTGATTTTACTACAGCAAAATGGAATGCTACCATTCTGGAAGAAGGAAAATTTTTCATTGCGGAATTACGGAAATAATCTCAATTATACAAAACCTTTTGTTCGGGACGGACTTCCGATATACTTTACCATGATTCGGAACAAAGATACCTTTTCAGCCCTTCTAAAACTTGATTCACAAAGAATTCCAAGATTTCAAAACTGCGTTTCTCCCCTTTGTTTTTCAAAAAATAGAGGTGGCGAAACTCTTTGAAATTGCACTACTCATCCATGGACATATCCTTATTGAAGATTTCCCCGGTATTGGAAAAACTACCATTGCAAAAGCTTTTGCTAAACTTGTAGGATATTCCTTTTCTCGCATCCAGTGAACTTCTGATAGCTTGCCGCAGGATATTCTCGGCGGAGAAATTTATGATTTTGAGCAAAAGTCATTTTTGATCAAAAAGGGCCCAATATTCAATGAACTCGTACTCATCGATGAGATTAACCGGATGCACCCAAAAACCCAGAGCGCCTTTTTGCAGTGCATGGAGGAACGGAAAATTTCCCTATCGGGTGTGGAATACGAACTCCCCAAACACCATCTCATCATCGCAACACAAAATCCTATCGAATACCATGGAACATTCCCTCTACCAGAAGCCCAGCGTGACCGGTTTTCCTGTTTTGTGAAAGTGGGATACCCAGTAGACTCGGTACAGCGAGAAATGCTGCAAAATGGAGGAAAATGCGATTTGGAAGACACAATTGAAAATCTCCCGTCATGTATCAAGAAAAGTACTCTCACCGAAGTACAACTCCTGACAAAACAAGTTTTCATCAAAGATTCTATTTTGGATCAGTTGATCAAATTCGCGGATTGGTCCAGAAATGAGGAAAATTTTTATTTTGGAATTTCCTCGCGATGACTCGATATTTTCGTTCGAGCCATGAAAGCGAATGCTTATTTGGCCGACCGGGATTACGTCATTCCGGAAGACGGTATCGATCTCGTAATCCCCTTTCTCTACCATCGGATTTCCCCGAAAAAAGAATTCTGAACCCCAGCGATGATTCAGACGGTACTCCGGGAAAAATATGCCGAATTTCTCGGATAACCTACTTAATTAGGGATATATCGAGAATTCCTTGCATACGTCCAATATACTCACTGAACCCTGGAAAAATGACGAAGCTTCCCGTCCGACTCAAAAATTTCCTGTCCTATACGGGGGTACTTTCCCGAGTTGGATTTGTATTGGTAGGTATTGGGATATTTCTCGCGCTGGTATCATATGCAAAGGGAATACAAATTCTCATATTTGTCCCGGCACTCGTGCTCGCACTTTTTTGTTATTCCTATTGGGAAATCATCCAAATAAAAAAACGCATCCGGGTTTTCTGAATTCATGAAAAAGATACCTATAGCATAATAATCCGAGGAGAATGAATTCGGGATTTTTGCTTCCGGGTTGGTATTTCAAATGAGAAATGAATCGTGATGCTCATACCAGAAAACCGGGGAATGCGGTTTGCCATCCCAGCGGAAAAATCCGGAGGTATCGTCGTTTTTTTTACCGGCTCGTTCGATATCCTCCGGTATGTGACTCCCCTCATTGGGATCGAACATCGAAACGATGATGGCGATACGGCGATACAGGCGGAAGATGCCGACGAAAACTTTTTCATTTTCGTGAAACCCTTCGAAACGGGAGATCGGACGAACCGAATGGATAGCATCAAATCATCGATCAAAAATTTCCCCTTCGTTAAAACCATCGAGCAGTACGTATCTGGAGACCAACGAAAAAAATCCAATCCAGAGGAAAGGATTATATCGATAGAATCGACCCTTCCTTTGGAACGAAAAAATGATCTGAAACGGGCAGATGCCATCCATATTTTGTTTATTCTCCTGAATTTCACGGTCATTTTCGTCCACTGGAACAACGTTTGGATGAGCGGATTTCTCCTTGCTACTATCGGTATCGTAGCACTACTCAAAAAATCAGTGAAAATACCGGAAAACCGGATTGTATGGTATCGGAATTCCAGCTTGATATTCCTATTTCTCACGATGTTAGTTTTTACAAAAATCGAGGGGAATATGGGATTGCCCGGCAGTATTTTTCTCACACAGATTCTGATAATAAAAAAACTCTTCCCGGATAACCGAGAAGACGGATTCCTCTATATTTTCCTCTCGCTTTTTGTTTTTGTGGCGGTGGCAATTACTTCTACCGCCCTCTGGTTTATTTTATTTTTCCTCGTATACCTCATTCTCGCGATATTGCTCTTGTCGACGGTTTCCGGATACGGTTTCAACGAACCCATCAATTCCTCCGTCGGAACTCGGGTTCGAACGTTCTCCTATTTCCGTTCGCTCATCGCGATTTTGGTCATGATGGTAGGATGATTTTTTATCATTCCCCATGGAGAAGCCATCGAACGGAATTCCACTTTTACCTCCCAGAAACCTACCGAGACCCGTTCTGGATTTGGAAATGAAATCAATCTACAGAACGTTGCCAATATCAAAAAAGATTTGAGCAAGAAAATCGTCGTCGGGAATTTGACCGAAAATCAGGCGGAATTCTTTAAAACCTACTATTGGAGAGGTGATCGGTATACCGAGTTCCACGGGAAAAAATGGGAAAAACCCGGATTTATCGCCCAGAAAAACATCGTAATTTCTCCAACCGGCATTGCAAATATCCATGGGGGAAAATGGAACCGAGAAAATCAAAACTACGACGCTGGATCCGGAATGACATTGACGGAATCTGAAATTCTGGATACGTACCGAGTAACCTACTACACCACCGGAACTAAAAACCTGTTTTTTCCTAAAACTCCTGAAAATTTTAACTTTATTGACCGGTCCATTCATACGAACCTCTATGTGACGCAAAATGATAATTCCCTCTATAGCATCTCGCCCTCACCGAATGAGCCAATAATATTGGATATTTCAATCAAGCGTTCAAAAAATACCAATCAGCTCATCGATGCCCATTCAACATTCGTACCGTTCCAAATACGAATCGATTCGGAAACAGAAGCGTTGTTTCAAACATTCTGGGATTCCATCGATCCGAAACTTCGAAATAGTCCTTCGTGACTCGCATGATATATCAAATATCGTGCGGGCTTCTCCTATTCCATTATCGATCCGGCACCCAGTCTGGAATCCTTTCTCTATGGCACCAAACAGGGACACTGCGAGTACTTTGCCACGGTCTTGACTCTTACGCTGCAACATTTCGGATACCAGGCTACCATCGTGAATGGATTCTATGGTGGGGAATGGAATAGACTTGCCCAAGCTTTGGTCATCCAATGACAGCATGCCCATGCCTGGACAGAAGTCTATGATAAAAAGAAAAACAAGTGGATTGTTTTGGACGCTACTCCGAACCAGGTATCTCCTCCCATTGCTTTTAGTTTGAAGAATTTACAACAATCATTCATGGAAACCTACGATTATCTGGATATCAACTGGTATACCTACGTAGCGAATTTCAGTAGAACCGCTCAAAAAGAACTCTTTCTCAAAATTTTGCCGTACGTCCCAATGGTATTTTCGATAGCCTTTTTGATACTCGCGAGACGTCTCCTATGGAATGGATACAGAAAAATCTGAGAATTTCTCTCGGAGGATTACGAAACGAAACTCATACGGTTCCTCGGCGGTACGAAAAAATCAAAATTTGTTCTCCGTACCTATCAAAACCTACAGCCAGAACTCGTAAAAAACACAAGGAAAACTATCTATAGTCAACAGCGTATATCCCGATTGGAATACAAAAAACTGATTACGGAATGGAAAGCTACTTTTGCAAAAAACGAATAGGGAGTATATTCCCCGTATATCGTTCAATGTTTTCCTATGAAAAAGTACGTTTTGGAAGTCGCAGTGTTTCTCTGCGGCGGGGTCGTCATGGTGTTCGAACTGGTTGGTTCCCGGATCATCGGCCCATATTTGGGTACTTCCATTTTTGTTTGGACCAGCCTCATTGGGATTATCCTCGGAGGGCTCAGTCTCGGATATTCGTTCGGCGGAAAATTGGCCGACAGAAGGCCAGAACAGGAACTCCTATCTCAAATCATATTTTTCGCATCACTGACGATTCTTTTCGTATTTTTTATGAAGGAACCGATTCTGACAGTATTGGTCAGTTTCTCAACGAATCTCCGCTTCAATTCGGTGCTTGCGGCTACGATACTGTTTCTGCCATCCAGCATGCTTCTGGGAATGGTTTCGCCATTCGCCGCAAAACTCCGAATGGCGAATCTGAAAAAATCCGGATCCACCATTGGCAACCTGTACGCGCTTTCGACTTTGGGAAGTATATTTGGAACGTTCCTTTCTGGATTTTATCTCATTCCGAAATTCGGAACGAACCAGCTCCTTTTCCTGCTTTCCATTCTGCTCGCGGGGATTTCGATACTCCTCTGGGCTTTCTCGAAAGGAAATACCGTTACCAAAAAAGGCATCGGAATCATTATTGGAACATTTGCTATCTGTATCGCTTTTATACCGTTGGTTCGATGAGACAAGCCGGGACTGCTCGCCGATACGGATACCGCCTACAATCGAGTATGGATATACGAATGAATTCAAAAAACCAGCGGAAAACTGGTCCGCATGTTCAGTATTAATAACGAGAATAGCTCTGCCATGTATCTCGATGACGACGAGCTGGTACACCCGTATACCAAGTTTTACCATCTCGCAAAATATTTCAATCCTGGATTCAAAAAAACCATAATGTTCGGTGGTGCTGGATATTCCTTCCCGAAAGATTTTTTAAAAAAATATCCAGATTCGACCATAGAAGTCGTAGAAATCGACCCCGGAATTACCGAACTCGCCCGAAAATATTTCCACCTCCAAGAGAGTCCGAAACTCACCATACAACATGAGGATGGTCGAGTGTTCCTCAATCGGGCAAAAAAAGGGTACGACGTGGTATTCGGCGACGCTTTCAGTTCGCAATATTCTATCCCCTACCAGCTTACCACGACTGAAGCGGTCCAACGCACGTACGATATCCTCAATGACAACGGGATTGTTATACTCAACGTTATTTCGTCAATCGAGGGAGAAAAATGACAATTCCTACGTGCCGAATACGCGACGTATTCCAGTATCTTTCCACAAACCTACATTTTTCCGGTTACCGAGAAAAATTGAGGAGAGAAGGTACAAAATGTCATGATCGTTGCCATAAAATCCGAAAAAAAACCGGATTTCAAAAGCGAAAATCCAGAAATTTCGGAAATGTTGTGACACCTTTGGACCAAAGCGGTTCCTCTCGATATTCCGATATTGACGGATGACTACGTTCCGGTGGATCATCTGATTCAGAAGTCGCTGTAGAGACTTCTGAAAAATGCGAACTTCTCGTTCATTTTTCCGCTCTTCGTTCACCGTACCCCAGTACGGTTCACTCCAGTGCTCGAAATAAACTTCGAATTTCATCATTTTCCTGGAGTTTCCGTATCATCCGCGGTTCGTCTCTCTATTTCTGTTCCTTCTTTACCCAGGTCCGCGCGTTCATAGCTCGCCCTGAACCATCTCAAAATACGAATGAGGAATCGTTTTCGCGATGAAAATAGGCAAAACTCGACTTGGATCCAGACCACACGGTCGCGCTCACTCATACATAGGTATATTTGTTTGCATCCTCTTCATAGTACCCAGCATAGGGCATATTGAGCAATTTTGCCTTCTCATCGGTAGTTCCGGGTATGGCACTCAGAATCTTTATCCATTCGTTTCCTCACTTGGAATTTTCATCTGGAAGCATTCCCCAAATCTGCCGAACGAACGAAGATTGGAACGCTTCCAGATTTCCGAACAACTGGCCGTTTGGTTTTTTCGCATCCGTCCAGAACTGAGGATTTTTTTCATTCGCGTCCTTTGAATTAGATTCTCCGTAATTTTCCTTGAAAAACGCAAGTTGCGCATCCGTAAGAAAGACGTTTGCCAAATAGAGCCGTTTGCCCCGAAGCTCTTTCGGCAGTTCAAAAGAATCCTCAAAATCGAGCGTAGCCATGGTTTTTCATGGCATGACCGGGTGCGGAGCGGAACCGATGGAGAGGAGCTTGAGTTTTGCCAAGGCATCATAATTCGCTTTGCCCCGCATATCTTCCAAAATCCGTTTGAATTGTTCCACCGTAGGGTTTCGGTAATGATCCGCATCCGTATTCAACCACTCCGGACTATCCGGAGAAACCACTGCCTGGGCAGTTTTTGCCGCCTGAGCTCGTCCAAGAATTGTGGTTGTAGCGTTCGCACTCAAATCCATAATGACTTTCGATGTTTTCTTCGGGCTGAGATTCCCGGTAAATCATCCATCCATCTCTTCAGATAAAGGATATATTTTGTACATAAGAAAAAGTTATAGGTTCATATTGCCAAAATATGGCTTTCTTGTCAAATAATCGGGTGCCTTCCAATAGGAATATCACCCGATTCCGACCCTATTCGAATTCGATTCCTATTTTTCCCAGAAAATCGGAATATCGATCGAAATGCAAACTTCGCTTCAAAAAATCTTCGGCGGTCGTTGCCAAACGGATGATTTCTGCAAAATTTTCACTGTATTTGAGCGCTACATTATTCCGATATTGTTCCGCATATGGAGTAATGCTCGGGAGAGTATCAAATATTATTTATAATACTTTTCCAGGAATTTTTTGGAATCGTTCATCCGTTTGAGTACCGTTTCATCATTACCAACCCCGAGAGCTTTCGGGTCAACCTTAAGCGTAAAATTACGCTTGTAACCACCTTCTTTGAGTCGGATAAGCAGCGTTTCGAGTGGCATTTCCCCTTTTCCCGGAAGCAATTCGTCTTTGGAATTGGTCTTGTCGGAAAGGAGTACGTTGACAATGGAACTGCCGAGCACCGTGAACGTCTTGATAAGATCGACTCCGCTCGTGGAATCGACATTGGAAATATGGAGCGCTGTTTCACCAGTAAGTTTTTTGATGCTCGTGAGCGTTGCATCCTTGTACTCCGGTATGAAAAACAGGAACGTTTTAGGCTCTACGTTGATGACCGCGAAATGAATCGAAGGATGTTTGGCTTTGCAATTCGGAAGCACGTCATTGAACCAGCTGCCATCCTTGTCGAGACGGTACGGAGGATACACGTTAATGAGCGGGACCTTGAGTTTGACGGCGATATCCACGATTTCTTGGAGGGTATCCGCATCCATTTTGCGCTCGAACGCGGTAATTGATCCAATAGTCACCCCGGTGATTTCCGAAAGGTGCTGGAGGTAGTTCGCGTCCATTGTATCGAACTCGGATGCCGACAAAACAACATCGACTCCGTCGTATTCCGATTGGGCTACGAGCTCGAATATCTTGTGCAGGCCGTAGCCACGAAAACTTGAGGTAGAAACGAGAAGCATCTCTTTTTGATAAATGTATAACCGCAGTATATCTCAAGCATACCCTTCGGGCAAATATTTTACCAGGAAAATACCGTTAAAACGTGAACTCCTGGTTAATTTGTCCGCTCCTCGTTCAACGTACTTGCCAGTACGTCTCACTACGGTGCTCGAAATTAACTTCGGATTTCATCGTTTTGACGGTATTTTGCGCTTATAGGACTTCTCGTCCACCCATAAACGGTTGTAACACCTTTGGAATTCTCACCGTCATATCCTCGTTCTGATAGTTTTCCATGATGGCAATCAGACATCGGGAAAAAGCAATAATCGTCCCATTGAGCGTATGAACGAAATCGCTGGAACCGTCCGGTTTCCGGTATTTGATTTCGAGCCGTCGGGACTGGAAGGTACCGATGTTTGAACAGCTCGTGACTTCCCGGTACTGATTCTGTGCTGGCATCCAGGCCTCGAGATCGTATTTTTTCATGGCGGGATTGCCCAGATCTCCGGAACAAATGTTGAGTTTTTGGTACGGAATTCCGAGAGATTGCCAAATAGATTCTTCAACAGCAACCATCTCATTGTGGAGTTTTTGGGAATCTTCGGGCTTGCAGAAACAGACCATTTCGATCTTGTCGAACTGATGTCCGCGGAGGATTCCTTTCATATCCTTTCCGTAAGTTCCGGCTTCCCGGCGGAAACATGGCGAATATCCGACGTACTTAATCGGTGGATCGACATTGACAGTCTCCTTGGCGTGATAGCTCGTGAGGGAAACTTCAGAAGTCCCAATCAGGTACAAGTTGTCTTCTCCAGGATTAACGGAATAGATCTGCGCTCGGTCGGCCGGGAAAAATCCGGTTCCGTACATCGCGGGTTCCCGTACTAAAAATGGAGGAATTACCGGCAGGAAACCCTTGGTCACCATAACCTGCATCACGTACTGGAGAATCGCGAACTGGAGCAATACCAAATCCCCTTTGAGGTACCAGAACCGGGCTCCGGAAACTTCCGCTCCCTTTTCGATATCAATCCAACCGCGGGCCTCCCCGATATCGTAGTGGGTTTTGGGAACGAAGTCGAATTTTGTCGGTTCTCCGAATTTTGATTCGACGGTATTACCGGATTCATCAGCCCCAATCGCAGCAGTGGGGTCAAGAAAATTCGGAATACTGTAAAGCATTGCCTGATAGGTCTCCTCGGTGAAAGCAAGATTGTTTTCAATCGCCAGGATTTGATCTCCGACGGATTTCATTTCGGTGATTTTCAGCTGCTTCTGAGCTGGATCCGCGATAGTGGGAATTTCTTTGGAAACCCGATTGCGAAGGGCTTGGAGTTCTTCCATTTTTTGCCGTTCCGTGAGCCGCATGGTGTCGAGCGCCAAAAAGGCATCGAGGTCGACCCGGAGGTTGCGCTTGGCGATGGAATCCCGAACGAGTTCCGGATTGGAGCGGAGAAGTTTGATATCGATCATGGTGGGTAAAATAGGAGAATTCCTCCTTACAGAAGGAGCTTGTGTGGAAACAAGGCGGAATTATAAAGGAAAATTGGAATTCTCAAATTGGAATTACGGAATTATCGGGGAATTTCCGGAAACCCCGGAAAAACGATGAAATTCGAGCGAAAACTGCGTACTGAAGCGAGGCGTACGATAGTACGTTGAGTGAGGAACGTAAAGTTTGAACTCGAAGTTCGCGTTTTAACGAGTTTCCAAAACCATGACGCCATCGTCCGGATCCGTCATAACGATGAAATATGGGATATGGTTCGTTTCGAGATACTCATAGAAATCCTTCATTTTCCCCGCGTATTTTACCACGTCGTCCACGATGATACTTCATCCGGATTTGAGAAGTTTACGAGCAAGTAGAAAATGTTCCAGCGTAGCAGATTTGAGAGCATCAATGAAAATCATTTCGAACCGCATATCCGCTGTAGACCGCAGGAACTCAGTCGCATCAGAACGGACGAGAGTGACTCGATCACGGTAGGTATGGAGATTGCGTTTTGCATTCAAAAAGTCATCTCGGTCGATTTCTATCGTGAGCAAGTGGCCAGATACCGAATGCGAAATCGCCTCGAGGAGGTAGATGCTGGAATACCTGTTCGCCGTACCGAGCTCCAGTACGTGAGAATAGCCATGATCCCGCAGGAAATGGAATAGGAAGCTCCCGGTACGGTCGGAAACGTTGGGGGTACCGGTTTTTATGCGTTCGTTACGGAGTTCTGCGAGCAATGCCGTAGTTGAATCGGAGAACGCCGGGGGTGTTCGATCGAGGATGCGGTCGAGGGTAGGGTTTCGGTGGGAAGAGTTCGGAAGGGAGGACATGGCTCTAGATGGAGAATCGGGGGAATATGGTTTTTATAGACCCAGACTGGTTATAATAGCATCAATTGCTGGTTTAAGCATTCCGGCGGCTTGCAATTGGTTTGTAATTTCTTGTTTTAACGCTTGACCCTGTGGAGAAGATTTTGGATTCATAGTCAAGAAGGTAGTTACCTTGGCTTTCAAATCCGTCTCTGCTGGTTGATCTAAAGATACCTTGTTAGCAGCATCTTTGGAGAACGTCAAACTGACTGGTGTTGCCGTACCGGCAATGTTGATATTGATTTGGGATGCAGGTATGGATGAAGGGGTTCCCGTAGTTGCAGAAGAACTAGCATTACCGCTCTTTACCATATTATCTGCTTCTGCAGATGTATCAATACTCGTATCAGTACCATCGCCAGCGATAAGCGTATATTTTCTTAGGAATTCAGAATACATTGTTGGATCGCCATTCAAATTTTTAATTGCATCTTTCAATTCATTCCGTTGTGCATCAGTAATTAATCTCTTATCTAACTTATTTACCACATTAGTAAGTACTGCCTTGTAACGATCTTGTCCTGTTTTATCGCTGGTCAGATTCGTATCTACTAACGCATCTTTCAAAAGTTGCATCTGTAATGGTTTGGTTGCTGGCATTGGAATATTGCTAAGTTTAACTGCAAACGCATCTATTTTTTTACTCGCTTCATCCGTAATATTCAATGACTTGTTAATCGATTGACCAATTTCATTTCATCGAGTTGCAGCTTTCCCTTCTACAGTACTCTTGATAGTATTTGAAATAGTCGGCAACGATCACATCGAGGCCATGCCGTGCCCCGTCGGAATTATTGGGGCATACTTTGGCAAACTCTTCATAAGTTTTCAAATGTCAGTACCGAAGCTCTCAATTGGAGCTGCTGCCTCCTTGGTAATCTCGCTTCCTTTGAGCGCTGCCATAACCGCAAACCATAGGATACAAATAGCAGCAATCTGAATTGCCAATTGACCGATAAATCCACCTCCGATTGTTTTCGCATCTTTGAAATAACTCGTTCCAACTGGTTCTCATTTTATAGTATATTTAGTTCAAAAGATGGTCATAATTTGTTGTTTGTCATTCGAAGATGGATCAATATCTACATATTCACTTTTGACGGATTGAAAATTTGTCGTGGTTACCGCGGATGTAAAAATCAATCCAAAAGACAAAGCTGCAGCCACATACACTGGAACCATAGCTAAACCGATAATTTTCCCTACAGAAAGCCAACTATCTCAAAAACCTCATGCCATCTTACCATCAAAAAAATAACGAAGCGATAGAATTGGGGAAAAAATGGCAATCGCCCAAAAATACAAAGCCCTCGTAAACAGTGCAAATACCAAAGCTACAACAATGAGGAAAAACATAACAAACATAACAAGTGCTATTATCATATTCACTCATAACCCCAACACATCCTTAATTGATCCGATATTAGCTGAAGTTATATCTTTGAAATCTTGTATCTTGAAAACACCATACGCATAGTAACTTACAATACCAAAAGCATTGTTTGATTTAAAAAGATCGGAAAATGTCTTATTCCCCGTAGGTTTGTCACATTTCAAAAATTGTGCGCCAGTTGCCGTTGGCGATGCTGCCTGTGTAAAATCAATTGTACAATTCTCTACCATTGGAAATTTGAACTCGCTCACCCCGGTCGGAGCTACGTCGCCCGCCAATTGAACCGCGGAAGCCGTCAGAACCGAAGACAATGACACGATTGCACTCACGAAAAACCAAGTGAACGGAACGCTGACGATACCGATAATCAGTTTTGGAAGCTTTGCCCGGATGGCCCAAGTATTTCCTTCTGCGCCAAATATGTTCATGAATGCCATAGCCACGAGAAGAAAGGCAAAAATGACGTACACCACGTTGGAAATAAGTATCCATAGGTCATGAAGCACTGGCCGCAATCAGAAAATTTCCCCAAATGCCCAATCTGGAGTCAACAGCCAACCCGCAAGCATGAGAAGCGGTGTAAGGAGTGCATAGAGAAGATTAAGTGCGGCATTGAGGGTTTTGACGGTACCAGTGTCAGAGCCTGCTGAAGCTTTTATGGCATCTGCGGCATCTCTTTCTGATCGAGTAGCAGCCCAAGCCACCCCGCCCATCACCAACTCTATCCCAATCTTTTCTCAATTCCCCACCGTTCCTATAGCATGATTCCCCACCGAAACTCCCGTCCATCCAACAATCGCCACGATAACCAAAGCTATAGTCCGCAAAAAATTCATTTTCAAAAACGAAAAAATACCAGTCCGGAGGAGGATATTTTGGAATAATTTCCCGAGTTCATGCGGAAACTGGGAGATACTTGATAGGATAGGGGCAAGCATAGGGGCAAATTTGCAAAAGTTCATGTACCCATTGCACCATATTTTTCGCTTCAATGCAAACCTTGAATGTTGACAAAAGTACAAAAAGCCTGGTATTTCGCGAATTTAGGCGAAATACCAGGCTTTTTTATCAGGAATATCCTCTTTAATTCGAAGCCGGCAAATCCCCCGCTTTGCGGAGCAATTCCAATTTGTTCATAAAATCGGTTCCGCTGTCTGGCATCACGACCGTTACGTTCTTGATAAGCGCTTCCTTGTTATTGGTGAGCGTATCGAGCAATTTGCGATTGTAGGCATTGAGCGAAGTATACATCGCGGAAAATTTGTCGAGGAACACGATATATGACCGAGCGTAAGTTTCGTTGTTTTTTTCCAAAATGTATTCGTCGAGTGCCTGTTGCGTCGCATCGTAATCCATTTTTTGGTAACTCGAGGAGAGTTGCGCTTTGAGACTGTCTATCCGTTTGGTAGAAGTAGTAAGCGCCAACTGTAGTTCCGCACGCTGGTTGATGAGAGAAACAAGATATTCATTGGTTTTGTTACCTCGATATTTGAGACCATCAATGACGCTTTCGAGCATGGCTTGTCGATCACTCGACTGATCGAGCGTCTTGTTGATATCCATCTGTAGCACGTTGATATATTCCTGCGCAGCAATCATATGAGAAGCGATGATTTTGTTCCGTCCGGTCGTTTTATCAGCGAGGATACTAGAAAGTGGAATTACGTCGGCATACAAACGAATCGGAGCATTGTCTTTTAATGTTTTAGAGAGCCCGACATTGAGCGAAAGCGCCACTCCGACATTTCCGAGATAGGGAACGTCAGCTTTTCGAAATTGTAATTCATTTTGGCTAGCGTAAGCAGCTCCTCCGTCTGAAAAACTAGAAAAATAGGTAAACAAAAAATTGATTACGCAAGACAATAGGATTCAAAGTAGTAGGACTTTTCGAACAAAGTCTTTGATTTCGGACTTGAGTGCCATATAATTCGATATTACAACTGCCGGTATACTACTCATCTCACCCCCCTTTGCAAATGAAAGAAAGCGCTCTCAACTCTCTCGCTATCAGTACTATAGAGACATGGTCTGCAAGAACTCGTAAAAATTCTAATATTTCTGCATGGCTCGCCAAAATCGTCATCGCGGCGGTGTTAGCACCCTATATATTCCCCATGGCGACTTCTTTGGAATGGAAGACCCAGTATACCTATGCGAACGAATACCATCCATTAGAGCTCGCCGTTCCAATCCGTTTGGAATCTCCAAAAAACAGCTTCGTTGTGGAGCTACAAACCGAAAGTTCCATAGCAGATGAACATGCTGTTACGTTCAAAATTTTCACCGATACATCAGAAAAAGAAACCGATTTGGAAATCATGGGAGACGAAACGGAACAAGGTCGATATTTTACCGCTCCGCAACATTTCGAGCCATCGAAAACCATTCGAGTAGAATGCATCGGATGTAAATCATTGAAAAAACCTATCCTCCATTTGGTAGCCCTCGATACCCGGACATCCGTGGAAAAACTGAGCTACAATCCGGATGCCCTGGTACCGAAATCCTATGCGACCATCAGTGCCTTTCCGGTCATTTCCCGGGCGGATTGGGGGGCTGACGAGAGTTTGAGATATGCGGACAGCGAGATTTGGAAAAAGATTTTCAAGGATCAATCAACTATCACCCCGAGCGATGCCGCTTTGAAAATCATCGAAAAAAATACGGCCATCGAGGCGAAACTCCGAGAAAAATTTCCGGAAGAATCGAAAATCAACGAAGTAGTCCGCAAGGAAAAAGGACACGAGCTCGTTTGGCCCATCGAAAAAACAAAATACGTACGGGAAATGGTGGTCCATCACACTGGTGAAGACAACCTGAAATCCCTCTCCGATCTGGAGTTGATGCGGTCAATCTATTATTATCATTCCGTCGTCCGCGGCTGGGGAGATATCGGGTACCAATACGTGGTCGGCCAACGGGGACAGGTGTACGAAGGGCGGGCCGGATGAGACTATGCGGTGGGAGCTCACGTGAGTTGGAACAACCGCGGAGTGGTCGGAATCAGCGTCATCGGAAATTTTGAAAAAGACGTCCTAGTGAAAGAACAGAAACAATCGCTCGAAAAATTCCTGACAGTGCTTTCACAAAAATATGGCATCAACACAAATACCACTATCACGGGACACCGAGCCTGCAAGGTCAGTGAAGAGTGTCTCACCCGGGACTTCGATATAAAAAGCCTCGTCGGGCATCGGGACGTCGGATTTACGAGTTGTCCAGGGACGAATCTCTATGCCGAACTCACCAATAATCTCATACCGAAACTGAATAAAGTCTCCAAAAATAATATCCTGGTCGCGAATACCGTCTACAAACCGGAAACCCTCATCAAACCGACTTCTCTTACGAAACCAAAAACCAATATCGGTCAGCCGACCCCGAACGTTCCAGAAAATTTCGGACCAATGATCCGGATTCGACTCTCCGTTCCAAAGTCCAAAACTTTAGAACTGGAAGCAACCGAATGAACTCCAATTCTTGGCTGGAACAATACCTCTGGAAAAATAGCGTTCAACAAGATTTCTGTCCGAAAAGTCGGAACGAAAGTGGAAACAACGATGGGTGGCAAAAAATATAAAACCGCAAATATTTCCCTCAGTGCGACCATAGTACGTATCAATAACTGGGCACGGATTCCTGCTTGGGACCAGGAGAAAAAGTACAACGACAACGAATTCCGTGGAAAACTGGATATTTTTCTCGAGGATGGAAAACTCGTCGTCGTCAATGAGCTCCCACTCGAAATGTATCTTCGTGGACTTGCAGAATTCAGTACCGGGGAAAACTCAGAAAAAGCAAAAACTATTCTTGTCGCCGCACGCAGCTACGCGCTTTTTTACGTGGACAAAAACAACCGGAAATTCCCCGGAAAAAAATACGACGGATCCGACGATCCGGACGTTTTCCAAAAATACCTCGGGTACGGATACGAAAAACGATCCCCTACCACCATCAAGTACGCCAAAGAAACCAAAGGGGAAATCATCACCTACAAGGAAATTCCCGTAAAACCTTGGTATTTCAGTCAGTCCAACGGAAAAACCCTCTCCGCCTACGAATATTGCGAAGCGAGAAAAACCAGGAAAGAACTACCAGCAACCACGGCCTGCGTAGATATTCCCTACCTCCAATCCGTAGCGGATCCCGGAGGAGCAGGAAAAACCCGACTCGGGCACGGGGTGGGAATTTCCGGTATCGGAGCTACGTATTTCGCGACCACGAAAGGCTGGGATTACAAAAAAATCATCCAGTATTATCTCAAGGATACCGAAGTATTCAAGAAGTATTAGGGGGAAATTCGAAAAAATGCGAACTCCTCGCTCTTTTCTGTATGTCTCGTTCAACATACTGATGTACGTCTCACTGCGATACTCAAAATGAGCTTCGGATTTCATCATTTTTCCGGGGTTCCGAGGGTTTTGGATTCCGGAGTTCTGATAAAAATTCAATGGGAACGACCAAAAAAATTGACAAAAACATTTTGATACATATGAATAAATTTATGTGAAACTCAATTAAAAATTTACTCGTATCTGGTGTACTAGGAATCGGAAGTATAATGACTTCTGGCGAAGCTATATCACAGCAAAAGCAAACCCAAGCGAAAGTCATGAATACCTTGGATTGCAAAGGATTCCAAAACCTGGTAAATATCGCCACTGCCGGAAACCTCGAAAAAATTGCAATGAGCGGGAGTTTACCCATTATCATTGACCTCGTGTATCGGACAAGAAATAAAACCTACGAAATCCAAACCCAGAAAAATCGGGTACTTTATGTTGTGGATGTAGCAGCAAAAGAATTTCACAACAAACCTCAGAATTGTATCGTGAAATACGAAAAAAACCCTAAATAAAGAGGATAATGATAAAAACGCGGATTTAGATCCGCGTTTTTATTGACTTCTTTTTCGTTACCGCTTTTTTCACGGGTTTTTCTGTTTTCTCCAACTTCGCCACTTCTCCTGATTTGGGAGATTTTCCTACGAGCGCATCCCGGATTTCCATCAAAAGCACAATATCTTCCGTCAACTTCTTTTCTGCTTTCATAGGTTTTTTCAAGGCCGTATTTACGACAGAAATCAACGCGAAAACCACCGCTGCAATAATGACGAAATCAAAAGTCACTTGGAGAAATTTCCCATATGCTACCACGATGTCCGGACCGCCGGTAACCGAAGAAATCGAATAAGAAAGCTTGGTGAGATCGACCATTTTGAGGAGTCAACCGATGAGCGGCATAATGACGTCCCCAACGAGCGAGGAAACAATTTTACCGAAAGCGGTACCAATAATCACTCAGACAGCCAGATCAATAACATTTCATTTAAGAGCAAACTCTTTGAAATCCTTGAAAATCTGCATAAAAAAAATAATAATAAAATAACAAAACCCACGATAGTCGGGAGAAAACTTTTGTCAAAAAGTTCGAGTACGCTACACTGGTCCATATATTTCCCAATCTGCTTTCCTATGCGATGTCCAAAATGCAAAAACCTCGATACCAAGGTTATTGATTCCCGAATCGCCGAAGATGGAAAATCCATCCGTCGGCGGAGAGAATGCGAAAAATGCGGAGCTCGCTTCACCACTTTCGAACGAATGGAATTTATCAACTTTCTCGTGACAAAAAGCTCCGGGGAACAGGAAATGTACGACCGTTCCAAAGTCCAACAGAGCATTGGAAAATCGATTTACAAACGGAACGTTGACATGCTGCAGATCGAACTGATCATCAATGACCTCGAGAGCGAGTGGGCCGCGAACAAAAAAGGTATCACCTCAAAACGGATTGGTAAAGACATCCTTCGACGACTCAAAGACGTTGACCAAGTCGCCTACGTTCGTTTCGCTTCCATTTACCACAACTTCGACGACGTCGATCACTTTGCCGAATTTATCAAAAGCGAATTTGAGTAAAAATATTACCATTATTAACCGGAACCTCGTTCCATTGAAAGACGGGATTCTTTCGGTTGCCACATTAGAGCAAATTTCTCTGACACTCCGTGATTCACCCAATAATGTCCTCATCTATCTCAATCGGCGAGGCGCGTACAAAGCATATATCTGCCGAGAATGTTCTCATGCGTGGAAATGTCCTCATTGCGACGTCGCCCTAACACTGCATACGAGCCCAAAAAATATTCTCCTCTGTCATCACTGTTATACGACGCTGTCAATGCCCGAATCTTGTCCAAATTGCCATGGACATTCACTGACTGGAATCGGTATCGCCGTCCAAAGTGTCGAACAGTTCCTCCGAAAAGAATTTCCGGAGATAGAGATCTGTCGGCTCGACCGAGATCAAAAAAACCTCGTCAAAACCGCCAGGATTTTTATCGGTACGGAATATGCGTTGCGGCACCATATCGGAACTGTAGGGATCGCTATTGCCCTGCTCCCAGAATCAGAACTCAACATTCCCGAGTTCGATATCGAGGAACGAGTATATGCAAACATTCGAGCCCTAGGAAATATTTCCAAAGAATGTATTATCGAAACGCACGCTCCAAAACTTCCACTCATCCAGGACATACTCAATGGAAATTATAAATCGTTTCTCACGCGGACACTCGCTGAGCGAAAGCAGTACCAATATCCACCCTATTCCGGACTGGCTTACATCCGAGTAAAGCACCGAAATACTGGTATATTGGAAGACATCTGTGCCAAACTGAACAACAAGCTTAAAATGGAAATTGAAAAAATAGATCCTCCCGTAAGCCAAGTGCTCTACGATCGATCTATTCGACTCAAGCGAGCAGGAGAATATATTGATACTATTATGATTCGATCCGACGCGCTTTCTCGTATCCTCGTACCAATCCAAAAAGAAGTGTTACGAAACCGGAGCGTCGAACTTATTATCCGGTGAGAAAAAATACTGTAGGAACCCTTGTGAAAACGCGAACTCCTTGCCTATTTCTGTGTGCCTCGCTCGACGTACCTATGTACGTCTCGCTGCGGTACTCGAAATAGGCTTCGGATTTCATCGTTTTTACAAGGGTTCTGGACGATTTTAGATTTGGGAAATTTTTTAGCGTACGTCGGTCAGCATCGACTTCTTTACGAGCGATACGGCGGCCAGCGAAATCAAAGCGATTCCGAAGAATACAAAAAATCCCGTAAATCCGAATATGGCCAAAAGCAATCCGCCGAGAGTTAAACCTAACACGTTTGCGGCGTTCTGAATCATCTTCATCGGACTGGCAGAAGCATTGCTGTCAATTTCCGTTAGGTTCTGCTTTTTGGCATATTCCGAATTATAGAGCTCCAGAAATCCTCCTTGAGCGAGTCCCATCCCAGCGGCATATCCGAGACTATTAAGTACCCCGAACAAGATAACGAAAGGTATGCCTCCAACGAATGCGAACAGGATTATCGAAATTCCGGACACGAGCAATCCGAACGTCGCTACCCAAAACGTGCCGATTTTTTTGGCGAGGCTGATGAAAAATTCCTGGGTGACGAACGCGGGAATAGCTAATACTCCAAGCAAAGCATATCAAAACCCTTTGGCACCGGGAAGATTTGAGAGGTAGTCGATCAAAAACGAGGCAGCGAACGTATCCCAAAATCCAAAGCCCAATACTACGATGGTAAACCAATACAAACTCATGCTCCGAGGCAATTCCATGAGGACTTTCCGGATGTTCTCGATCTCTTTTTTTGTCTCCGGAACAATAATTTTTGGATTAAAACCGGTGGTCGAAACCTTTTGTGGCTTCAAGAAAATCAATTTCGTCTCCGCTGCTAGTTTTGCAAAATCGGTTTTTTCAACATATCCGACGGCATAGCTCTTGATGGATTCAAGACTGGTACGTTTGGCGATAACCTTGAATTTGGTAATATCGGCGATGGAAATCGTTTTTTCCGAAGAATCGAAATAGTTGAAAATGAAAAAAATCAAGATTACCACGAACACAATCAGCGTCAGGATAGCCGCGGTAGGACTGAAACTCAAAATGAACCCCGAAGCTAAAAGTCCCATGAGCGAACCACCACCGGCAAAAATGTTATTTTTTGAAATAATGGAACTGTATTCGGAAGGATCGGAATTGTTGAGGATATAGGTCAAAGTCGTCAGATCGTTGACTTCTTTGGTAAATCCGTACAGCCCAGCCGCTACCGCAAGCAAAAGCAAGTTGGATCCGCTATCCAAAAAATGTCAGAGGAGCGTGGTAATAGCATCGCCTTCCTGGGGTTGGAAAAGACTCGAAAAATAGATGAATTTCAGGAATATCAAACCGGCCAACAGCATGGAAATCGAAGCGAATAAAAAAAGTTTTTTCGGCGCGAAAAATTTCCCCAAAATACTGACGGGAACATCGAGCAACAGTGACACTACGTTTCCCAATCCCAAGAACAATCCGACCAAAAGCGTAGATTCGAGCTTGAGCGTGAAAAAAAATACGACCGTAAAATGAAACAGCATCCAGACAAAACAGATACAAGCAGTGGCGAGGTAGAGATTTTTTCGTTTGATCAGGTCAGCTTCGGTTTCCATCGAAACGAACGCCGTCGATTGGGTATTTTGTGTGGCTTCCATAGGCAAGGAATTTGAATTTTCTATGGTTCGATACTATCAGAAATCACGCTTCTCCGCAAATTCTAATATTTTATACATACAAATACCTCCGGCCGTCGCGACGTTCAGGGATTGTTTTATCCCGAGCATGGGAATTTCCACGATATCGTCGGCGGATTCCAAAACCAATGGGGAAACCCCAAAAATTTCGTTGCCGAGTACGAGGCATACTGATTGAGCATTTAGGGAAAGTTCCGTATACGGGTAACTTTTCGGAGACTGTTCCAGGGCAATGATTTTGACTCATTGGGCGTGGAGCTCATTGAGGATTTCCAATGGATTTTCGTACCATTCCCACGGCACGGAAAGCTCCGCGCCAAGTGCCGTTTTGGATATTTCCTTACGCGGCGGGGTTGGAGTAATTCCCGTCAGGTAAATTTTTGAGAATCCCGCACCGTCGGCTGTGCGAAACAATGCCCCTACATTTTGCAGGGATCGGACATTATCGAGAAGGAGGAAACGGGAGATCATGAGGAATGATGATGTAATATTATGAGTTTCTATTGAGCAAATCTCCTAAATTTATTTGAGCACAGAGCTGTTTTCTCACGCTATATTGGACATACTTATTTTAGAATCCGGAGTCCATGCTCCACTCCCAAGAATCTCTCAAAAACGATGAAATCCGAAGCCAATTTCGAGCACCGCCGTGAGACGTATATAGGTACGTTGAACCAGGAGTGGAGAAAATGGCAAGGAGTTCGCGTTTTTCAGAGATTCCCCTACACCTGTCATTTGATGGATTCAAGCAGTACGCGCATCTGTTCCGAAAGTTCCTTTGGCATTTTTGCTTCTACTTTGACATACATATCGCCGGTCCGACCTTCGCTTTGTCTCCCCTTTCCAGCGATTTTGAAACGGGTTCCGGGTTGGGTTCCGGGCTTGACAGTAAGGGAAAGATGTTTTCCATATACCGTCGTAACGTCGATTTTAGTACCGAGCAAAAAATCGAAAATATGGATTTGTTGGGTTTGTTCCACATCCAGAGACGGAAGGACTTCTTCGTGTTGCGATTCTTGGGTCGTGCGGCTATGAGGACGAGCACCTCCGCCAAAATCCTGTCCACCGAAACTCTGAGCTCCTCCGAACAGATCGGAAAAGTCAAACGTCGTAGATGATCCCCGAGAAGACGAACGGAACATGTCTTCGAATCCCTGAGCACCTCCAAATCCTTGCCCGCCACCACCTGAAAATGACTCGCCGGCGGAACCGAACGTATCGTACTGTTTGCGTTTTTTACTGTCAGAAAGGGTTTCATATGCTTCTCCGACTTCTTTGAATTTTTTTTCGGAAGCCTTGTCTCCTTTGGTACGGTCAGGATGGTACTGCATAGCGAGTTTACGGTAGGCTTTCTTGATTTCGGCTTCGGTAGCCGTTTTTGGAACGCCGAGTACGGTATAGAAATCTTTTTTGGTCATGGGTATTGAGAAGTTTAAATCGTGAATGCGACCCATTGTATCCGAAAACCCGATTTTTTCAGCAAAAAATTCGTAAACACACCCGATTCTCATCCCACCAGCTTACCATTCACCCAAAAAACCATGAAAAAACGATGAAATCCGAAGCCAATTTTGAGCACTGCAGTGAACCGTACCTATGTACGGTGAACGAATAGCGGAAAAATTGACAAGGAGTTCGCGTTTTTCCAGGGTTTTTTACTGTTTGAGAATTTTTTCAAGGAATGAAGTATTTCCCACTTCCCGGAATATTCGGAGCGTAACGCCCGACGGAGGAACAACGGATACCGGGGTTACGGATAGGCCACTGTATCCCCCAAGGGTCGATATCGCAATCGATCCAGTCTGTGCTGTAACACTCACACTGCCAGTCTGAGTAACACATCCTTCGAATGCCCCAACCACCGAATCTATCCCACTATAGCAAAACGGTGCACCCAAAGTACGAACCAATGTAATAGTTCCCGGTTGTTTCCACTCGATATTCTCTACGGATCCAGAATATACCGTCAATGCTCCATACCGGATAGGCCCGGCCGTATCCAAAAAATATCCATTAGGAAGCGTTCCAGTACCGGTCGCTATAAAACTCTCCCGAAATTGGTCCATCTGAATCAGATCGTCTACATACGAAGTGGATTGGGATTTGATCGCCTGACGAACCGTCCCGGAAAAAGCGATGAAACTCACCAGCATAAAACCGGAAAGCAAAATCACGAGCAGGAGCGCTGAACCCTTTTGGGAATTGGAACGAAACCGAATCATGTGAAAATTATATCGAAAAACAGTTACAAAAAAAGTATACTCGATATACTCTCCCCATGAAAGCGAAAATTTCCGACCTGCTCCGACTTCTACCTGCCCGTCCCGGTGTTTACCAAATGTTCGGGAAAACGAAAAAAGTACTCTACGTCGGCAAATCCATCCATCTCAAAAGCCGCGTCAGTTCTTACTTCAATGGAACGGGCAGTCTCAACGCCGCAAAAGCGCAAATGGTTGGGCAAGTGGAAAATATCGAATGGATCGAGACTTCATCCGAAATCGAAGCCCTCGTTCTCGAAACGAACCTCATCAAGAAATTCCGTCCGAAATACAATATCCTGATGAAAGACGATAAAAACCTGAGCTATATCGGCATGTCGGGCTGAGCCGTCGGAGAAGTATTCCGAACGCGGCAAAAGCCGGAAACCGGTACGTTTTTCGGGCCCTATACTTCCAAAGCAAACATCGGACTCACACTCCGTCACCTCCGGCAAATATTCAAAGTCCGATCCTGCCGGATGAAATTTGCGACGGATGCCAATGGAACGGTCTCAATCACGTCGAAATCCGGAAAAACCCCACCGTGCATGGACTACTATATCGGACTCTGCCCAGCACCATGCCTGCTCGAACCGTCAAAAATCATCGAACACCAAGACCATCTCGACCAATTAAAAAAATTTCTCCGCGGACAAATGAGCGAAGTCATTGGCGAACTCCGAGAAAAAATGACACAAAAAGCCAAAAACCTTGAATTCGAAGAAGCGGGAAAAATCAAAAGCCAAATCGAATCCATCGAAATCTTGTGACAGCGACAAATCGCTCGAGATGCCGTATCGGGCGCCTGCGATATCGTTATGATACTCGAAAAATATTCCAAAATATTCATCGGTCGGACCGAAGTGCGAAATGGGGAAATCCAAGGAATCCACCATACCCAGGCTACGCCCGTACTCGAAGAATCCCTCGATGAAATCTTGGAACAGTATCTGGCGGAAACCTATGCGGAAAACAACCACACTCACCTGACACTCCTGCTCGAAAAACCACTCGTGAGCGACACAATCATCGAATTTCTCAAACAACAATCCATTCGGATAGAAATCCCAGAATCCGGCGCAAAACACGACCTCCTATCATTCAATCGAACCAACCTCATCGGCTTTGCCTATCGGGAAGAAATGGAAAATCTCACCAAAAAAACGCTGACCCGAGGGACGATGGAAAACATCCTGTCGGAACTCAGATTCGAGATTCCCAAAAAATGACCGATTTCTTTTGAGTGTTATGACAATTCCCATACCAATGGCCAATTTACCGTAGCTTCTCGCTCCGTCATCGTCAATGGGAAATCGGAAAATTCCCTCTATCGGAAATACAAGCTCAAATCCTTGGAAGAAGACAAAATCGACGATTTCGAAAGCATGCGGGAAATTATGGAACGGCGGACCATTGAAGGCTTTGAACAGTCAAATTTCCCGACCGCAATAATTATCGACGGAGGAAAATGACAATTATCGAGCTCCATAGAAGGCATCGAACGCGGAATCCAAAAATTTCTCGAATTACATCCAGAATCATCAGAATCTGACCTCCGTACCAAACTTCCCCATATCTGTTCGCTCGCCAAGCGGGAAGAAGAACTATTCATTCCATGAGATGATGATTCCGTTCGCTTTGAACCCGGTTCTCCCGAGCTGATGCTCGTGCAAAAAATCCGTGACGAAGCCCATCGGTTCGCCATTACGTTCAACCGCGCAGCCCGCGGCAAAGCCATGAAAAAAAATATCCTCGAAGAACTGCCGGGATTCGGTCCGACGACCCGGAAAAAACTGCTCAAATTGGCAGGATCGGTCGATGGGATAGCGGCATTGAGTCGAGAAGAACTCGCTACGGCGTGCACGGTTCCGCAAATTGAGACCTTGGTGACGCACGCGATTTGGAGCGAATTGAAAAACAAAGAGTAACTAAAAGTTCCTACACTAACTTCAAATCTATTTCTGTTGAAGGATTCAATAATGACATCATAGTTGAATGGGCACGATCTTTCAAAATTGTCAATAACCCTTGGATATCAGGCTGAAGTGTATTGTATGCTACCAAGCGTGTTTGATCAGTTAGGGAAGTATTTGCGTTGATATTCTTAAAATTAGTAACAAGGGCAACGAATGAATTTTGTAATTTTTCATGCATATTAACAAATTTTGTGGCAGGTACACTTGATGGTTTAGAATCCAATGGATGAGTCACAGATTTTGGAATCGATCGATTCATATACCGTACTACCTCAGGATTAAAAATCATATTCCCTAAAATTGAAATTATCACGGAAAGATTTTCTCAGCTTTCTGCAATTGGCTTATCTCGCAATTGACGAAAATAACCTGCAAAATCAATGTGTGTAGATTCTATACTGAGCATATAAGAAAACAATGCGTCATACCGAATAGTATCATCTTTGATTTTTAAAAGCTGATGTACGGTATTATGGGCTGAAGATGTATCTGAATTCACCACGGCATGTACCATATCGTTAATACGACTAAATCGATTCGTTTTAATAGTGCTGGATTCTAACCCCAAACGCAACTTTCTCACAAATTCAGGATAGGATATAAA
>JAVHRB010000068.1:0-32343 GCA_036171455.1 Patescibacteria group bacterium
GGATTGTAGGATCTAGGTCATACCCCGTCAGCTTGCTGCGGGGTGATTGATTATATACAAAGTACATATTATTTCTTGCAATGTATATATTTTTGAATAAAGTGACGTTATATTTGTAATTTATATTGTATGACTAATAAGAAAGAAGCGCTTGCACAAGCTCTTGCTATGATTGAGAAGCAATTTGGAGCTGGATCTGTGATGACCCTTGGTACTCAGGCACTCCTTGAGGTAGATACTACCTCATCAGGCTCTATTTCGCTTGATGCTGCCCTTGGTGGTGGATTCCCCAAAGGCCGCATCGTCGAAGTGTACGGCCCGGAATCTTCTGGGAAGACTACCCTGGCACTCCATGCGATTGCCGAGGTTCAAAAGGCAGGAGGTACTGCAGCGTTCGTCGATGCTGAGCACGCGCTCGATCCAGAATATGCTCGGAAGATTGGAGTAAAAATTGACGAGCTTATTATTTCCCAGCCGGATTATGGAGAACAGGCCCTTGAAATCGTCGATGCGCTTGTGCGTTCCGGAGCAGTAGATCTCATTGTCGTAGATTCGGTAGCTGCACTCGTGCCAAAGGCAGAAATTGAAGGAAACATGGGGGATTCCTTTATGGGACTTCAAGCTCGACTTATGTCGCAGGCGCTCCGTAAAATCACCGGCGTTATCTCCAAATCCAATTCTACGGTTATCTTCATCAATCAAATCCGTATGAAGATTGGAGTCATGTTCGGAAATCCAGAAACGACTACCGGAGGAAATGCTCTCAAATTCTATGCCTCCCAACGGCTCGATATTCGCCGCAAGGAAAAAATCGAATCTGGAACCGGAGATGATAAGGAAGCAACCGGAAACCGGGTTAAAATTAAAGTCGTCAAAAACAAGATTGCCCCACCGTTCCGGGAAGTGGAAATCGATATACTGTTCAATGAAGGTATATCCAAGACAGGAGAAATGCTCGATATCGGATCTGAAAAGGGAATTATCAAAAAAGCTGGAGCATTTTACAGTTACTGAGATATCAAACTCGGACAGGGTCGTGAGAATTCTCGAGAATTCCTCATGGCAAATCCAAAAATTGCTGACGAAATCGAAGTACAAATTCGAGCATTATTTGCGAAAAAATAGGATTATGATATAGTGTTCACCTATGTCAACTACTGATATCTCTCCAACCCAAGAAAATCAAATACCAGGCGTTCCGACTGGTATTTTGAGTGAGAATCCTCTTGTTCAATGATGATCAATATTGGAATCCAGCGTAGCTGGCACTGTTGCCTCTGTATCGAACATAGTTGGCGAACAGATTGAGATAGCTCAAATTACAGCAAACCTCAGAAAAAAATTAGTTCCACTCCTGCCCGAATTTTCTCTTTCCACAGGAATTAATGGCGTTGCAGAAGTGAATGAATTTGCTCAAATGGTGAATGATTTGAACCGGATTCGCAAGACGAATCTGGCGGAAGCATAGTTTTTTCAATTCTCATTTCAAAGACCGTGGTATTTGTATATACTACAGTCTGTTTTAAAAAATTCCTATGGCTATCGTTCTGAATCCTTTTCGCTTGACTGATAAAAAATCGCTGACATCCGACGTATTTGAACTCACATTCGTTTCGGATAGCGCACCTGCTCCGATGCCTGGGCAATATATTCTATTTCATTTACCCTCTGGACTGAAGCGTGCCTATTCTATTGCTCATTCGGTAGGGAATCAGTTTAGTTTTATTATCAAACGAATGTCCTTTGAAGCATCCGGTAGTGCGGAAATCTGTAATTGTAATATTGGTACAGATATTTCCGGTATGGGCCCCATGGGACATTTCGTTTTGACGGATGGTGATATACCACGTCTGTTCATTGGTACCGGTACCGGATTTGCCCCTTTATATTTTCAGATTCGATCTCTCGAAAATCAAAATTTTTCTGCGAAGACTGACTTCATTTTTGGTGTGAGAAACGTTTCCGATATGTTCTATCAAGAGGAATTTAAAAGGCTCTCTGCTTCTTACTCTCATTTCTCATTTTCCCAATTTTTGAGTCAAGATACCCTTGAAGGGACAAAAAAAGGATATGTAACAGATTGTTTGACTCCCGAATATATTTCCCAGTTCCACGAATTTTACATCTGTGGAAGTCCCGTGATGGTAAAATCAGTAAGAGAAACGCTCACTAACCTGGGAATCCCGAAGGAATCTATTAAATTCGAACAATATTAACAATATTATCAAAAATCCAATCCTGCAATCAGGATTGGATTTTTGTTTGGAAGTTGGAAAAACATTATTTTTCTACTTGTCATATTTCAGCGGAGATAGAAATTTTCTCATGATTTGGTTTTGATACTACGTTTTGTCAATCCAGAATTATTTCTGGATTTTTTTTGCTTTGCGCCAAAATTTCCCGGTATACTTGCAAAGTTTCTTCCGTCATTCTTTCCCAACTAAATTTTTTTACTTGTTCATAACCAAGTGCTCGCATTTCTCATTGTATTTCTTTTGAATTCAATATTTCTCCGATGACGTTTGCCATTTCGTCTATATGTAATGGATGAAAATATTTGGCAGCGTCTCCTCCGACTTCTGGGAGGGAAGTGGTTTTCGATACTGCTGCCGGAACTCCTCACGCCATAGCTTCGAGTATCGGCAGTCAAAACCCTTCGTAGAGCGATGGCATCACGTAGAGTTCGGCCCCTTGAATCAACGGGATGACATCTGAAAAATCCAAGTGCCCCGGAAAGAGTACTCGATTTTTGAGTCCGAGTTCTCGCACCGCTTCTCGGGCTTCGTTGGTTCGAGGATCTTCTTTGCCGCCGAGTACTAGGGTTCCATCATATCATTGGGATACCAGGATATGGAATGCCCGAACAAGACGTCCGAGATTTTTATGTTCTCGGTGAAGCCCCATATAAAGGAGGTATCTTCAAGGTATTCCGATTTTTTTTTGAGTCTCTTTTATTTTTTCTGGACTTTGTGGGATCGAAAATTTTGCGTCAACCCCATTATATACTACGGTGATTTTTTCCTCGTCGATCCCCATGAGGTCTATGAGGTCTTTTTTGGTATGTTTGCTGACTGCAATAATCCGTTTCGCTTTTTTTACGACTGAACCGAGCGTGATTTTGTAGGCGAATTCCTTGAACTCAGAGACGGCGGATTTTCCCGGGTAAAACGAAAGTATGAGATCATGGATGGTTACCACGATATTCCCCCGGTAGAGAATCGGGGCATTGAAATGGGGAAAGTGCATTAAATCCAATTTTGCCCGACGGAGAATCGACGGAAAAACGAACTGTTCCCGGAGAGAATAGTGGGGAATATCGACTTCGACGACTTCGAAAGTCTTGGAAAGGCTCCGGATATGGTCAGCATTGGAATGTCCGCAAAAAATGACAAAAACGATTCCGTCTTCCGGAGTCGTTTTTGTCGAGAGTTCGGCTATCAGGCAGGCTACGTGTTTTCCTATTCCGGTAAAAGCGCTTCCGTACATTCGGGCATCGATTCAGATTCTGGTCATGAAGGAAGTATATGGAGAATGTTACGATTGGGAAAAGAAGTGTGAGAAATGGAGGGTGCTGAAATTATTCGAGATCACTATCAGGAGTTAGCTCATTATTAAAACCAACATTTTCTTCGCTTTCATTCTTGGCGAATCAGTCATCAATTGTTGCTGCAACTTTGCTACTGAACTTACTTTTAATCCGATTGCTTTGTCCGCCAGATCCTATAAAAATTTTGAACTGATTGTTAAAATGCTTTTGATGTTCCTCATTCGCGGGGTTGAACGTTTCATATCTTTTTCCTACCGCCTTCAATTCTTTCAAAATTTCACTTTCTTTCGAGATCTGTTGTTTGATTTCGATAATCTTTTTATTCAGTTCGGTTAACTTCGTATTTTCATCTCTCATCGGCGATTGATTTCTTTGAATTCAATTCATAATCAATTTAATACTCTTTTCATATTCCGTAATATCCACCTGCAGAGCAACAATTTCTTCTTCTTTTCTTTTCACTTCCAATTTGTTAGCAGTCTCGTTTACTGAAAGCGGTGGTATGAGTCCGAGTTTACTGAATGGAAGAACCGTTTCTTGATTTAGAAAATTTGCCAAATCATAGGCACCGACGATTTTGGACATGTAGGCCATATAGACCTTTTTAAACCAAGTTTTTTTGTCTTCTTCAGTGATATACTCATCGTCTTTGTCACGCATTTCTTCCATGCTTCCCAGGAACGCTTTTTGATACATTACTTCCAATGCTCACGTACTAAAACCCCCATGATGTCCCTGGATTCCCATTTTATCAAGCATTTTGCTTGGTTTTGAACTGATGACTCCCGATCCGGCATCTCCTTCCATGACCGTCGTTCCGAAACTTACTTCCGTATCATTCGATATGTTCGTATCGGAGAGATTCTGTTCATGTGCCTTGCTGTATTCTTTGAGCGCCGGGTAATCTTTGTATTGTGACTCCGCGATCATAATGTTGCCTTGTGTATTTAAGGTAAGTTCCATTTGGATTTCCTTGCCATATTTCTTCCAAAATGCATCGACTTTTTCGAACATGTCGGTACTGAAACCCAAGGGGGCACTGTGATCACTATTTTTGAGCTGATCGGCATTTATCCGAATGGATTTCATCATCTCGTCGAAACGGTCTTGCATCTTTTCCCCTGCTTCCGCATTTTCTGAGGATTTCAGTCGCTCTTTTTTTATTGCCACGATAGCTTTGATAGTATCCCGGAATTTTTCTTGACTGGTCCGGTCCTTGATAAAGTTGAGTGCTGGGGAATGTAGTCTTCCTCTGTCATACATACCGGAGATTTTTTCCAAAAGTGACCGTGGTAGGCGCTCTGGAATTCTGCTCATAACGAGCAAGAATGCGACGCTTTGCTTTTTCCATGCGGAACCCTCCTTATCGAAAATCTTTTCCAAAGCCCCAATGGCATTGGCGTATTCCCTGGATTTCAACTTCCCCATGACGTAGTTTATACGCTGATCGAGATTGTTGAATTGTTCGATTTCATTCCCTCCGGCAGTGAATTCCGAATCGTTTCCGGTTCTCACGGCATTTTTCACCATAAGCCATATCTTGGCATTTGGGAAATGATGACCCTTCTGCATATAGGCTTCGATTACCGCCTCTTCGGTGATGTTGTCGATACCTCTCTTACGGTTATCTTCCACAGCTTGCTGGAATGCTTCGTACTGGTTCACGTCGGCATTGAGTGGAATATTGGCAATCCGCTTGAAGAAAATCCAACTCCCTTCGAGATCCTGGAGTCCCCCAGCATAGAGATGCCCGTGCTTTTCCATCATAGAAAGTGCATTGGTCCAGTGGTCGTAGTCGTGGGTCCCGTTGTTCAACACGGATGCACGGATGGTTTTGTGCCGTAGGGGGGTTGCCATTTCAGAAAGTTTTTTCATCCGCTCTTCAATGAGTCCTTTTTCTCCGTTCTCATATTGGGATTTGTAATCGGCATACCATTCGCTGTTCCAATTATCCATTCCGATTCTTTTCGCGATACCGAGCATTACTCGCTGTTCCTGGAGGTGGTTTCCGTGTTGAAGGTGGTGTTTGAAGGTTTCGGTGAATTTATTCATTCCGGATATTATGTCGTGGACACTGAGCCGCCCGAATATGTGCTTGAGGGTTCCATCCGTTGTCTCAGCCCCTTTGGGTAATTCCTTGGAAAGGATTTCCCTGGATGGCTCATTCCATGGCACGCATGAATGTTGTACCAAATACGCTGTGACGAAGTGGAGCTGTAAAACTTCTTCCGGTCCCCATTCGGCTGCCCACCCATCCTTCCCCTTGTCGAATTTTTCTCCTATGCGACCTCGAACGACCCCGTTTTGAATAGAGACGATTTCAATGATATGTCCTTCGTTTCCTGGAAAATATTGCTTTTTGACTCGAGACGAGTCGGATCGACGGTCGATGAAGTCGAAAATCTCGTTGCCGTCGTTATCTTTTATGATTTCGACTTTTTTCCATGCATCGCTTTGGGTCGAATGGGACTGCATGATGCTGAGAAGGTCATTATGATTATCCAATTTGTTTTCCAAGAATTTGAATTGGTTTTTTTCTATACTGATGCCTTCGAATAAATCCGAATAACTAATTTCTTCTGCTGCACGCTCGTTTGTTCCACCCCATACCTTCAAACTGGTTTCTCCAAGGCTCTGTATTCGATAGATTACGTATTTTTTCGACCCGGGTTTTCCGATGCTGAAACACGTGCTGATCCCGAATTTCTCTCCAAGTTTTTCGATTTTCAGGAGTTCAGCAACACGGGATTTGAAGTCGGCAAGGTTCTTAGGGGGTGTTATTGATGTTTCGACTGTTGCTGTTATATTTTTCAATTCTTCTTGTACTTTCGGGTCATTGAAATTTGTACCATTGGTATCTAAACCTGCCGGATCTACGTTAGGATTCAGATTTTCTTCAGCAGGTAAGTTTCCTTTGACACTCGAATTGATTTCAGATTTTTTGATTTCTTCTACTGGTACAGTATCCGCTGGAACGACTTTCCCTATATTTTTATAAAAATGCTCCTTCGTATCGAAATTCAGGAAAGCGGACTGGTTGAATAGTCCCATGAAATCCCGGACCAGGCAAGTTTTTCTCTGTCTGTAGTTCGGCGTATGATCGGGATTCAGAGGAACGATATAAAGTTCGCTATTCCCTTCCTGAGTATTGCGTTCATTTTTCCCGGTTTCGATCTGCAGGTATGTCACAGTATTGTTTGACAGAATGACGGAACAAATCAGTTTTTCTGTTCCGTTCAGAAATCCGGGCGTCAGCATGAGTTCCATTCTCGCACAAATGCCTCCCGTTCTCGCGTGGAGCTTGTGTTTGAATTCCGTTACCCATTCCGGAGTAACGGATTCGAGGGTTCCGGTCTCCGGAGCCTTCTTTTTCGCGGCATTCTGGCGCTGTTCCCTTTCGAGATTTTCGACTTTCGTGTTGTTTTCGAGCCAATCCTGGAAGCGGTCGGTGAGCCGGCGTGGAAATGGGGAATTCGCCCCTTTCATCAGGCCGATAATGTGCTTCCCGTCCAGTTTGGCATCCGAAATATCTGCCCATTCCAAATCTTGTAGAATGGAATTAATATCAATACCATCGGAATTTTCCAGCAATTCCTGGATTTCTGGGGATACATTTTGGGAAATATTCTCGCGGACACTTTTCATGAGGGAAGCCTTGGAAAAGACGGTTTCGTCGATGAAATTGAGCGACTGCATCGAAAGATCGACGGAAAGCAATGATAGGAGATTTGTCCGACCTTTGTCGTCGAGTTGGTTCCAAACGTGTTCCAGATCGGAGTCGCTCATCCTGCTGTTCTTGGCTGCGGACAGGACGGCGTTTTTCGCCCGGTCGTCAAAGTTGTCCGCTGCCGTGCCGAAGAGTGCGCGGAGCTGCTTAATTACTTTGCGAATCGTAGGAACGGCCTCTTGCCGTTTCCAGCTTACTTCTCCTATGATTATATTCCTTCCGATGACGGAACTGTATTTATGAAGGGATGTACTGTCAATATTCGCGACGTATTCCCGTATGGAGGCTTTTTGCGCCTCCTTTAGCTCATATTCCTGGAATATTTGGGATACGATGCCGTTCCTCCTGCTTTCCGAAATGGCGGTTTTAGTGAGGAAATCCTTTCGGAGGTTCCGCGCGACTCCCAATAGGGATTCTTTGTTTAGGGTTACTTTTAAATAGAGGGAGCTTTCGCCTATTTTTCCCCATATTGATTCCACATATTTCAAAGCGAGTTTTTCGCTGGAAAGCTGTTTCTGAATGAAATCGTTCGCGGAAGCTGGTGTTGCAAGATACTGCGCCGTATCCTTTTCGATATTATATCGGATAAGTTTTAACGCTTCAGCTCAATTTTTATTGGTAGTATTCTGCGAATCCATGCCTGAATTTGGTATTTCGTTGTTATCGGTCATAGTATACTTGAAAAAATATACTCTCAGTATACTCAATCTCCCCTAAACAAGCAAAAAACCGAGCATAAATGTTCGGTTTTTTGTACCATATTTCCGTTGTACCCAAATTTGTTCCCTGTGTGCAGGAGTCCCAGGCTCGCTGTATCACAGAGAGCAAGGGTGGAGATGATTGTGGCTGATACGATGATCGAACCAGACAGCCTCATCGATGTATGCGTAAAATTGTAGAGAAAAATACGCGGGCAGATGCACGTGAAATGCAGTAAGAGAAGTATAGAATATATTTTTCGAAACGAAAGTTTTTTTGGGGAAATTCGGTTGACAAAGCGAGATGTTCCTTCTGTGCAACTTTTGTTTTTATACCATTCAATGGCATGTTTCCAATGAAAATTGACAAAGTTTAATATTAATTAATATATAAACAATAAGCTGGAGCAAAACAAAAATAAATACTGATGGATTATCGGATTCCTTAGTATTTATTTTTTTGGATATGCCAAAACAATGGGAAGATATGCCAAGTATGGAATGAGGAGGTTTATGGCAAGATTCGAGAGACATTCCGTACACGGCTTTCAAAACCAAGGGTGAAATGGTTTTGTCGCAACAGGGAAACATCGACAAGTCTCTCAAGGGAATTGAGAAAATGCTGAACCGGCATTTGAATTCCCTTGATGACCAAGCCAGGAATTCCGTGAGCCAATACGGTAGAACCCCGAATTATATTTCCCCGCCGGAAGTCGTAATCAATACCGACAGACTAGCCGACGCGCAATATGCGGTATCCGACCGTCTCGGCGGACTACTTGGCAGCCAGGAACGCCTGGTATCCGTATGTCAGGATTTGAATTACGGCAGTGAAAGACTCATTGCCGGTCAGGACGTGACCAACGATCTCGTGAGTCAGCTAATCGACTCGGGCCATAACGATGCGGTCGAGGCTTTTCGCCAACGGGAATACCAAATAGACCAATTTTCCGAAATGATAGTCCAAGAAAAGAAAGGGAACGCGATATTATCTGGAATCAATGTGAATGCCGAAAAGGCACGACATGCCGTACAAGCGTTGCTGGGTGACGTCGGATACGGAATCATGAACCTGAACCATGAGCAAATCATTACCCGGATGGGACTCATCCAGGCCTTGCAGGAAATCCGTTCCACCTATCTGCAAACGCACGAAAACGAAATGCTAGTGCACCAGAGGAGTCAAAACCTGATGGAAGAAATGTTATCGCGGTCGGGCATGACGGAACAAGAAAAACAGGCGCGGAGGCTGTGGGAAAAATCGGAACTCCTACGGAACGACGGAAAACTTTCCATGGCTTTGAAGGTACTTCAAAAAGCCTATAAGTTCGACGATATGAGTCCGAATATCCTTCTTTCTTCCGGGGTGATACAATCCTCTTTAGGAAATGCACCCGAAGCCGCTGTTTTCTTTATGCAGACCGAAAAGATTGCCAATGTGAAATCACCGCACATGAATTCGTTCATCCTCATGAATCTCGCGAGCAACCTCGTAAAACTCGGAAGATTCGACCACGCCGAACGGGTGATGTACCAAGCGGTACAGAAGGATCCCAACAATCGCGAAGTATGGTTCAAATACGCCATTACTGCCTGGAGGACTGACGGTAAAAAAGACAACGCGCTTACTAGCCTCATCCAATTGATCAAATTAAATCGCTCGTATTATCGAGCGCAAATAGCCATTCATCCGGATTTGGAAGACCTCAGGGAATTATTGGACTCCGTTACCCCGTAATAGTAATTTTTATGAAACAAGCAAAAGCCAACGTCGATCGCGAGCTCTTGATGGAACTCTCTAAACAGATAAAAAGCGGTCCGTCTGCGGAATCAGAAAGGGTCGTATCCGAGACTCAGGACGGAGTAGCCCGGCTGACCAGCGGGGAAGGATCGTACGTCTGAGATGTTTTCGAAGGGAAACGGCATGGACAATGAACCATGCAATATTCCAACGGAGATAAATATTCCTGAGATTGGAGAAGGGGAATACGCTTGGGTCGCGGGACCATGTACTACGAAGATGGAACCCGGTACGATGGGACTTGGAAAGACGATGTGAGATGTGGGAGGTGAATAGAATATGACGTGAGCGGGGATCGGTATGAGGGGGAGTTTTCGGAGGATTTTAAAAGCTGAAAAGGAGTCCGTTATTATGCAAATGGTAATAATTATAATGGTGAGTTTAAAGATGGTAAAATAAATGGTAAGTGAGTTTTTTTTAGAACTGACGGAAGTCGTTACGAAGGTGAGTTTAAAGATGGTGCACCAAATGGATATTGAATATCATTTGATATAAATTGAAAACGTTACGAAGGTGAGTTTAAAAATGGTAGTTTACATGGGAAATGTAAAATATATTCGTCGAATTGAAAATTGTTGTATTGGGGGAATTTCGTTGATAATAAAACCGCAGGGGACGGAAATGGATACAGAAATGTAGATTATGTTAATTGAGCATGTTATAATGGTGAGTGGAAAAATGATAAGTGCAATTGAAAATGAATTATGACCTTTTCCAACGGCGATCGTTACGAAGGTGATTGGAAGGATAATAAGCCCAACGGACATTGAATGATCATCTATACTGATGGCGATCGTTACGAAGGCGGATTTAAGGATTTTAAGCGCAATTGAATATGACTATTTGTTTGTCCTGACGGATTCCGTTACGAAGGTGAATGGAAGGATGATAATTTCCATTGAAAATGAAAGATTACCTTTACTGAAGGTAATCGTTACGAAGGCGAGTTAGCGAATAGTAATCTAAATGGCCGGTGAACTTATTATTATGCCAATTGAGACAGGGTTGTTGGAGAGTTCAAAGATGGTGAATCTCTCGATTGAAAAACTACTTTTTATCCTGGCGAGGAATCCCAGAAAAAAGCAAGGGAACGGAGGTGGCAATCAAAGAGCGATAGAGAATTTCTGGATAACTACCTTAGATGAAGAAGAGGTTGAGGATAAAATTAATTCATTTTTCTCCATGTCATAAGCGGGACTTTTTCCCCTCAGTGTCGCCCCGACCCCTCCGGGGATCGGATGCTCGCTTCGGGGAACGCCTTGCCTAAAATGCCAAGCCATTGGCATTTTACCATTCCGCCGCTCCACGGACAGGACGGAAGGCCGCGGTTCAAGTCCCGCTTGGACCAATCACAAAATAAAAGACTCATCTATCGATGAGTCTTTGTATTTTAGATTGGTGCCCCAAGCGGGACTTGAACCCGCACTCCCGAGAGAAGAGGATTTTGAGTCCTCCGCGTCTACCATTCCGCCATCAGGGCATATGGGTCTTGCGACCGGGGAGATAGTATCGAAACCTGCGGAAAATGCAAAATCTATGGATTTTTTTGGTATTTTTCCTATAATCCCGCTTCAAACAACCTTTTTATGAAATTTGAACTTGACCATTTGGTAGAAGAATTTGCCTCCATAGAGCTCCGACTTCAGGACGGAGATATTTATGGTGACCCGAGACTCCTCAAAGAGACGATGCTCAAGAAGAAATTTCTGGAAAATACCGTCAATCTCTACAAGCAGTACAAAGCCCAAAACCAAAACCTCGCAGAGGCCAAGGATATCCTCTCGAACGAAAAGGATCCCGACATGATTGAGCTCGCGAAAATGCAGCTTGCCGAATCGGAAACCAAAATTCCGGAATTGGAAGAAGCCCTCAAACTGGCACTTTTACCCAAAGATAAGAACGACGACAAGAATATCATCCTGGAAATCCGATCCGGAGCGGGAGGTGACGAAGCGGCACTTTTTGCCCGGGAGCTTGCGAATGCTTATGAAATCTATGCGAGAGAAGCGGGATTTCAAGTGGAAGTGCTCGAAGAAAGCGCACTCGATACCGGAGGAATCAAGGAAAAAGTTTTCAAGATTAGCGGAAGCGGAGCCTATTCTCAATTCAAGTTCGAAGGGGGAACCCATCGGGTACAGCGAATCCCAGAAACGGAGGCGAAAGGGCGGGTTCATACGAGTACTATTACCGTGGCGGTTCTCCCAGAAGTTGAAGCATTGGATATAGTGATTCGGGACGAAGATTTGGATATTATGACGTGTCGTTCCAGCGGGGCTGGGGGGCAGCATGTCAATAAGACCAATTCCGCTATCCGGATGGTACATCTGCCAACCGGAATTGCCGTGGAGTGTCAGGATGAGCGCTCCCAGTTGCAGAACAAGATGAAAGCTCTCGAAATCCTCCGAGCCCGGGTATGGGCACTCGAAGAAGAAAAACGGAATACCGCGCTTGGATCGGCACGTCTCGCGCAAGTGGGTACGGGAGATCGATCCGAAAAAATCCGGACCTATAATTTTCCTCAGGACCGAGTCACGGATCACCGTATCGGAGCCAACTTTTCCAATATCCCCTCCATCATGCAAGGAAGGATGGGGCATATTATAGAAGCCCTTCAGATTGCCGACCAAAGTGCCAAACTCGCGGCAGCTGGAAAATAAAAAGTTTCAAAAATCCCTCGGCGAAATGATGAAATCCGTCTCAAGCCGAAAGAGCCTAATTAAAATCATAAAATTCCCAGAGTCTCGCAAAAACGATGAAATCCGAA
This sequence comes from Patescibacteria group bacterium, assembly GCA_036171455.1. Classification (GTDB taxonomy): domain Bacteria; phylum Patescibacteriota; class Gracilibacteria; order BD1-5; family UBA2023; genus CAIVSN01. Next base: position 12,538 of record JAVHRB010000068.1, read on the forward strand.
GCCAATTTCGAGTACCGTAGTGAAACGTACCCCCGTACGTTGAACGAGGAACGGAAAAATTGGCAAGGAGTTCGCGTTTTGACGAGACTCTACCCCACGACTTTTGCCATGTTGAAAAACGGCATCATAATCGCCATGATAATGACTCCGACACCGGCTCCGATTACAATGATAACTACTGGTTCCAATAATGCGTTGAGATTTTTAACACGAACGTCGATTTCTTTTTCGTAGCGTTTCCCCGCTTTGTCGAGCATGTTCGAGAGCGAACCCGTCTGTTCTCCAACTTTTATAGCTGTGGAGAGTTCTACAGTAAAGGTTTCGAGCCGTTCCTTGTTGACGAGCATTTCGGGGGAATCGGTTGACTCTCCGGCCATTTTTTTTTCGAGATATTCACCTCCGACCGCGTCGGAGAGATGTCTTCCAGCACGGATATCTTCAATGATTCCCTGAATATGTCCTGAGTAAAATGAATTTCCGAGTCCACTCGATACGATTTCCAGAGCTCGGTGAATAGTAATTCCCGAGGAGAGCAACAAGGAGAGAAAACTACAGAAACTCACAAGAATTCGATATTGGATGAGTTTTCCGAATATTGGAAGTCCTAATATAATCCGGTCGACCACCAAGAGTACTTTTGCTTGGCGGAGCATGAATTTGAAAGTTATTCCGCCAAGAAATATCATAATTACTGTTATAATGCCATAATCCCGCAGAAAATGGGAAAAACCGATAACCCCCTGAGTGAGTCCGGGGAGTACGGCATGGGCATCTATATAAATTTTTTCAATTCGAGGAATGACGAATATAAGCAGTCCAGTCATCATAAGTAAAGCCACAAAAATGACCGCGATTGGATAGATCATCGCTCCGAGTACTTTCCGTTCGATTTCTTGCATTTTTTCTTCTTTTTCTGTCAATTTTACGAATACATAGCCCATTTTCCCGGTTGCTTCTCCCATTTCAAACATAGCACAATCAAAATTTCCGAATACTCTTGGGAGCTCTCGGCTTGTGGTACCGAGGTTGTTTCCTCGCTCGATTTGGGTTTTTACATAGAGACAGGCTTGTTTTACCGCGTTATCCCGGGACTGAAAATAGATGAGTTGTAGCGATTTTACAAGAGGGATTCCCGCTTCTACGAGAGATCCTACCATATCTAAAAAGAATATTTTCTGTTTTCGGTTCAGTACGATCTTTCGATTTACTGAGGTTTCGTTTTTTTCGGGGAGAGGCAGACTAAAATTCCCCTTCTTTCCTCATTTTTTTGGCCACCAGGTGGGGAGTAGGGTGATTTCTCAGAAATATTTTTTGATACCGGACGGTATTGACATAATCAAATTGTTTTTTTCAGTCTACTATACTCCCCTTTCTTTTGCAAAAAAGCCGGTTTTCCATACTATCTGATGTATCTATGTTAAAATTTTTCGGACTAGGTGGGCAAAAAGAAGATCAAGCCCACGGCGATGGGAATATTCACATCGAACATACAGAACACGAAGAACCGGCCCAGGATGTGGGTCAGGTGGCTTTGGATATCCTCGACACCGAGGATGCTATCGTGATTGTGGCACCGCTTGCGGGTATCGATATCACCGATATCGATATTTCCGTAACTCGCAATATTCTCACAATATCTGGGGAACGGGTTCGTCCGCCAATATATGGGGAGGCTCAGCGAATTCTCGTGAATGAGTGCTTTTATGGGTTATTTTCCCGCAGTATTATTTTACCGGAAAACCTTGCCTTCAACAAAGTAAGTGCTACTATGGAGGATAACCTACTTTCTGTGTCCGTTCCAAAACTCAATTTCCCGTCAAAAACTATCAAGATCAATAAACTGGAGTCATAATGACCGGCGACAATATTAGGAAATCCCTCCCGAAACGGGGATTGAAAAAGATGGATGCTGTAATTACTGGTATGATTCTCGGAGGTATTGTTGCATCGATTTACGGTATCAAAAAAAACGAGGAACACCGTTTGCATGACGAACAGGAATACCAGGATAGCGAAAAACTTTCCCTCTTTTCCATATTAAAAATGCTTGCTTTCGGTATTCCCGTTGAGAAACCACCAAAGCCCAAAAGTTTTTCTGAGAAATTCCTTTCATTTTTCCGATGAAACCGATAAAAAAACGAACGAAAGCCAAAATAATCCTGAAATCTCGGATATTTCACCCAAAATTCCTGTTGAAATTTTTTACGATGGGGATTCTCTCGCTTTTGTTCCTATTGATCGGTGGATTTTTCGTGTTTCTCATGGCAGAGGATGGCTCAGGAGAGTATCGCCAAAAGATTGATGCCTGTCTCAAGGCAAGGACTGCAGAAGGTGCGGGAGCAAAATCTATTACCGATTATCTGTGTCCTGAAGGACAAGTGGCATCGCCATATGATGTAGCCTACCAAGTGGTATTGGATTTGGAATTCCAAAAACTGGACAAGGAAATCAAAAAGGCGCTGCAGGGATACCAATGACAGAAAACCCGGAAAAGCACCGAAGTCAACGATCAGCTCGTCAAATGGTTTGATAAGACGGGGGCAGATGCTGAAAATAGCTTCCCGGCAAAGTACATGAAAATCTGCCAGGATATCCAAGCAGACAACAATCCTATTGCTGCCGTTGTAAAAGCTTATTCTGGGGTAACTACCGAGGGGAATATCGGTGAATTCATGTATGGTTCGAAATCCTGCCAGAATCTCGTGGATACGAAAATGTCAGCATATCGGGAAATTGGTTACCTCATCGGGGTGAAAAATACCGCTCAAACCTACATCGAAGACAAGGAAAAATTCATTGATAAACTCAATGATGAATATCAGAATTTCCTCATGCAGTGGACGATTTATATCGGAGAGCTTTCTCGGATCAAGAGTAAATGGAATATCAAGACAAAAATCCAAAACGAATAATGACGAACCATTCAGAAATCCTCAAACGGTATTGTATCGAACCGAAAAAATCGTTGGGACAGAATTTTTTGACTCAGGATCCGTTGTTGGAAAAAATTGCGAACTACATTGATGTATCGGGGAAAGATGTTATCGAAGTGGGTCCTGGATATGGAGCATTAACGGAAAAACTTATTTCCGCTTCGCCAGCTTCCCTGACCCTGGTGGAATACGATTCTCAGATGGTGGCGATTTTGGAGGACCGGAGGAAAAAAGGAGAATTGAAATTCACATGAGATTTTCATATTTTCGAGCAGGACGTTTTAAAATTTGTACCCGTTCGTCCGAGCATTCTAGTAGCGAATATTCCGTACTATATTACTTCACCTATACTGTTTCGGTTTTTATATGAAGTCGAACGGGTACCGAGTGAAATGATTATCCTTATGCAAAAGGAAGTGGCGGATAAAATTACCAAACAAAAAGGGTATCAGAATTCCTATCTTTCGCTCGTTTTGGAATACAGATGCGATATAATGGAAAAACGGTTCGAAGTGACCGCTGAAAATTTTGTTCCGCCTCCGAAAGTTGATTCTGCCGTCGTATATTTTCGAACGAAATCGGAAAAACCAGCCCCCGAAGCAATCAAAGCATTTTTAAATTTGATTTCCCGAGCGTTTTCTCAGCCGAGAAAAAAGGTGATTTCGAATTTGGCCAATGCCGGAATCACCACAAAAGACCGACTTGAAGCTATTTTCTCGGAGTTGTGAATCCGAACGGACGCACGGGCCGAAACGCTTGGACTTGCTGATTGGAAACAATTACTTGTTCGGCTTTCTCTTTAATTTAATACTCAATATTTATTCATGCAACCTTTCGAACTCCATTCCAAATACCAGCCGACGGGCGATCAGCCGACGGCGATAGCCGGACTGGTGAAGTCGTTGCAAAAAGGGAACAAGTTCCAGACGCTCCTTTGAGTTACCGGATCTGGAAAGACATTTACCATGGCGAATATTATCCAACAATTACAGCGCCCTACATTGGTACTGGCTCATAACAAGACCCTCGCAGCCCAGCTTGCGCAGGAATTCAAGGAATTTTTCCCCAATAATGCGGTACATTATTTCGTCAGTTATTATGATTATTACCAACCGGAAGCATTCGTGGTAAAAACAGGAACCTATATTGAAAAAGAAGCTACCATTAACGAGGAAATTGATCGACTCCGACATGCAGCGACGGAAAGTTTGCTGACTCGACGGGATGTGATTATTGTAGCTTCTGTTTCTTGCATCTATGGTATCGGGGAAGCGGATGATTACCATGATAAAACTCTTGGATTCGAGGTAGGAAAGCAATATAATATCGAAACAATCATCGGACAATTGGTGGCACTCCAATTTCGACGGGCGACTGCGGATTTCAAATCGGGAATGTTTCGCGTTATTGGTGACGTTTTGGAGATATTTCCGAGTTCCAGTGAACATATTCTGGTTATGGATTTCTTTGGGAATGATCTCGAGGCATTGTATTGGAAAGAATCACTCACCAACGAACGAATTGATACCGTATCTTCAGCAACTATTTTCCCAGCGAAACACTTCGTCACTTCACCAGATGTCATTGAAGAAGTGCTACCGCTCATTAAAGCGGAACTCGACGAGCGGGTTGCATTTTTTATTTCTCAGGGAAAATTGCTCGAAGCAGAGCGCATAAAGATGAAAACGGAGTATGATATGGAGATGCTCCAAGAAGTCTGATATGTGAATGGAGTGGAAAACTATTCCATGTACTTATCTCGAAGAAAACCGGGCATGACGCCCTCCACTCTCATGAATTTTTTCCCAAAGGATTATCTCGCATTTATTGATGAGTCACATATTTCTATTCCGCAAATCGGCGGAATGTACGCGGGAGACCGGGCCCGAAAAGAAAATCTCGTTTCGTATGGGTTCCGTCTTCCCTCGGCGATGGAAAATCGACCATTGAAGTTCGATGAATTTGAAAAAAAACTAGTACAAGCGGTTTTTGTTTCGGCAACTCCGTCAAAATATGAGGCTTTGGTACAACAGGAAGTCTGGGAACAGATTATTCGACCGACAGGTTTGCTCGATCCCGTGATAGAAATAGAAGATATGGAATTTATGGTGGATTCTCTAATGCACGAAATAATGGCAGTTTGTGCCAGGAACGAACGAGCCCTCGTGACGACACTCACCAAAAAATCCAGTGAGGAACTCGCAGAATACCTAGCGGGAAATGGTATCAAAGTCAAATACCTTCATTCGGAAATCGAAACTATAGAACGACTGGAAATCCTGCGAGATTTACGACTTGGAAAGATTGACGTTATCGTCGGGGTGAATCTCCTGAGGGAAGGGTTAGACCTGCCGGAGGTTTCATTTATTGGGATATTGGACGCAGAAAAAATAGGTTTTCTGCGTTCCACGAGTGCTTTGCTGCAGATTGTTGGTCGTGCTGCTCGCAACGTGAACGGGAAAGTTATCATGTACTCTCATAAGAAACGATTTTCTTCTGCGATGGAGCAGGCGATTGGTGAAACAAACCGCCGTCGGGAAATCCAGCATGAGTACAATATACAACATGGCATTACCCCGCAGACTATTATTTCGAGTATCAAAGAAATCGGGCTCAAAGGCAAACGGAACGATGCCGATTTGGACGAATTGCCATCGGAAAAAATCGATGCGACCATTCGTCGGCTTGAACTGGAGATGGACGTCGCAGCCAGCAATCTGGATTTTGAACTCGCGGCGGATATCCGGGACAAGCTGATTGGATTGCGGAGAAAAAGGAGAAAATAACTCCCGTTTTTTATGGAGCAACTTCCCCTACGAGATACATCGCCTCAGTCAAAGTAATGATTTTATCAGGTTGGAAATATTTTTCCCCGAACTGATCTTGCCATTGAAATCGGTATTTGGAATCCAAAACGGTCAAAGTATCCTGAAATGTTCCTTTTGCGTCCATCCATCGGGGATTTCCTGTTTCAGTGGGAATCCTGAGGCTTTTGAGGAAGAGTTCCGCAAAAGCCCCCCGACTCCATTTTTTTGACTCTAGCGATTTTGAACTTCTGAGAAACAATTCTCGGTTATTGAGTGCTAGTTGTCGCTTAACTTTGTTCGTTCCGGCCTTCAGGATCTGGTAGTCAAGCACTCTGAGAAGAAATTCCCGAATCATTTCGGTGTTCATTTCCTCATTTTGTCAGACGTATCCGCCACGGGTTTTCCGCCAGTTTTTGGAAAGTCCAGCAATGATAGTATCATAATAGACATTCTTTCGGTCGAGCCCCGTGGGAATTTCGCCGGTAATTTTTGTTGAATGACCGCTGGGTTTCCCGACTTGAATAATCCGAATTTCGATGCGTCAAATTGAGAGAGGGAGTATGCGGGTGGTAAAAAATCCATTTGGAGTGTCTTTTTTTGAAAATTCTAATGTTTCCACGACTTTATCCGATGGACAACTTGCTCATTTGGGCGGAACTTTCAAACAGAATTTCGCTTTTCCCTTGACGATTTCCAATCGATATTTTCCGGTCCAGGTACTCTTTCCAACGTAGTAGGTACTGTCAACGAGTGGAGAAACATACATATCGTATTCTTGTCCGATAAATCACTTTTTAATAGTCAGGGTTTCTGTATCATTCGTCACGATGGTACTTCCTTTTGCGATTCCGTAGATTTTTTTGCGGGCGATTTCTTTTTTTCAAATACTGAAAATTATTTCTATAGGCCCTGTAGTTTTTGGAGTGATGGATATTCAACGGATTCCACCATAGAGTTGGGTAAAATTTGCGGGGAATGCCGTAGCCTTTTTTTCGTCGACCGTTACTCTGACTCCGGCTCAGGGAATATTCTTTTTACTGAATTTCTTGTTGAAATCACGTACTTCCACGTTGAATTGGTACGATGATCCGATGGGAACTACCGTGCCGTGGCTTGGGAAAATTGGTACAATCCGGTAGCTTTTCAAAAATTCTTCCGATTCCTCATTGAGAATTTCTTCGCGAGATTTAATGGTTTGCTTTTGGATGACTACAGAAGGTTTGTTTTTGATGGTTTCGATTACGTGAGCCGTTGGAGGAACCACTCCCATGGTTCCCGTCTCGATGAACGCTATGGGATCGATGGTATTACTCATGAGATAGCTTCGGCAATCGCCTTGGTTAACGAGGCTAATGAGATTTTTTCCTTTCGCACAGGTGACATAGTAGTAGGGATGAAATTGATCAGTGATATCAACTTGGAAATGGAGATGGTTCCCATAAGAATTCCCAGTATTCCCCACTTCTCCAATATTTTGACCCAGTTTGACTATATCTCATTTATTGACATTACGTTTGGAAAGGTGAGCGTAGTTGGAATAGATATTTGTTTTGTCTGCTAGAGTATGTTTGATGGTGATAGAATTTCCCCAACCGCTAGAAAAATCTGATTTAATGACTTCTCCCGCCGCAAACGCGAGTACTGGAGTACCGACGGAAGTGGCAATATCCACTCAGAGATGGCTACCGAGACCCACGTCCCAACCGTAGTCATAGGTGGCTCCCCATAATACCGTATAGATTCGCCGGTACTGTGAATCGTTCTTGAATTTTTCATAATCGGCATTCGCGATACGCGGAAGTGTCATTTTACACGTATCATCCAGAGTGGACCAGGCTTCTTTTCGACAGCTCGGTTTGGCAATCTGATCGAGCGGATACCCAAAATCCGATCAAAATGCCGTGAATGAGACGCACATTCCAAAAAGGAATACGAGACCTTGGAACAAATTTTTTTTCATGAACCGATAAGAATTTTTAATACGAAACCATACCTAACCAAAGTTGGTTTTCGGTATTTTATAGTTATAGATTTGGAATAGGTTTTATTTTTCTTCTTTCGGGAGTTTATCGGCAATAAGTGACCGAAGAAAAAAATAAAAGATATCCAAATATGTGAGCTAGAAAAATCGGGAAACTAAATTTGGTTAGGTATATACCATGTCTTATAGTAAGAAGTATATGACGAGAGTAAAATTTTTACGGTGAATACTTGGTGAATTAGAATTTCCGCCCAGTATCATCATCATCTTTCCATTGCGGTCTCATGAGTTGGTTGTAGAGTTTTTCAAACCGAATGACGTTTTGGAGCCGTTTCGTTTGCCGTTGCTTGATACCAGTCGGAGATTGGAACCGGATATCGTGGAAGAGCTTCCAGAAAATGGAATAGATTGTGGTAGTATTGAGCTTTGCAATAGTACGGAGTTCTTCTTCTACCATCCACATTTTCGCGAAGCAATCGTCTCTTCAAAAATTATCTAGATCTGCATCCTGTATAATTTTCTCCAAAAGGTTTTTCGCGGTACTAAATGGTATAGTTGCCAATATTAAAGATTCGATTCGAGCAATTCGGTCTTTTGGGTGTCACTCCTTTTCTAGCCATTCTTTCGCTAACCGAGCCCCAATAATCTCGTTGCCGTTGTAGGCCTCGATAAATCAGGTATCATGGAACAGTGTAGCAATCAAAAGATCGGTATATTCGTCGTCATTGAGTTTCTCGGCACGTCCCAGTTCGCGCGCTCGTCAAAATACATCGAGTGTATGTCCGATATTGTGATAAGAATAGTGCTTTACTGGCTGGAGTATGCGCAGTACATCACGATATGCTTTCATCAGCAGAGGCGAGTCACTGAAATTTTTCATTGACAATATTCTATTGGATTTCGCAACTCTATCAACTTTTGTTTTTTTTCGTTGTTAGAAGAATCTATAATATTCGATTTTTTCCTAGAAACTTAAGCATGGTAAGAATGGTTACCATAACACCATAGCTGGAGTTTTGCCAATGATTCCATGCATAGTTAAAAACTAATGGTGTCCTTCGTGACTATGGTCGTTATGTTCTCCATGTGATTTTTCTTTATGTTCTGATTCAAGATTTGATTCAGAACTGTTTATTTCCCCTTTGTTGTCGATATAAGCCCGGTACCAAAGGGTTTCTACGAATATTTCGAGTACGCTGTTAAGGTGACTAATAAAAATTAGGAACACTAGCACCAACAAAAGCAGAAGTCCGAAAAAAATCATTTTGATGCTCGAGATCGTAATGTACGTAAATATCGCAGAAATGACAAATGGCAACAGTATGAACACGAGCACCGTTAAAACGGTCCTCACATATACGAGAATGAGCGTGAGATAGAGTTTGAAAGTGATTCCGAGATGGTCGAGTGCCATGGTAGACGATGCGACAATAGCATCAAATGCTTTCATTCCCTCGAGTACAATGAAAAAACGCGTATATGCCAGGAAAATGTTTATCAGCATCGCCAGGAGGAAATAAAACCCCATAGCAGTAAAGATATATCCGATATATATAATCCCGAACAGTCGCAACAGGAATATGGTGAAAGTAATGATGGAGAGCAGTTTGAACAGCGCCGTGATATTGTCAGCTTCGAATATTGGCAAAAAATATTTGAAACCCCGTCAGAGTCAGAAATTGAGCGTTCTTTGAGCATTAGATTTCCCTTGGCATTCGGCGTCAATGAGAGCGATAATACCTCCTTGAGATATCGGAGTAACGAAAATGTAACCGAGAAAAAAAAGGAGGAATCCTATGATGACTTCTGTGAAGTAACCCGTATGTACGAAATCAACTACAACGCTAAAGAATTTGTCCTTGAGATTAAATACGTAGATATAGGTCCACGAAACCTGATACAAGAGAATGAATGAAAGGTAGAGTGTCGAAAGGAGCGAAGGAAAAAAATTGAAAATCTTGATTTCCGTATTCTTGCTGGCTACTTCCCAGGCTGGAATGACGATTTCTTCTTTCATGTTACGGGTTTGGGAAAAGATGTTCGGTACACCAGGCAAAGAAACCTTTCACAGTCTTCTTTTCGAATTTTACGATATAGCTTTTGTTGATATAGGATTTTAGCACGGCGGAATCTATAAAAATCGCAGAGGGCAGGAAACTCGGCATTTTGAAATCCTGTATGTTTTTGTCGATGAAAGAAGTGAGAGGACTCGTTCCTATAGGTATGAGCACGGTCTCTTTTTTGAGAATATCGTTGATTTTTTCAAATTCTCGGGTTCTTGATTCTATCGTCAAATCTTTGGTTTTGAGTTCTTCGAGGAGAATATCGAGTGCCGGATTGCGGATCAATGAAAAATTAAAACCATTTTGCACCTGTCCGGAATGAAAATACGGCATGATGTACGTTCCCATATACCCGAGATTCACCCCGGTAATGAAGATATCATAGTTTTTTGATTCGTAGTTTTTCGATTCCCCGAGGGATGATGATGAACTTTCTACTTCTTCGAATTGGATTTCAAATCCGATTTTTTTGAGTCCAGCGACGATGTTTTTGGAAACTTCAGAAATCTCTGTTTTCGGACTCATGATTCTCACGATGAGCTTGACGGGAGTTCCGTTTTTAAAATAGAGCTTACCATCGTCGACTACTACTGGTTCGACTTTCGGGATGAGTTCGGTTCCGGTTCCGGCATGGAGGATTCCGCCGCTTGCGGTACCAGAGGCAGTCGTGCCGGTATTTGCGGCAATGGCTCAGGATGTGGTTGTGGGAATACTGCCGGTATGGGAAACCGGTACGTCCGAGGAAGTCGACGAAGGGATACCCACTGAACCGGTTGTCATTTCGATTCCACTGGAGGTACTGCCAGTGGATACAGGTGGTGTGACGATGGGTGGTGGAGTTTCAGTTTTTTCCACTGGTACTTCTACTACGAAACCATCGCCGTTATGGATGATTATAGATTCCATCGTTTCCTTTTTCCCGTTTTTTTCAAACGCGAGCGAATACGTATTGGAGCCTTTTTTCAAATTTCCTATTTCCGTCCTGGCTCGGTAAACAAAGCGAGAATCTCCTGAAGTATATCCTTTCAATTGGTATCCGTTGACAAACACAGCAGTAACTCCTTTCGGTACGTTTCCTTCGATTTGGATTTCCGTTTTGAATGGGAGAGAAACAATGGCTTTCCGACTCGGAGCGGTAATGAATGACAGGGTTTTTATCGTGGGTTTCTCCGGTGTTGTTATAGGAGTAACACTAGGTGTCGAGATAATTTCTGGTTTTGGAGCAACTGGCGCAATCACGGGTGTAACGACGGTTCCCGTATGAACTGCTGGGATTTCGTTTTTTGGGAGATCCTTTTTTCGAAGATATCCGACTTTTTTGAGATCGGCATCCACATCTTCACTGAGCGGTTGCACCAGGGAACTATCGGTAAAAAACGGATTTTTTATTGGTTGGAGTTGTTTTTCTGAATTCTCGATAATTTTGGTTATGACTCCAGAAAGGACTTTTCTCCGATCCAATGTGATACGTTCGTTGTTCAAAAAAGCGCCGACGAAATCCGGTGTCAATATTTGGCTTTTGCTGAACCGTTGACCCATATCCACATCATCATAATAGCTCGGGAATACCAGATTGAGACTATCTTTCTGCTTTGCTAGGGAGTCCTTGTCAGAGTAAACTTTGAGGATGATTCGGGAATAGCTGCCATTTTTTTGTAGGACGTCGTTGGCTACGAGAATGACATTATCGCTCATTCGCACACTGTCGCTGTCCCGTTTGTCAAGTTTGTACGGCCCGCTGTAAGCCTCTTCCTGGAATTTTCCCTCGTTACGGATCCGTTCAGAAACCGATTTTTTGATAACCGGAATCGTGAGGAGCTGGAGGGTTTCTATCGAAGAATTGGTCGATCGGAATACGAGCGCGGTATCTTCTCTCGTAATCGCGAATTTTGAAAGTGAAGACTGGAGTTTTTTGTTGGTATCGGTTTCAGCAAGCAGGGAATAGGTTGCGAGCGCGTCTTCTACGGTGATTTTGGTTCCATCGCTCCAGATAGCTCCGGGCTTGAAAAAACACCGGATTTCCCCGAGATTCTTGGTAATGTCACAATTAGCCAGGTCCCCTTCCATTGTTTTGGTTTCTGGATTGTATCGGAGGAGTCACCGATAGAGGAATCTGAGTAAAAAATCATTGAGCGTATCGAGGGTATACTGAGTCGGATTGAGACTCGGTGAAAGTCCGGTAGCACCGATACTAAAAGTACCACCTCGTTCCGCCACCATTTCCGCTTCGTCATATAGATATACTATAATGATGTGAATTCCCAACACCGTGGAAATCACAAAGGCAAGCAAAAACAGGTATTTTTTAATTTGGTGAAAATGGTCCATATAATTGGGGTAAATCGCCCAGGGTTAGGCGGCCAAAAAGAAGAGAAGTGTAACGCAAAGCACGAATGCAACTACGAATACTGTCGTAATTACATGGAGAATTTTCTCAGGTCCTCGTTTTTCGAATTTTCCGAAGTCTCCAGATCCGGGAGCAAGAGAAAGCCCAGTTCCTTTGGATTGGAGAACGATAAGAATACAAAGTATTGCACTAATGGCAATGAGGATATAGGTAAGAACAGTAGTCATATTAACGTTTGAAAAAAGTGCCGTAGAGTGTATTAAAAATACTGAAAATAACAACCGCAATTGCAAAGTTGACCCATCCACCAAAATTGTAAGCCACTCCGGCAATATTGAGAACCTCGATAATTTTTTGCAGCAAACCGAGAATTACCCCGTTGATGACGAGGCTAAAAAGTCAGAAAGTCAGGATGACGAACGGGAACCCGAAAACCTTGAGAATTGGCTTGAGAAAGGTATTGAGGAGTCCCAGGACTACTCCAGCGACGAAATAGAGCTTGACCCCGCCTGTCGCGACGATTTCGGGGAGAAAGAAACTCAGACCATAGAGAATGAGGCCGTTGAAGAAAATCGATAAGAATATTCGCATGGGATGGAAGTGACGGATAACTGCAAAAAAAGTATACCGAAGGAAAAGCGAATGCAATATTTTTGAGTTTTTTCCACTATGCGGTAGAATTCCCTCATGCACAAGAATATATTCAGATTCGCGATTACGGTTTTGTTTTGAATGAACGCTTTCATGACCGCGGTTTCGGTGGGGTATGCGGATTTAGATGGTAATGCAGGTGAAGCCGAAGCAAAAGCATATATGGAAGGTAAAGCTGCTGGCAAATCCGTTCTCCTCGGAGATGGTTTCAAATTCAATCCCAAAGATATTTCACCTTCTACGGAAACCTATGACCAAGGTTCTGGAAATATACAACCGTTTCTCGAAAAGGTGGCAAAAGTCCTGTTGATTGTCGTAAGTACTGGCGCGGTCCTCTCAATCGTTATTGGAGGATTTTACATGGCGACCAGCGGAGGCGATACCGAAAAGGCTAACAAAGGGAAAATCATTATCACCTATAATATCATTGCGATTTGTATCGCTATGTTGTCATACGGGATAATACAATTCGTAATCTGGATCATATGAGTGTAAATCAGAGAACCCCAGCAAAACGTGAAATCCTTGTCAAATTTTCCGTTCCTCACTCAACGTACCTATGTACGTCTCGTTTCGGTACTCAAATTTGGCTTCGTATTTCATCGTTTTTCTGGGGTTCTGGGAATTTTGAGGGGATTCCCTTCAATCGTTCTTTCAGAATAGCTGTGTTTTTCGGAATATTCGCAATTTTAACACTTGCGAATTTTAACTTTGCTTTTGCTGCAACCGATTTACCGAACCCAGCCGATATAGGTCTTCCGTTCCAAGGTGGATGATCCGCTGCCAGTAGTATCGGAAAGATTATCAAACAGGCCATCATGTTCTCGGGCATCCTGGCCATCATGGCGCTGACCTATGCTGGAATCCTCATGATGCTTTCCTATGGAGACGAAAGCAAGGTAAAGTGAGCCAAAAGCATTATCCAATACGCACTTATTGGCGTAGTGTTGAGCGGGGCGGCGTACGCGATAATCGATGCCATTAATGCTCTTAAACTGTTCTAGTATGAAACGATTCCTATCCTTCTTGTTGCTCTCGGCATTTTTTATCAGTATGACCGTATCGATCTTGCCGACATACGCCAGTTCGCTGCAGGATTCCCTGTATGTGGGTTCTGATACGGGGCCTGATAATGCTGCAGATACGGGAACGAGCAAAGACGATGTTACTATCAAGGATAATTTCCTCAAAACCATACAGGTGTATCTCTTGTGAGCCTACGTTGTTGTAACCATTGGGTCTATGATTTTCATTGGCTTTCGTTTGTTTACCGCAAAAGGGGATCCAGAAGAATTCAAAAAAGCATGGATTGCCCTGATTTACGTGGTTGTAGGATTGACGATTGCTCCGCTTGCCTATGCAGTAGTCCGTATTGTCACCGGTTTCAATTTCTAAACGTTTTATGAAAAAATTTTTCCAAATGCTCCTGTTGGGGGTGGTAATATCGATGACATCGTTAGGTTCCGTAGCGTTTGCTGCTACCACTTCGACGGGGGCGGCGCCAACTAGCTGAGTTTGTACCCCTACGGAAGCGGATTTTTCTAATCCTAATATGACAGTACAGGCAATGTTAGCTGCTTGCGAACCAGATAAAGTGATCACTACAGAAACTGATTATAAAATTGAATGATGAGCCCGCCAAAAGGTCATCGACATCGCCAACCAGATTATCCTCGCTGGTTCCATTCTCTCAGTAGGTGCCATTGTGTATGCCTCGATTCTCTATATCATCGCTGCCGGAGACGACGAACGTATCAAGAAGGCAAAAGGTTCCCTTAAATTCGGTATCATTGGGTTCGTGATGATGCTCCTATCTTTCCCATTAGTGAACGCGATTATCAAATTGTTCTATACCACCAGTTGATCGTAATGAAGCATTTCCCCATCTTCTTTTTTTATTTCCTCTTTTCGTTTGTCCTAATGTTTTCTTGGATGAACCTTTCGAGCGGGGAAAAAACCGTCCGGGATGCGGATTTTATGGAAGCATCTCCGTTTCAGGCAGTAAAAACCCAGAATAATTCTAAAAATCCGATTGTACCTCCTCCGATTGCAGAACTTCCCGTTGCCAAACCGGTAATGCCTGAGATTCCAACTCCCGTAGTTGAAACTCCTCTCCCAAGCGCTCCGGAAAAGATCACCATGAACGTTTTGGCAGCAAACATCCCGTCGGGCTCGCTGGTCAAAGACTATACCGCTTTGCTCACGAGTCCGAAATTGGAATCTTTGGTAACGCCAATAACTGTGGATTTGGTGGATGATCGGGTGGAACCTCGTGGTAATATGACTATGGAAGCGGTGAGTCTGGTAGTACCGCTCGCGACCGAATCCGAAAGCCTCAAAGTGTTCGCTCACGAATTGGGTCATGTGGTAGATTTGCAATTTCTCGTTCCCGGAAAAATCCTCTCGGATCCAAGTGATTCGTTTTATGAGATTTCCTGGGTGGACATGACGACCAAAAAACCCAAAATGGCACTTTCGGATTTTGTGAGTGGGTATGCCATGACCAATAAATACGAGGATTTCGGTGAATCGTTCAATTACTATCTTTTCCATAATTCCGATTTTGCCAAGCGGGCCAAACTCAGTAAATCGCTTCAGGCGAAATACGCGTTTTTTCAAAAAAAGGTATTCTTGAGTCAGGAATTCATCGGAACGGGATTCGAAATGGATCCGATACCAAAATATACCTGGGATACTACGAAAATACCAATAGCGTTGAATAAATACTTGTTTTATATCAAATAATTGCTATACTGATCCAGTTCGTTTGTATCACAGAAATTTTGAACTTCTCTTTTGAAATTTGGATGATATACATGAGCCCTGCTCGATTATTTTTTTGATAAACTCCTGTTTCCACTCCAGTTTTTTTGGCGAGGGAAGAGCGTTGAATCCTTGTTTCGTATGAATACTTACCGACCTTGAAACGGTTATAATCCAAGCCGCCCACCTGCTGAATATTCAGACGTTTTTGGCGTGGTTCCTTCTCACAGTCCACATACTTCTAGTGGACGACAAAATCCTCAGAAAAAGCCGAACGGCCGGAATGCTCCCCGCGGATCTGGAAAACCCCAAGGTGGATGACATAACCGACTTCCTCCCCATGTCGCTGAATTGCGGGCCTTGATGCAGGAACAAGGAGTATTGGTCGTTACATATATCTGTGATACGGACAGTCGAACATTGCTCTCTGGAGTACATCTCGAAAGCCGGTGACTTATGCTTCCGCAAAACGGAAAGCTGCTCCATTCTCAAATCATAAGCGCTGCCCGGGAATTTTATGAAATCGCCATCCAGGATATTCCGGATATCGAAATCAAAGATCTCAATCGACTCCTCAAACAGGATATCGAAAAGCTTCTCAAGGAAATCCTCTGACGGATTCCTTGCGTTATCGTTCTCATACATACTTTATAAACAAATTTTTTTTACACCATTTATGACTCAAGATTCATTGGATTTGACTCCAGACGAGACGTTCCCTACTCCGGCACCGAAATCAGCATC
This sequence comes from Patescibacteria group bacterium, assembly GCA_036171455.1. Classification (GTDB taxonomy): domain Bacteria; phylum Patescibacteriota; class Gracilibacteria; order BD1-5; family UBA2023; genus CAIVSN01. The sequence goes on from JAVHRB010000068.1 coordinate 28,827, forward strand.
TGATACCGATGCAAAACTGTCATCACGGCCAGCTCCGAGAATGAAAGCCTCCCATGCTGCCCCCCGTTCTGCACCTCAATCTATATCGCCTCGAGTGGCACCGAAAAAAGACGGATATTATGCCCGCACTGATCGTCGTGCTGAAGCCGGAGGCAAAAAAGTGGAGCCCGGTTCCAGCTTTATTAGTATACCGAAATTCAAAAATAAACGCTCGTTTCCGTTCGTTACTCCGCAAATGGCGCTCAAATCGTTCCTCGGATATGAGGAGCTCAAGCCTACGCCTACGCCGAAGGATGTTCTCCGTATCATCCCTCTTGGGGGAGTGGAACAAGTAGGTCTCAACTGTACCGCATTCGAGTATAATGGGGAAGTTCTCATTATCGATATGTGAATCCAGTTTGCTGACCAATACCAACACGGAATTAACGGAAGTATTCCGGATCTCGCGTACCTCAAAGGGAAGAACGTCGTCGGTATCGTTATTACCCATGGACATATCGATCATATTGGCGCTGTGCCTTATGCAGTAAAACAGCTCGGGCGTAATATTCCAATGTATGCAACTTCTATGGCCTTCGAGCTTATTGCGATGAAGCAGGGGGAAAATGGCGAAACGATGACTAATCTCGAACGAATTACCCGGAATGTGACATTTTCGCTTGGTACACATTTTCAACTCATGCCATTCACGGTAGACCATTCTATTCCTGACTCCGTCGGTATCCTTATTGAGACTCCTGTAGGAAGATTCGTACATACCGGGGATTGGAAATTTGATACGAACCCATTGCCATACCGACCGAGTACTGACTTTAGCCTGCTCGAAAGTATTGGTAATCGCGGTGTTCGTGCGCTCTTATCCGACTCTACCAATGCACATCTTCCAGGATCCAGCATCTCTGAATCTGATGTTATCGGATCTATCGAAGAAATTTTTAAAAAATCGGAAAACCGTATTATTACTGCTACGTTCAGTTCGATTATTGATCGGGTCATGCTCATTATTGCCACTGCCGAAAAATTCGATCGAAAAATCGTGTTACTCGGACGAGGAATGAATAACTATATGGATATTGCCTTCAAGCTTGGTTATGCCAAGCCGAAACCAGGAACCATTATTTCTATGGAAGAAGCCAATCGGCTACCGGATAATAAAGTCACTATTTGTTGTACCGGAGCTCAAGGAGAACGTTATGCTGCACTCATGCGTATAGCAACAGGAGAGTCTAAAGATACGGCACTCCGACCTTCGGACACCGTGGTATTTTCGAGCTCCGTTATTCCGGGGAACGAACGAAATGTTCAGGGGCTCTTTGATATCATTATGTCACAGGGGCCACAAATCTATCAATATAAGGAATCAGCTATCCATGCGGGAGGTCATGCTCGCGCGGAAGATACCAAAAGAATGATTTCGCTTATCCGACCAGAAGTCTATATGCCAATATACGGTTTTTCGCACATGATTTATGGAAATGCCAAAAATGCGTATGAGCTTGGATATCCCAAAGATCGTGTCATTATTTCGAGAAACGGCCAAATCATTGAATTCACGAAAGATGATTTCCGGGTGACAGATATGTTTGTTTCCCATCGACTGATTACGACTGATGGATACACCGTCGGAATGACGACTGAAAAGGAAATCCATGACCGAGAACAGCTTCGACAGAACGGAACTATCGCTGTTTCTATTGCAAAGAAGCCAGGAGAATACTTGTTCAAAATAGATCTCGCGGGAATGCCAGGACTACAGAATTTTCCAGGATTGGAAGACCGGATTTATGACTTCCTCAATTCAACGCTTAAGAATGAAATCCAACGGTTTTCCGGGGTGGATGACTTCCGAAGTTATGCTGGTAAGAAAATCCAAGATTTCATTTTCGAGGAGATTGGCAAGGAACCGATAGTGATGGTTTTGGTACATTAGGAAGTTCCCCGGAGATCGTTCCGGGGATTTTTTTTGGAAAAAGATTCAAAAATCGGGTATGAATGGTATCCGTCCTTTGACGGATAGTTGTTGGGAAACGATGAATTCCAACAAATTTTTGTATAATTGATTGGAAAACAGAGAGTTTTTTTGAATTACTAGTCTCTGCGAAGGGTGCCAAGACGAGATCTTTGACGAGGTGCAATAAGATTTCTTTCATGGTATGAAATTCTGAATACATTATTTATCCAATAAGTATCCATATTTTTCCGCTCCAAGTGTTTTTTATAAAAAAATAAAAACCGTTGTTTTAGCAATGGAATGCTCTCATTGGACGGAGCACTTCCAAAAAAATTGGGTAAACTTGCATTTTTATTGGTAAGTCTTACACTACTTCTAATCTCAAACGTACGAAAGGAAGTGCGAGATATATATTTTTTCACTCTCGCAGAATGAACGGGATTATCAAGAAGCTAGTAGCAGAGAAGGGTTTTGGATTTATCGCTCCAGAAAATGGTGGTGATGATCTTTTCTTCCACTGCACAAAAGTAGACGGTGGAGGTCAGGTTTTTAATAGCTGGGCTGAAATCGATCCTTCTACTAACAAGCCAGCAAAAGAAGGTGCTGCCGTAGAATATACAGCAGTTCAAGGAAAGAAGGGTCTCGAAGCACACGATGTAAGACTCGCTGCGTAATTCGCCTTTGATTCTATAAAAATACTCTCCGGATTTCTAGAGAGTATTTTTTTGTATGTGGAAACTCCGTTAAAACGCAAACTCCTTGTCAAATTTTCCGTGCCTCGCTCTTCGTACTAGTGTACGGTTAGCTACGGTACTCAAATTTAACTTCGGATTTCATCGTTTTGACGGAGTTTCGAGAGTTTCCAGGGTTACTTTGCAATGTACCGTTCAGCGGTTTTTGCCCAATTTACCACTTTCCAAAAATTTTCGAGGTATTTCGGTCGGGAGTTCCGGGTGTCGATATAATAGGCATGTTCCCAAACGTCGCACGTGAGAATGGCTACATCGTCCGTAATAAGTGGGGTTGCCGCGTTGCTCGTGGAGACGATATCGAGCGAACCGTCGGATTTTTTGACTAGCCAAGCCCATCCGGAACCGAAAGTCCCGATGGCGATTTTATTGAATTCCGCTACGAAAGCTTCTTCGGAACCCCATTTTGCCACGATAGCCGATTTGAGAGCCCCGTCGAGTTTTGCGGATCCTGCGGGAGCGAGACCTTCGAAATAGAAGGTATGGTTCCAGATCTGAGCGGCGTTATTGAAAATCGGGCCGGATGAAGTTTTGATGATGGTTTCGAGATCCTGTTCTTCGTGCGGCGTTCCGACGATGAGTTTGTTAAGGTTGTCGACGTAAGCTTGGTGGTGCTTTCCCGAGTGGAATTCGAGGGTTTCCGTAGAAATGTACGGAGTGAGCGCTTCGTTTCCGTAGGGGAGATTCGGTCGTGTGTGTAGCATGTTTTAATGTTAGAAATAACGGGAAATTATATTCAGGAAATCGGAAAAGTCGAAACGGTTTGGCTCTATTCCACCCAATAGGAATTTTCCCCTACGAAATTGACGGAAATAAT
>JAVHRB010000069.1:0-8403 GCA_036171455.1 Patescibacteria group bacterium
CGGATTGTAGGATCTAGGTCATACCCCGTCAGCTTGCTGCGGGGTGATTGATTACGAGAATCTATCAAAAAAACTCCCGGTATCCACCGGGAGTTTTTTTATACCAATTTTATAAAATCACCCGTTTTTTTGCATTTATTTTGCATATATGACAAAGTAACGGAAGTAACCCTCATATTCTATGTCTGACACATTATCAAACGGAGTCAAGAACCAATCAGATCTTGATGCTTCAAAAGAAGTGTGAACACTTTCTTCAAGTGCTCCGAAGGTTGAATCCATTCTCCGGTCGCTTTTGGAAAATATTCGGAACGGGAAAAGCCCCACCAAGGAACAACTGGGTCTATATACTGCTTTGCAATCCCTTCAGGAGGGGGGAGATACAGCAGGTGCTATAGCACTTATTAATAAACAGCTTGGAGAAGCAGATAAAGCAAAATTCGTACTGGACTCCAAAATCGATAGTATTATGACAGAAACCCGTCAGGCACTCGATCGCGTTAAAAAAAATACCGAAATGAAAATTTCATGAGATCTCGGACCAGTAGTATCCCAGATTTTTGGTTACCAGTCGGATTTTAAGGAGACTTCTGATTATGATGAGTTTCTCGATCTACTTCGGGCTACGGTACAACTGTCGAAATCTGGAAAAACTGCTGCCGATGCTGCAAAACTAACTCAATTCGACTGGAAGGCTGCTGGACATGATGGACAATATATGTTCGATGATGGAGAATTGACGGAAATCAACGGGTTTTATGCCCATGTTCTTAATAATAAACTTTTGGATCGGGCCGAACAGTTTTCCGAACTGAAATCTGGCAGGGACCTCATGGTTGCTCTGCTCTGAGTAAAAGATGCTTCATTTGTTTCTCATCGTGGCGTAAAAAGGGTAAAGTATGAAAAATCTGCAGATTCAAAAGCTGTGGGAAAACATATCATTGTTGAACAAGAAGGGAAAACGGATGTTGTTGATGTGTTGTTTGCGGGAAAGACAACTCCATGGTCAATTCCACAGGTTCGGAGTATTCTCCAGGATCATTCCATGGAGTCAGGTAAGATTTCTAATGCTCGAATTGAAGAAGTATACGCCATGGTTACCGGGGAAAAGATTGCTATCGCTACTCTTGCGGAACATCCGGAAATGGCGCTAAAATTTCAAAAGATGCTTTCTGAGAAAATCAATTTTATGACTCAGATTTCCCAACTCAATATGAGTATCGGTTTGCCAGCGGCAAAACTCGATGGTTCCACTGGACTTACTACGATTCTAACGGGAAATTTTGATGCGGTAGCCAATCGAGAAGCTGCATTGCTCGCACAAAATATCAGTAAGATTCCTCAAGGGAATGAAGCAGAAACTGGCAAACTCGCGAGTATGGCAGGTCGAGTAGGATTACCGCTTCTTGCCGCAGCGCTGACAGGTGGCGTAGCAGTGGCATCATACGAAAACCGAGAAATTTCCAATCGGGCGACATTTGAGGAAATCGCGAACCGATATAATAAAGACAAGCCTTTGGATGCGCTCATCCATAATATTTTCCTTGGGAAGGAATATTCACTTCGTTTTGGGGAAAACCATGCCATAGAAGCCTATATCAAGGCGGTCCGTGCCCAGTTGGCGACTTTCGATTCCGTTGCCCAGGGGAATTTTTCCGATGCGAATATCTCGAAACTTTCAGCAGAGGAACAGCCGATGTATCGAGCAGTACAGAAACAGTATCAAATCCTTATAAACAACAAGGTTACTCCGGAAGCTGCAAAAGGATTAATCTCCTGAGTGTTTTATAAAACTATAGAGAACGATGCAGCGAAACGAGCGAATAGCGAAGATTGGTCATTCCGACTCAGTTTGCTGTTCATTGGATTCGCGAGAGAAGGGGTTTCTGTAGACACGAAGTATTCGCAAAATTTGGATCTCGCAAGAGAAGGAGGACTGAAAATATCTAAAATGAGCGATGGAGAACTTGCCAAAATCGGCAGCTACCAATTTGATGATAAGTCTCAAAAATATACGCTTACCCTCACTGGAACTACCAAATTCGATACACTTCCTGCCGGGGTGACTTCTGAAACCAGTGCCAAAGGAGAAGTCGTTCTCTCATCTGCGGAACCTTTCAAAATTTCCCGCATTATCCATCGTGGCGCTGACAATACGCTTACGGATTCTGGGTATCAAATCGTACTTGGCGGAAAAAAAGTCGACAAGGTAACTACCATAGCTACTCCGGCCTCCGTAGCGCCAGTAAACGCCCCAATGGATGTAAAGGAGAAGAGAATGCTCGAGAAGGGTCTGCCAGATGCACTTTTCTTTTTGGGGCATGTCCGAGATCTCAAAATTAATCATTTGGTGGAACTCCTTTCGAAACAAGATTTTGATGGGGCAAAGACCTATTTGGAATCCATTACGATTCAACTAAAAAATGGTTCGACTGGAAAAATGGAAACTTATACTACCCTCAAAAAGAACCTGCTAGCCAATTGGGATAAGGCCGCGTCTTTCACTACCTATATGTACGGAAACCGCGCGAGCAAATCCAAACAGGAATTCACCCAAGAATTCGTGGATTCGAAAGTCAGGAAACCTGACGTTGTACGTGCGGAAAAGCGACTTGCCGCAAAATATGGTATCAATATCGAAGTTCCTGAATCTGCCTTTTCCCATCAAGCGAACGGGAAAATCGAAGCAAAGTCTACGGAAGATATTTTCCCAAATCAAGATAAAACTATTTCTTGTTTTTCTACTCCGCTTGGAGGACTCCACCGTATCGATACGTACGATAACAATGTTACCGTCAGTTCAAAAACGGTACTTATTGACGATGAAGCGGGCCGATCCCAGATTTTTGATGCGACGCTCAAGACTACGGTCGAAACCAAGGGAATACTGGCTCAGGTTGCGAAATTGAATACCTATCTCGGTGCTCGTGGAGCGGTAACGGTCGAACAATACAAGGCATACCTCGTATCTGGAGACGTTTCAAAGCTCGGAGTTGCCGGATTGAAGGAAGAAAAGAAACCGGTTTTCTTTGAAGCTCGTGCCATGATCCAATGAAACGTGTGTATGAACCGAGTTCATGGTATTGGGTATCCGGTCCTCGGATTCCCCGGAGTGTCTCCTCAGACCGTTTCTCGACCGTTACAGCTCGACAGTGGAACTTATGAAGGCGATAGTTTGAATGTTCCTGTCAGTACAGTAGGAGATTTGGCTGTCGGGGTTAATCCGTTGGTAGTATTGTCAAATGCTATGAAAAAGAATACTCCGGAAAATCCGAATACTCCGAGTGGAAGCAGTACTCAAATTGAAACTACTACTGGCCAAATTACTGCTCCGACTACTGGACCAATCCATGGAGTAGGTGAGACTATTGTTGCTCCTGCCCCAACTATCACTGGTACGATTGTAGCTCCGACGGTACCAGGAGGAAATACTGGAATCCTCGCAGGAATGAGCGCTCCATAGACTGTCCCTCCAGTCGTATCCGGAGGAAGTGTTGGAACTCTCGGAGGAATTATATAGTAGTATATGAATTGACTTATTAATATAAATTTGTATTACTTAAAAGTAAAAATTTGTTCTTATGAAATCCCTTTCATTTCTGGTTATCACTATTTTTGCAATTATATTGACCAGTATACTTACTGCTTGTGGTCAAAAAGATACAAAAGTAATTCCTTCAGTTTCAAAAACAGCTTCTTTTTGATTGGATAACGAAAAAAAATCAGGTACTGGAAAAGTGATTTTTCCCCTCAATAATGTTCATTTCAATACTGGAGTTATTCAAGTTCCAGAGCCAATTATTACATCTTCCGTACAAAACAGCGGAGGTCTTCTTAAATAATATCCCATGAAAACTTATTTTTTCAAGAGTATACCCATAAGTATTATTGGTATCATTTTTTCCTTCCAGGCTACTCAATTTGTTCATGCGGCTGAAGTACCTTGTTCCAATTATTCGGCAAGTTTGGCAGGAACTTGTACCCAGTGTTTCGATGAGGGGAGCATATATCGTGGTGAAGCTGTGAATTCTTTCAAGGATACATATATCAATTCGAGTCCGAATACTGAAATTATGTTCGAAGATACATGGTGAAATTTTTCATATACAGTTCTTCAACCAGGATCTGGTTTTCGAGATTCCGGGAATTTTTTGCAATTCACCCCTAATTTAACTTGGGATATCTATAATGGAAGACGATATACCGTATTTGCACCAAATTCACGTACAGAATTCCTGAGATTTGCTCCAGGTCATGGTATCGTTTTTGAGACGGCTACGAATACTATGAATCGCAATAGTCCAGCACTGAGAATGGAAGTTTTATCCAAGACACAATCGTACAGTAATGGGGCACTTGATTCAAATTTCATCGTTCATAAGGAGTGTGCTTTCGTTACTCCAAGATGGTGTGGAGATGGGGTAGTGGATTCCGGAGAATCTTGTGATTCTGGAAATCAAAACGGGCAAAATTGAGCTACTTGTTCTAATTCTTGTGCCGTGGTTCCCGTAATCGGATGATCGTTTGATTTATCGATTAAAAAATTCGTTAATAATACCACTCAAGATGCTCAAGATGGAAATCCAGTAGACCTTTTTCAAAATACAGCTTTCCAATATATTGTCCGTGCAAAAAATGAAGGTCCCATACCAACGAGCGGTATCACCACAGTAAGCGATCCAGGTCCGGATACCGGGGTAAACTTTACCGGTACTCCTTTTGGAGTTGGATGGCTATGTACGGTACAATGAAGAGGATTTTCTTGTACTACTACTTCTGTAGTTCAGCCCTGACAGGATTTCAATGAAATAGTAGTTCAAGCAGTTACTACCAATGTTACTGGGACTTTCAGAAATCTCGCCACCGTTGCCAATCCCAATGAAAATCCCGCTGGGAATTATGGCAATAACAATAGTGATCCTGCTAATGTTCGAGTTCTTACACCATCCGTTACGCCCACTTGTGTAGGATTGGTTGCTACACCATCAAATGGATGAGTGGCTCTTAATTCATCGCTCTCTTGTTCCTATTCAAATGTTCCAGCAAATACTACCCTTAGGATTGATTGTGGTAACGGTTCAGCAGTAGCCAACATTGGAACGACAGCAAATGGTGGACCATTTCAATGATCGACGACTTGTAATTATTTGACCAGTGGTACTTTTACGCCTACTTGTACTATTTTTACCCCAACTCATAGTATTACCAGTCCCGCTTGTACTACGAGTGTGACTGCGATTGGTGAAAATTCTACACTTTTCGATCTCACACTCAAGAAATACGTAGATAATATTTCTCAAGATGCCCAAGATGGATTGCCGGTTGCTATAGGGATAGATACAAACTTCAATTATATTGTTCGAGTAACGAACAATGGTTCGTCAATCACATCTGGAACTACGACAGTTACAGATCCGGGTCCTACTGCTGGTGTAGATTTTATTGGAACGCCATATGGAACGGATTGGACATGTTCTAGAACCGGTAGAACCATTTCATGTGCTTCTACTAATGCTGTACCTTCTGGTTCTAATTTTCCTGATATTACCATTCCAGCAGTTACTACCAATGTTACTGGGACTTTCAGAAATCTCGCCACCGTTGCCAATCCCAATGAAAATCCCGCTGGGAATTACGGAAATAACAATAGTGATCCAGCAAATGTTATAGTTACTACTGCTACTACGGCTTCTGTGTGTAGCTCGCTTACTTCGTCTCTCACGACGAATCCGCACACTCCATCGTATAGTTCGGTACTCACTTGTGCAGCTACTGCAGCTGCCGGATCGAACCCGACATATCGTATCGATTGTGGAAATGGCACAAGTATCAATAGTTCTACGGGAACATGTAATTATTCAGCGTTTGCTACCAATCATGCATCGTGTAGTGTAAACGGGGAACTCGCTGCTGATATACCAAATTCTTGTAGAGCGGATATAACTTCCACTTCCATTGGTGGTGGTGGTGGTTCTATCTGTGAACGACTTACCTATACAGTCGTAAGTGCTATTAACGGTATCTATTCCCTTGCTATGACTTGTTCTGCGACTTCGGCAGCAGGATTAAATCCTCCTATTCGGGTTGATTGTGGAAATGGTACTTCCTTTACGGGAGCAACAGGAATATGTAGCTATACTACTCCGATTTCTCCAGTGAATATGACGGCAATATGCTACGTAAACGGTTCAACCCAGGGATTGCCAGGAATTCCATATGGAACGATGAGTTATGGAAGTTGTAAACAATCCATTGCGTATTCGGCATGTCCAAATTGTGGAGGATCATCTTTGCCATACTGTGGAAACGGTATTGTCGACGTATGGACGAAAACTATTTCCTCTCCCGTACCAATTTCTGGAGCACAGAGTTGCGTTGCAGTAACTCGTCAGGAAACCCAGATAGTCGGAGGTGTAGCGAGGTTAGTGGATGTATTTGATCATTACAATTGTATCGTCAAAACTACGGAGACTTGCGATGCGGGTTCCGCGAACGGTGGTCCGATTAACAATGATTTCTGCCAGAACTGTCAATTGCACACTACAACTACAACGCCAAATGCGAGTCCGCTATTCATTTCGTACCATCCGTTTGATAGTGCCCGACCAAGCGGACTTCCGGTTAGCTATTATCAATGGATAATTGGGAACAATGTTCCGGTATTCGATACAGGAGATAGGTTTGCTATTACTTCTCCATTTCCTACCATTTTATCTGGAAATTCCGCGAAATTCGAAAATATTTCACCATTAATATCTCCTTCTGGTACGATAAATACAACTTTCTGACCTCAGGAATGTATTGGTGCTGGTTCAGCTGATTTTGGTAGTGGAATTGTTCCTTGCACCAATCAGAGAACGATTTTTACTGTTGGTGCCAGCGGTGTAGTGAATTCGATAAATGGAGGTGGTAGTCAAAGATACCTCGGTGATAGTTTGACGGTTCCTACAGGATCTGCTACTGCCGATGTAAATCCTCCGCTCAGCTATGGTTCTGCCGTTTTGCAAAATAATTTTACCGTCAGCGTAGGATTCCTTAAAGAACCTCTCCGGGTACGGGTTTCCAAGCAAGCGGTGAGTAATACTGCCGGTGGAAACGCCTATATAGGAGCAAAAGTCGGTTACAGCGTGAATACGATTACCAACGAATTCCTGTCCAGTATAAAATCCGGAAACTTTGTCGTTACATCAAATGCGAGCAATGTGGGGAATTCATTGAATGGTGCTGATGGTACCATAGGTGTCCAAAGTGCGGAAAATATAAATGTCGGTAGTACGAATGTTGGAACATGACCTTCTGATATCCATATTTCATGAATGGCCGATTTCAATTTTATGAATTTCGTGAAGATGGGGGATGCTCCGAATATCTATACGATTAAAAAAGGAACCGTTACTATTGATGGAGATATCCAACTCAAGGGAATCGGTACTCTTCTTATCGAAGAAGGAACCCTGATTATCAATGGAAATATTACGTATGTTGATGCGAATTCGAGCTGGTCGTTCGTAGTAGTAAAACCTGATGCGACCACTGGAGTATCCATTCAAATACACAGTACTGTAGATACCATTTCCGGAGTTTATATGGCTTTGGATGGTAAGATGATTGGTTCTGCACCTTCCATTGTACAATTGGCCGTAGATGGAAATGTGTATGCGAATCTGTCGGATCTCGTAAATAGCCGAACCTTTATCCATGCTACTGAAGGTTCAAGTGCGCTCTCGACGGGGGTAACTATTAATTACTCGACTCGGGCATTCAAAAATCCACCACCATTGCTTTCTAAATACTTGGAGCAGTACACCCTGAGAAAAATTTCTAGATAGTTAAAACCCCGCAAAAACGCGAACTCCTTGTCAATTTCTGTGTTCCTTGTTCAACGTACCTACGTACGTCTCACTGCGGTACTCGAAATTGACTTCGGATTTCATCGTTTTTGCGGGGTTTTCGGAAGTGATTGAACGGAGAGTATGTAAATATGACAAGCAAGATAGTTATCTACGACTCCGAAACGGTTTTCGGAGGTTATTGGACAGACAATGCTTTAAAAAAGCCCGAGCAGACTTTTTTGTTTATAGTTCTTTTACTAGGTAACTCCCACAATCGACATATCCGAATTTTCGGTAGTATGGACGGACTCCGACACCGGAAATGACGGCTATTTTCTTGATGTCCGGATATCGTTCCTGGACGATACGTTCTGATTCTGCAAGCATTCTTTTGCCAAATCCCATATGTTGGCCACTGCCATCGGGAGGAGCTCCAATAGGAAGCTGATCTCAGAATACGTGGATTTCCCGTACAATGGCGCAACCGTTCAATTCTGACATTACTGGGGCTTCCCCAGTAAAATCTCTTTTCCCCGTCAGCTTGCTGCGTGGGCTACCGCTTTGTGATTTC
>JAVHRB010000070.1:0-8254 GCA_036171455.1 Patescibacteria group bacterium
GGATTGTAGGATCTAGGTCATACCCCGTCAGCTTGCTGCGGGGTGATTGATTTAAAAAAGCAATCCAGTTCATTGGATTGCTTTTTTAATAGTTTTAATTTCTTTTATATTTTGTCATACACTTCCACAGTCGATTCGTCACGGGCTGCGCGGGAATATGGGGATTCAAAATCGAGCTCGGAGTCGTTGTTTCCAAAGTATTCTCCGATATTTCGGTTATTTTCGAAATATTCGAGTGTTGGAATCAGTCGTCCGATAATTACGTTTTCTTTGAGTCCTTCGAGTTTGTCGATCTTTTTTGCGGTAGACGCATCGACGAGTACTCGAACCGTTTCTTGGAACGACGCCGCTGATAGCCAAGAATCCGTAAAGAGGGAAATCTTGGTAAGTCCAAGCAGGAGCCGGGTTCCGATAGCTTCTGTTTTTCCTTCTTTTCCAAGAATGGAATTCTCTTTTTTGAAGGCGATAATATCTGCGATATCTCCAGGGAAGAACGAGCTGTCCCCAGCATTCGTAATCTTGATTTTGGAGAACATCTGTCGGACGATGAGTTCAATATGTTTCGAATTTACGGTTTGTCCTTGGGATGCGTAAATTTCCTTGATATCGTTGACGATATAGAGTTCCGTGTCGATTGGACCGGCAAGGTCCATCAGGCTATGGATATTGATATGGCCTTCGGTAATCTTTTCTCAGAGTCGAACCTTGGAACCTTCGGTAACTAGGAGGTTTTTTGAAGCATCCACCTTGTATTCGATAGTTCTTGGTGCTTCGTCTTCGATGAGAATACAGAGTCCGTCGATACGTTTGACAATACCGTCGTGGAGTGCATTGATTTTCCCCTTGGTTTCCTTGGATTTTGCAATGACCTGTTTGAAAAGGACCTTATCACCAACTTTCACGGTAGGCTTGAAGCTGTCGTCCGTAAGGTAGTGTTCGTAGGATTCGATACGGTTAGCTTGGAGCGTAATAGTCAGTTCTTTGCCTTCGTACCGGATACCTGTGATTTCCCCGTCGATTTCCGCAATCACGGCTTCGTACTTCGGATTTCGTGCTTCGAGGAGCTCTTCAACCCGGGTTAAACCCTGGGTAATATCACCTCCTTCTTTCACAACTCCACCCGAGTGGAAGGTTCGCATAGTCAACTGGGTACCCGGTTCCCCAATGGATTGTGCGGCGATGATACCGACTGGAGTTCCGTGTTCCGCGAGACGGCTCGTACCGAGGTCGAGACCGTAACACTTCTGACATACGCCTTCTTCCGTCTCACAAGTGAGAATAGAACGAACACTCACACTATCAATTTTAGCTTCGTTGAATTTCGCAATGAGCTCCTTGTCGATGAGACTGCCGGCTTCCACCATGACTTTTCCATCGTGTTTCACATCCTTCGCGAGGAATTTTCCAACAATTTTGTCTTCAAAACTTTCTCGGAATATAGATTTTGAAGTGTCTCGGAAAATTTCTTCGTAATGAACGGTACCGCAGTCGTTTTCCCGGATGAGGATATTCTGAGCCGCATCGACGAGACGTCGGGTGAGATATCCAGATTGAGCCGTCTTGAGGGCTGTATCAGCCTTTCCTTTTCGACCCGAATGCGTGTTGATGAAGTATTCGAGAACCGAGAGACCTTCCTTGTAGTTCGCCTTGATCGGGAGTTCGATAGTTTTTCCGGATGGAGATGCAACGAGTCCTTTCATTCCACAGAGCTGAGTGAGGTTACCCCAGTTTCCTCGGGCACCGGAATCAATCATATTGAAGATGGAATTGTCGGGGGTGTAATATGGTTTTAATTCTTTTTCGATGCTACTCTTGATATTTGACCAAACCTTTACGGATTGTTCGTAACGTTCCTGTTCCGTGAGGAAACCATGCCAGTAAGCCTTTTGAATTCCCTTGATTTTGTCTTCACCGAGATGAATGAGTTCGTCCTTTTCTTTTGGAGTAATCATATCATTCTTGGAAATTGACAGTCCGGAGAACGTCGCGTATTTGAACCCAGTGTTTTTGATGCGGTCAGCAAAGAAAGCAGTAGGTTCAGATCCAAACAGGATGAACGCTCGGGAAAGGAGCTTCTTGAGTCCGCTCTTTCCAAGGGTGTCGTTGATAAATCCGAGTTCCACAGGAACGATTTCATTGAAAAGTACCCGCCCGAATGTGGTGTCCATAAGTACGCCCTTAACTCGGATTTTAATTGGAGTTTGAAGTTTGATGACTCCGTTATCGTAGGCATTCTGAGCATCGCTCGTGTCTGAGAAGGCAAGTTTTGATTCTCCCGGTTCAATCTTTGTGAGGTAGTAACATCCGAGAATCATATCCTGTGCTGGAGCTACGATTGGTTCCCCATTGCTTGGATTCAGCATATTCTTGGACGTAACCATGAGGTTACGTGCTTCAGATTGTGCTTCCTCGGTGAGCGGGAGATGTACCGCCATTTGGTCTCCGTCGAAGTCGGCATTGAACGCTACACAACAGAGTGGATGGAGTTGAATTGCCTTTCCTTCGATAAGAACTGGTCGGAATGCTTGGATACCCAGACGGTGAAGGGTAGGAGCGCGGTTCAATAGAACATGCTTTCCTTCGATGACTTCGTCGAGACAGTCCCAAACTTCCTTTCCTTTTTCCTCGATGATTTTCTCGGCATGTTTGACATTGTAGGCAATTTCCTTTTCGATCATTTTTCCGATAACGAACGGCTTGAAGAGAATCAGAGCCATTTGCTTTGGAAGTCCGCACTCATTCATTTGGAGCGATGGACCAACGACGATAACGGAACGACCCGAGTAATCGACCCGTTTTCCGAGCAAGTTCTGTCGGAATCGTCCTTGTTTTCCTTTGAGAATGTCAGCGAGGGATTTTAGTTTCTTTTTGGTGGCGGTGGTATAGCCGGGTCGGTTCGAACGAACATCACCATTAATGAGCATATCTACTGCTTCTTGAAGCATCCGTTTCTCGTTTTTGAGGATAACTTCTGGAGCTCCGAGTTCCATGAGTTTGCGGAGTCGGTTGTTTCGGTTGATAACCCGTCGGTAGAGATCGTTGAGGTCGGATGACGCAAAACGCCCCCCGTCGAGCTGGATCATTGGCCGCAAATCCGGTGGAAGAATCTGGATGGCTTCAAGGATGAAGTGTTCCGGTTTCTGGTTGGATTTGAAGAGAGAAGAAGCGAGTTTCAATTTCTGAAGAATCTTCTTTACTTTGGATTTTGGAGCCGTCTTGAGTTCGGTTTGGTGTGTGTTGATGAACGCTCGCATATCGATGCGCTCGAGGAGTGTTTTGATATGTTCTGCACCGGTTCCTCCTTTGAAAACGTGAGGAAATTTGTCGTACATAATCCGGTAGTCGAGCTCCCCGATTACGGTGGAAACTTTGAGTTCCTTGAGGAGCTCCTTGAGTTTTGCATATTCCGCGTCGAGTGCGTCAATCTGGGCAGTGAGAAGTTTTTCGAGTTCGGAGTAGGCCTTTTTTGCAAGTTTCTTTTCTTCTACTTGAAGATTGGCTTCAGAGAGTTCCTTTTGGATCTTTTTCTGGAGTTCCACCTTGGAAGTCTTGTAAGCATTTTCCAAATCGGCAACCGCTTCATTTCGTTTGTCTTCGTAAACTTCCGTGATGATGTAGCTCGCGAAATAGATTACCTGTTCGAGTTTTTTGATAGAAATATCGAGCAAGAGACCGATACGGGACGGAACGGACTTGAGGTACCAGATGTGTACTACCGGTGCAGCAAGCTCGATATGTCCGGTGCGTTGTCGTCGGACTTGGGAAGTAGTAACTTCTACTCCACATCGTTCACAGATAACGCCCTTGTATCGGATTCGCTTGTATTTTCCACAAGCACATTCGTAGTTTTTGCGTGGACCAAAAATTTGCTCACAGAAGAGTCCTCCTCGTTCTGGGCGTTGCGTTCGGTAGTTGATAGTTTCAGAAATGAGCACTTCTCCGTAGGAGAGCGATCGTACTTCTTCTTTGGAAGAGAGCCCAATGGATATTCCTGCGAGATTATCGAGGGTTTTTCCTTGGGTAATATCTTGCTTCCCCGCGTGCTTTCCGATCTGAGAATAGTCGGTGATGCGATCGTTGAGGAAGTTGTCGAGATTCTTGTCTGGCGGGAACATAAACGATAAGTAAATTATTTGGAATGGATTTGTCTTCCCTAAGAATTAGGGTGAGAAGGAGTATTACTCGGTTTCTTCTTCGGAACCGCTGGTGACCTTTTCTTGGTCTTCGACAGCAGCTTCCAGAGTAGGAATATCGACTTCTACATCGAATTGTCCTTCGAGTTTTTCGAGTTCCATATATCGATCGAATTGCGTTCGTTCTTCCTGTTCCAATTCTCCAGCTTCCATGAGATCAATTTTGAGATTGAGCGCTTGGAGTTCTCGGAGGAGAACATTGAAGGATTCTGGCATATTCGGTCGTCGAATCTGTTTCTGTTTGACGATAGCCTCGTACGATTGTGCCCGTCCGTTGATGTCGTCGGATTTGATTGTGAGCATTTCCTGGAGAATGTTAGCTGCACCGTAACCTTCGAGTGCCCATACTTCCATTTCTCCGAGACGCTGACCTCCGTTTTGAGCCTTACCTCCGAGTGGTTGTTGGGTAACCATAGAGTATGGTCCGACGGAACGCGCATGGATCTTGTCTTCTACCAAGTGGTGAAGTTTAAGCATGTATTTCACTCCAACCATAGTCTTTTCTTTGAATTTTTCTCCGGTTCGTCCGTCGTACAATTGTACTTTTCCATCGTTCGGTTGTCCCGCAAGATCCATGAGTTCTCCAATTTTTTCTACAGAGATACCATTGAGAATCGGAGTCGCGACTTTGATGCCGAGAGCTTTCGCTGCCATACCCATGTGGGATTCGAGAATCTGACCGATATTCATACGGGATATAACTCCGAGCGGATTGAGAATAATATCCACTGGGGTACCATCTTCCATAAATGGCATATCTTCAATCGGAGCGATTCGAGAAACGATACCTTTATTTCCGTGTCGTCCGGCCATTTTGTCTCCTACTTCCATTTTTCGGGTCTGAGCTACGTGAACTTTTACCTGTTTGAATACTCCGGTTGCGAGGTTGTCTCCTTCTTCACGCCTTAGAATGTGTACTCCGATAACCTTTCCTCCGGAACCGGAAGGAAGTACGAGGGAAGAGTCTTTTACGTCTTTGGATTTGTCACCGAAAATCGCTCGGAGGAGCCGTTCTTCCGGAGAGAGTTCGATTTCTCCCTTTGGAGTTACCTTACCAACGAGGAGATCGCCACCTTGAACGAAGGCTCCGACTCGAATAATACCATCGATATCGAGATCTTTGAGTTTGTTCGGGGATATGTTTGGAATGTCATTGGTAGTTTGCTCAGGACCAAGTTTGGTTTCCCGAACGTCCATTGTATATTCGTTGATGTGGACCGAAGTGAAATAATCGTCCTGCATAATGCGGGAACTGATAATGATCGCATCTTCAAAGTTATATCCACCCCAAGGCATATACGCCACCATGAGATTTCGTCCAATAGCAAGTTCTCCGTTGTCGATAGATTGACCATCAGCGAGAATTTGTCCCGCTCGTACTGAGGCTCCAGTGGTTACTTTTGGCTTTTGGTGGATAATCATATCGTGATTGGACCGTTCGAAAGTCCGGAGTTCGTATGTCATTTTCTTCCCGCTCTTGTAGAGTACGGAAATATGTTTGGCGTCGACCCCGATAATTTCTCCGTCTTCTTCCGATTTGATGGCATATCCAGACCCTTCTCCAATCATTCGCTCCGTACCGGTTCCCACGATTGGGGATTCGGCATGGACGAGAGGAACAGCCTGTCGCATCATGTTCGTTCCCATTTCCGCACGAGTCGCGTCATCGTGTTCGATGAACGGTACGAGGGAAGTAGATTCCGACATAATTTGTTTTGGAGAAACGTCGATATGCGTGATTTCTCGAACATATTCCGAAGTCGGTTCTGAGTTTTTTCGAGCAGCAATACGAGTTTCGGTGAAGTTGCCGAATTCATCGATTGGTGCATTTGCTTCCGCAATGACAAGGGATCGTTCTTGGTAGGCATCAAAATATTCGTACGTGTCGAGGAGAAATCCTCGGACTTCAATTTCCTTGGCTTCGTATTTTTCAGCGAGTGCTTTAGCAATCGCAGCAGTAATCATTGATTTTTCCTCAACGATGACTTTTCCATCTTTTCCTACGACTTCGTCGAGACTGATTCGGTTAACAGCAGATTTTCCATCGTTAGCTACCATGTGGCAAACGTTTCGGAATGGAGTCGTAATGAAACCGTGTCGATCAATTCGTGCAAAGCTCGCGAGGTGGAGTACAAGTCCTATGTTCGGTCCTTCAGGAGTCGCAATCGGACAGATTCGACCATACTGAGTTGGATGTACGTCACGTACTTCGAAACTCGCCCGTTCCCGGGTGAGACCTCCCGTACCGAGAGCCGTAATACGTCGTTTGTGGGCCAATTCCGAGAGGGGATTGGACTGATCCATGAATTGTGACAACTGGGAAGTTCCAAAGAATTCCTTGAGTACCGCGACAATAGGACGGGCATTGATAAAGGTACCAGCCGTCGCTTCGGAGAGGTCGACGATGGTCATTCGGTCCTTGGCGATTTTTTCCGTTCGGGCGAGACCAACCTTGATTTTATCGTAAACGAGTTCCCCAACGGATCGAACACGTCGATTTTCGAGATGGTCGATGTCGTCCCAGTGGTGGTTTGGTTCTTCATAAACGAGACCCATGAGATACCGGAGACCTTCTATGAGATCTTCGAGAGAAAGGAATCGTGTTTCATCATTATATGGTACATTCTTTCCGATTTTTCGGTTGATTTTAATACGTGCGACTTCTCCGAGATCAAATTTCTTTGGGTCGAGGAAGGTGGTATTGAACAGATCGATAACCCGTTCGTCAGTTCCAAGATCTCCTGGACGGAGTAGCTTGTAGATAGTATAGAGTGCTTCGAGTTTGGTTTTGGTTTTATCCTTGTCGATGGTAGGACCAATGTGTTTTGCGAGAACGTCCTTGTTTCCCTTGAAAGCTGCAAGGATTTCTGAGTCGGATTCCATTCCAAATGCTCGAAGGAGTACCGTAACTGGGATTTTTCGTTTTTTATCAATTTTTACATTGATAACTCCGCGTTTCTCAATTTCGATTTCGAACCATGAACCTTTTTGAGGAATAATTTTCATGGCGTAGTATCCGACATTTTTTTGGTCGGGTACGAAGTACATTCCGGTAGATCGAATAATTTGACTGACGATAACTCGTTCGATACCGTTAACGATAAAGGTTCCTTTTTCGGTCATGAGGGGAACCCCTCCCATGTATACATCCTGCTCTTTAATTTCTCCTGATTCTTTATTAAGCATCTCGAGACGAATCTTGAGTGGCGCTTCGTAGTTGAGATTTTTGCGTTTAGCTTCTCCCATAGAGTATTTTGGCTCATCGAGCATAAGTCCCTTGTAGGATATTTCGATTTTTTCTCCAGAAAAGTCTTGGATGGGAAACGTTTCTCGAAACGCCCGGTCCAGCCGGTTGCTCAAAAAATCGTTGTAACTGTCGAGTTGTACCTCGATCAGGTTCGGAAGCTCGATGATAGAACGGTCATTGGTGAAATAATGCCGACCTTCTATCTCATAGAGGGATCCGAGTCGCGTGTCCGTAGTGGGGAAAGTTGCTATTGGAGCAGACTTTCCTTTTTTGGTTGCCATAGATTGCTCAGACTAAAATAATAACATAAAAATGCCCTCGCCTGGACATAACACAATCAGGAGCGCGAGTGCAACGCGGGAAGTATATGAAAAAAGGGAGGGGAGTCAAAAGAATATGGCTATTTCCAGATCTTTTCTCAACTAAATTTTTTTTCAAAGCACTATATAATGTGGTGTACCTTCAATATATTTTCTTATCCTTTCACAATTCTATCGCATTCAGCAATAATTTGTTTCGAAATTGCTAATGTTTTATACATTATAGAATAGTCATTTCTCAGATGTTCGATATCGATTCCACAATATTTCAATTCTTCACGATAATTATGAATTTCCTGTGGATTGATACCTGGAAAATTTTTTATATCCTGATAGAGTTGAATCAATTCTATTGTAGGTATTTTTTTTAAAAAGGGGATATCTGTAGTTCAATTTGATAGTACTTCCATAAAAATAGAATGGTTTTATATTCTCGCAGATTTAAAATCTCTTTTCCCCGTCAGCTTGCTGCGTGGGCTACCGCTTTGTGATTT
>JAVHRB010000071.1:0-8180 GCA_036171455.1 Patescibacteria group bacterium
AAGAAGCCTTCCAGAAGGAGTGAGAAAGTTGCATTTCAGTTTAGAATCCAAGAGAGAATATATCTAAGTGAAAAATAACGGTAATTATTACTCAAAAAAATAGGAAATTCTAAATTAAAATAAAATATCACACGTATACTTCCAAAGATTTAAAAGTGCTCGATTATATATACTTAATTCTCGATTATTCCGGAAAAATTCTGAGTCAAGCTATATTATCTACTATAATAACCCGAATTCTAAGATTACATGTAACAGTATGTCTATATATCGCTAATGGAAATTCAAGCCCTCGCCATATGTTTCCGAAGCTTTCTCATGGCAGCATTCTCTATTTGCCCAATCCTTGTCCGGGTAACGCTCATGATATTCGCAACTTCTTCAAGAGTATGTTCTCTCGATATATCAAAAAGCCCATACAACAGAGTAATGACGGATTTTTCCCGTTTCGTCAAACCGGTGATTACACCGTCAGAACCGTCTTCAAAAATTGTCTTGATAACATTAGAAATAGACTTTCGGTGCATCTGTTCGAAAGGCTCGGATTCGTTCGACGCAGGAATGAGATCATAGAGATCCCCATCATCACCTTCTGTTCCCAAGGTACGGTCGAGTGAGGAAAGGTACTTCATTTGGAAAAGTTCCTTGAGCATTTTCGCGCGATCGCGACTGATTTCGAATTCGTTGCAAATGTCCTTTTCAGTCGGCTTTTTGCCATGATTTCTCTCGAACATATCAACGAATGTGCTGTATCGTCGCAATTCTATGATTATTTGGGCAGGATAGCGGATTTCCGATCCCTTTTCCCCGATAGCCCGGGTGATCATTTGACGAATCCACCAAGTCGCATAGGTAGAAAAGCGAAATCCTAAATCCGGATCGTATTTTTCCACGGCTTTCATCAGTCCGAGATTCCCTTCCTGAATGAGATCAGAAAGCTCCAATCCCCGGTACATATATCTCCGGGCTATAGAAAATACCAGTCTCGCGTTGGCCCCAATCATCCGGTCACGAGCCGTGATATCGCCCAATATCGCCGCACGGGAAAGGGTAATTTCTTCCTCAGCAGTAAGCAACGCATATTTCGAAGTCCTATTCATAAAATAGGAAACTGTATCTGCATTGAAAAGAGTTTCTTTACTAAATTTCCGCATATTATTTTCCGTCGGTGGACTAATATGCTTCTGTGGAATCAAAAGTGCCTCCATACTGCGTGAAACCTTAGATCTTGAAACAGCGACGCTGGGAATTTCTGCTGTATCAGCCAGAATTTCTGAAATTTCAGGGAGAGATTCGGAAAATTCCGTATCCGGAATACCAACGAACGACATATTTTCATCAAAGGCAGGGTTGGTTTCATTTTCCAATTCAACCTGGAGATTATGTACCGTTTTTTCGTTGAAAACCGGAATGGTTATCGGTTCCGGTTCTGGGAGATTGGATACTGTGGAAACATTCATGGAAACGATTAGAAAAAAAGATGTACGACTTCCAATTACTGGAATAATAAATACGCAAAGTTTGTACTTTGTCAAACGCAATCGCTCTCCATGAACCGGAACCCTATCGGAATTTCACGGAAAAATCCTTTTCGTTACGGTCGTACGGCAGCTCGGTGCATTTGGTTGCTGACTGGGAAATTTCGCATGCGACCCCCAATCCCGGCAGGGTCTCCGGAAACGGTTGATCAAAAATGAAATTGCCCAGGGAATAGAAAATGGGAATACCCCGATATGTCTCAGAGTCCTCGACTACATGCGGATGATGCCCGATAATCAGCCGAGCCCCGGCATCGACGAATCGGTAGGCAAGTTTTTGTTGGGCCAACGTGTGTCACGTGGAATATTCGGTCCCCCAATGCTGCCTTTCCGCTCGTTTGGTCTTTCGCGGTAACGGAACACTGCCCGTTTTCCATATCGGGATTCAGTTCGCGTCGAAGTACGAACGGCATGGGTTTTACGCCGGGGAAATGCTGAGAAATACCATGAAAATATTCTCCCGATCCAAAATCATTGGCAGAAACTACTGCCACCACAGTCGGCATTCCGAATTTTTACCGCAGGAGGGCATAGAATTGGTCGAACCTCGCTCCATCAATGGAAGACGGCAAAACGGCAACATGGATACCTGCATGAGCAACAGGAACCGTTCTAACTATCGATACCGGGTAGATATCCCCAATGCTGTTTCAAGCGCTAAAAAACAACGTTTTTCCGAGCAAGAGCAATATCAAAAAAATTACGCATCCGGGAATCCCGTATTTCCATGGTATCGTATCTAATAATCACATGAATTTTATGATAATAATTCGTAATAGAATGACATTTTTGGGAATTTGCTTCGGATTATAGGCGCTCGGCGCGATATTCGAAAATGAAATTCTTATTTGTCCGCAAATCCGTATCATACGAACCATGTTGAACCAACCACGACTTCCGACATTGTTTCTGTCGCATGGCTCCCCCATGTTGGCATTGGAAAACAAAACTACCGATACCTATGTCGCCTATCTCGAAAAATTAGGGGGGAGTTTACCAATCCCGAAGGCCATCCTCAGCATTTGAGCCCACTTTTACGGACCATACGAAAAAATCGACGTTTCGGAAAGACCGGAAACCCTATACGATTTCTATGGATTTCCAGAAGCACTCCACCAGTTGCGATATCCCGCTCCGGGATATCCGGAATGAGCGGAACTCATCCGGGAACTCATTCCGGAACTCTGGTACGAACCGGTATCCCGATGATTCGATCACGGAACCTGGAGCGTGTTAATTCATCTCTTTCCCCAATCGAAGATTCCGGTATTTTCCCTCTCCATCGATTCCAGAAATACCTATGGGGAAAATTTTGAATTATGAAAAAGGCTCAGGATACTGAGAGATCATGGCATCCTCATTATTATGAACGGGAATATCGTTCATAATCTGTGAATCGTGGACTTTTACGCGGAAAAGGACGTGCCGTTTCCGTTTGCCCAGAGTTTTGACACGGCATTCCGGGAAAATATATTGGTGGGAAAATATGATACACTTCTATATCCGCATGAGTTACTCTGAGGAAAACTCTCCGTTCCGACTCACGAGCACTATGCACCGGCAATTATCGCACTCGGAACCGCGTATCCCGACGAATCCGCCGAAATCCTGTACGCGGGATTTGAGTTGGGAAGCATTTGACGTTTGGCGTTCGGGTTCGGGGTCAAATAGCGGATACTCTTTACTGCCGGAGTTTCATGTATTCCCGAAACAGGTAATACAGGTGCAGGAAATCCCCCGCGTTTTCTCGGTGGAAAAAATCCGTAATCTGATTGAATTCCATACCGCGCTTTCGGGAGGCAAACCCGATTTTGAGCGTTTCGTTCGTGGTATCGATATCGAAATCCACGGGATTGTCCCCGATAATCACCTGTCGCTTGCCCGGGTTGACCGTTATCGGAACACCCTTTTTCTAACGTACGGGCCGTTCGGGCACGTTTCAAAAAATGAATCCTTTCGGCATTTCTATCCCCTGTTCTTTCAACGTGTCGGCGATGATTTCCCGGAATCCGAGCGAATGGATTTTCGCTTCGTACCCATTTCCCAACAGCATTTTCAAAAATGAAATAGCCCCCGTCCGGAAGAGGAATCCGTCGGAACTGCCCTTGTCGATATTAATTAAACCATCTTCCTCATTAAAAGCGGAATTATAAGCATTCCGAGAGCCCGGTTTCGTGAGCGTACCGTCGAAATCGAAAATGAATTCCGTATTTTCCGGAGTCATGCTCTCGAGGAATTCTTTCACCTTCTTTTTTTTGCCCTGGAGGATGAATACCCCGTCGGACCTGAGAAGTTTTCGCAGTTCCGTGGACTTGTCCGCCAGCATTTCCTCGATGGCGGAAAAGATTTTTTTCGATTCTTTTTGCTCTTTCGGTTCACCGACCTGGGCCCGGTACATCGCGGCTGATTCTATCTCGATTTTCGGGTCCCAAAGAAACACTTCGTACATCTGGTAATAAAAATCCGGATTCAAAGCCTTGAGCGTCTCGCCGTATTTTCGGAATCCTCATTGGGGCAATCAGTTACCCTTGAAATATCGCGACATATGGCGTGACAGATCGCGGATATCCCGAACGCAGGATTGAACGAGCCCGGATTTGGAATCCCCTTGGAACGATTCGAGATTATGGATGTCGTGTACGAAAATTTTCGTGCCGGAATTTCCGGAAATCGATTTCCGATTTTTCAATCGACAAAGGAATAGGCTCAGGGTCGGATGGGTAATTTCCTTCCCTTGGTGCTGGAGTTTTCGCACCACGAAAGCGTTCGCGTGCAAAATCGCCAGCTGTTCGAAAATATTCCCGATGATTTCCGGGCGGTCGAGCCGCATATCCTGGACCGCTTTTTTGAACACCCCGAATTTCGACCGGTCCTTTTTCTCGGGAGTAATATAATAGCCATCCGGAAGCAGATCGTACACATAGATTTCCCCGCTCGGATTGAGGTCTTTCACGTAAATATTGTTCATTTCGTCGGTGAAGTGCTTCACGAGGTTCACCCGGTATGGCAAACCGGCTTGGGCATACGAATCGTTAATCGATTTCAATCGATCATAGATCGCCTTGATTTCAGCATTATGAAGGATTTGTCGCCGATGATACATTCTCTCAAAAGCACGGATTGTTCTTTGAGGACACCGTTGATTTTGTATTGAACGACTACCTTTGTCAATTCGGCCTCATTGCCGCGATGTGCCGGTTTTTCCTGGGCGTTGACTTAGACCTCGTCTCAGAATTTGGATATCAGTTTCATGGGTCGGTTGAGAGTTATGCGGGCATAGTATCACATTTGTGAGAGGAAAATCCAATTTCTCGAGATTCTCCCGATATTTTTGCGCAAGCGTCCGAATCCCGTATGATTCCAGGGTATTCGATCATAAAAAATTCACCATGTTTACCCTAGAACAGATCCGGGACGCGCACTCGCGGGTACGGTCGGGCGCTGATTTCCCGAAATACGTCCGCGACATCGAATCGCTCGGGGTCACGAGTTACGAAGCGTTCGTATCGGACGGCCGGGTCCGATATCGAGGGACGGACGGTTTCGAGACGATGTCACCGGGGAATCATTCAATGCTGGAAGTATCCGACATACCTGACGCGGAACGATTCCGACTGGACCTCATAGCCCATCAGCAAGGGAAAACGGACTACCCGAACTTCCTTCGCGACTGTGCGGAATCCGGTATCGAAAAATGGATCGTATCCGTCAGGGAGATGACCTGTACGTATTACGACCAGGCGGGAGAATTGGTTTTGACCGAAAAGATTCCGGGATAATTCGCGCTAGCGGGCTATTTCCCGAGCGCCAGGATTCCTCATTTCACGTTCACGAACGCGTACTGCGGCTTCTCCGGGGACATCCGCATCTGGAAGTACCCGCTCGTTCCCCCACTGTGGCAATAGAGCGCGAATATGGTGCCATCGGGGTAGACTCCGTTGAACATTTGTTCGGATATGTTCACGCTGCCTTCCACGGGATGCCCGATCATGTCAACGAGGACGAGTTGGTCGCCGAGTTCGGTCTTTTTAGTATAGTATTCGTCCCAGGTCCAGGATTCGAGGCTGTTGTTGCAGCCGAAGATATTGCAGGCGTTTTTGTCGAAGAGGTCGAGGAGGGACATGGTGGTGGAGATTATAAAATTTTTGGAGGTTGGTGGTCAATATTCAGAGCGGTTCCTATTTTTAAATTACCTAAAAATGACTCTCCATCTCCTCAAAACCGATAACATGGATTCATTCGTGGTTTCCTCGCCGATACGGGTCAAGCGTAACAATGTAACGGGGGTATGCGTCGGCAATCTTTAGAAGGGGGGCAATTTCCCTTTGCCAGGTGGCTTCCTCGGAGAGAAGGTACGAAACCTGAACGTATTTTTTGTTTCCTTGGCCGTCTTCCGCGATGAAATCTATCTCCGTTTCGTTGTATTTTCCAATGGAAACGGCATATCCAGAACTTTGAAGCTGGAGCAGGACGGAATTTTCCAGGATTTTCGCGATATCGGTTCCATCGTATCTCCCGAGTACGGAGTTTCGGATTCCCGTATCGGAAAAATAGTATTTGTTATTGATTTCGAGCATCTTTTTTCCCCGGATATCGTATCGCCTGAGTTCCTGAATGATGGAGGCCTCTTCGAAATACGAAACGTAATTCATCAGCGTAGGAAGGGAAAAAGATACTTGCTGTCATTTGAAATAATTCGATATGTTCCTCAGTGTGGTAGGCGAACCGACATTGTCAGCAAAAAAAGAAAGGATTCTCCGAATCATCCCAGGATCCCGTACTTGGTGCCGCGTGATAACGTCCTTGAGGAGCACGCTGTCGGCAATCGCCGAAAGATACGATTCTTTGTCCCTGGAATTAGATATCTTCGTGATTTCCGGCAATCCCCCGTAAAACAGGTATTCGCGAAGCGTATCATCGGTAGGCGTTTTCCCGAGAAAGCTCAGGAATTCCGAGTACGTGAGCGGGAAAACATGTACGGTAATATACCTTCCCGAGAGAAACGTGGCAAGTTCCGAGGAAAGAAGATTCGCGTTGGATCCGGTGATGATGATCTTGTATTTTTTTTCAGCGAAAACCAGGCGTATGAATTTTTCCCATTCGGAAATATCCTGGATTTCGTCTATGACGATATGGCTCGGATCCCCGTAATTCGCCTGGTAAAGTTCGAACAGCTTCACCAAATCCGAAACGGATTCCACTTCGGAGAGCGCATCGAATTCTTTGGAAAAATAGAATACCTTCCGAATGTCGATTTTCTGAAGGTAATCCACGACAAGGAGGGATTTCCCGGTTCTCCGCATCCCGGTAATCACCGTAACGAGCCCGGTATCCACGCGGGAAAGCAGGACGTCCAGGTATTTTTTCCGGGGAATGATTGCCAAATCTCTCGACAGGAAATTTTGCATTTTTTGAAGGAGGTGGTCCATTGGGAGTATTAAGAAATAAAGTATACTTTATTAGTATATGGAATAGTTTGGTTTTGTAAAAGTATAGTTTATCAAATAAATACATATTAATGGGTATACTATTATTCGCTCACGCTCGCAAGACCATATCTCACCAGCGCTTCGTGGAATCTCGGCCCTTCGATTCTTTCGAAATACCTTCGGAGCGCTTTGAGGAAAGGATCTTGGGTATCGTAAGACCAAGGTATGGTTTTTTTCGTCGAACGGTCGCTTTTGGGAAGGCTTTTTACATTCAATCGTTCATATTCGTCGTGCATCCATCTGAGATGGAAAAATACTTTTGAGGCGACGTTCCAATACGCTTCTTCGAATGCCTCGTCGGGATTGAGGTACGAAGAGCATCCAATGTCGAGATCGACGAAATAATTGAAGGCTTCGTTTCGGATATTTCCGTTTTGATGGAATATTCCATAGGTAAAAAGCGCATAGGATTCGGTGAGTTTCCCTTCCATTTTGACGAAATCCCTTTCCAGTACCGCTTGCTTTATAAGTCTGAACGCGTTGTATTTCCGGTCATTCGGAACGCTTTCATCCAGAATCATCATAGAGCAGAATTCGAAAATCCGAGCGGCCTCTTCCGTTTCAAGCCTCATTCCCCATCGGCTGTCGGAACACTTCATCGCTTTGTAAAAAGATTTGAGTTCGAGAGTAAAATCCTTGGATGGAAGGGTGAGCGAGTCAATAATGGTTTGAATTTCGGTTTTCATGGTGGGATTGGATGGATTGGGCTCGGATTGTGTTAATTTTAATTATCTTTCCAAAAAAGTAATCCGATTTTCTCATTATTAAGGGGTTTCTATTTTTTGATTAACTAAAATTGTATGATTGATTACTTTTAATTAACTTCCAAATTCTGTCTTTTTTCGCGTTAGATTTTCCATTGACCGAAAGAAATCGAACATTCTTTTGTTTAGTTATTGGAATTTATTTTTTATTTAAAATCGCTATTTAGTGGGATGATTTCAAGTTTTATCTTTTATTTTCGTGCACTTATCATTTATTTATGCGGATTAAGAATCCGGTATTCTCACTCGATCTTTTTTCTCTTTGGTATTTATATTTTACAACTTGATTTCCATAAAAAAAATAATTTTTTGCATACGATAATCAATTTGATGGATTAAATCAATCACCCCGCAGCAAGCTGACGGGGTATGACCTAGATCCTACAATC
>JAVHRB010000072.1:0-8146 GCA_036171455.1 Patescibacteria group bacterium
AAAGTTAAATTGTGAGAATTATATGATATTTGCGGGGGGGCAAGTTTTTTTGAAAAATCCCGTAGCTAGTAGAATACATTTTGTGCATCGCTGGAAATATCCCGAATTACTGGATATTTTCGGGGAAAATATAAGACAATGGTCCGTATCGCAAAAAATCTCAACATCAACTCGCAAAAATATCGTTTTTTGATACAATCCAAAAACAAAGTCGCCCCTATCCCGAGCGCATTTAATTTTTATCAATATTCCATGACCCAAGTCCTCATCACCACCACCATCGGCAACTTCACCGTTGAAACCGAAGACGCAAAAGCTCCGCTTACCGTCGAAAACTTTCTCAAATACGTCCGCGAAGGCTTCTACGACGGAGTAATTTTTCACCGTGTCATCCCAAATTTTATGATCCAATGTGGAGGCTTCGAGCCGGGAATGACCGAAAAAACCACCCGTGAAACCATCAAGCACGAAGGAAACACCGAGCTTAAAAACCTCCGAGGAACCCTCGCTATGGCCCGCACCAATGCGCCGCATTCCGCGAGTTCTCAATTTTTTATCAACACCGTTGATAACGAGTTTCTCAACTTTTCCTCGCCAGGAGGCAACGGTTGGGGATACGCAGTTTTTGGCAAAGTCACTGAGGGAATGGAAGTCATCGATGTCATCGAAAAAGTCGAGACCGGACGAAAAGGCCATCATGATGACGTTCCGGAAACGGACGTAGTAATCGTGTCGATGAAGGTGGTCGGGGAATAGCCGAAATCAAAAAAATTTACATTCGGAAAATATCCCATATACTCCTCCCTGTTATTCGTCGATGCGGGGTGGAATCCGCGGAGAGTGACAAAAGAGTTGCCCGGAACTTCCGGGAACTTGGGTGGAACCGCCGGGAATGTCCCGGTCCCAAGACTTTATTTTTATAAGGTCTATTTTATATGGAAATGAAACAACTCGTCGATCTCTCCAAACTCAAAGGGTTTGTCTATCAGGGGTCAGAAATCTACGGAGGACTCGCCAATTCGTGGGACTATGGTCCATACGGGGCGATGCTCAAGGAAAACATCAAGAATGCCTGGATCAAGAATTTTGTCCAGAAACGATCCGACATGGTTCTGCTCGATGCAGCCATTCTCATGAACCCAAATGTCTGGGTCGCGAGTGGACATGTTTCCAATTTTTCTGATCCGCTCATGGAGTGCCGGGATTGCCACACCCGTCACCGGGCCGACAAACTCGTGGAAGAAGCCATCGAAAAGGACGCAAAATTCCCCGTTCCAGAAAATTGGGCGGGTGATAAAACTCCGAATGAAGATTTCAACGCTTATATACAAGCGGGACATATCCCATGTCCGAATTGCGGCAAGAAAAACTGGACGGACATTCAACGGTTCAATCTCATGCTCTCGACGCATCAGGGAGTAACGGAAGATTCGACTTCCCTCGTGTACCTCCGACCAGAAACAGCCCAGGGGATATTCGTTAATTTTACCAATGTAGCACGTTCAAGTCGCAAAAAGGTACCATTTGGTATCGCTCAATGCGGAAAAGCGTTCCGTAATGAAATCACGCCGAAGAATTTCATTTTCCGAACCCGCGAATTCGAACAGATTGAAATCGAGTATTTCTGCGAACCCGGAACGGATGAAAAATTCTTCCAACAGTGGCACGATGATGAATCCGCATTCTTCACAGAAGTCCTCGGACTCAAAAAGGATCACGTACGATTCGTGGAAATCCCCAAGGAAGGACTCCCACATTACTCCAAACGAGCCGGTGACTTCGAATACCTCTTCCCGTTCGGCTGGGGAGAAATCTCGACCTTGGCGAATCGAACTGATTTTGATCTCAAAGCGCATATGACGCAGTCCAAACAGGATTTGAGTTATGTGACTCAAGAACTCGTCGGCGACCAACAGGTCACGAAAAAGTACCTGCCGTACGTCATCGAGCCGTCTATCGGACTTTCTCGACTTACCCTTGCGAGCCTTGCAGACGCCTATGACGAAGTCAAAATGGAAGACGGTACGACCCGCATCGTCATGCGATTCCCGAATGCTATCGCCCCGGTAAAAATCGCCATCCTCCCGCTCGTCAAAAAACTCGGAGCCGAAGCGATGCAGGTATTCAAACTCCTCTCCGAACACTTCGTCTGCGAATATGACGAAGTCGGAGCCATCGGAAAACGGTACTACCGAGCCGACGAAGCCGGAATGCCCTATGCCATCTGTGTCGACAGCGAAAACTTCGAACAAAAGCAAGTGACCGTTCGTGACCGAGACACCGGAACGCAGGAAACGATAAAAATGGAAAATCTCGTGGAATTCTTCCGAGGGAAGGGGTGTTAAGAGAGAGTTATACCAAAATAACGTAAATCGCAGTACTTACCGCGAACGTGACCGGGAGGATATATTTTCGTTTCCGAGCTTGTCCGGCGCGGTCTGGACCGAAGGAAAAGAAAACATATCCTCCCGAGGCAGTGAGCAAATGGAGTTAAGTTAATTTGGTATTAGAATCGTAGTAAAAAAAACAGCCTTGGTGAAACGTGCTGTTTTTTTGTGAGGGGAAATTTTCCAGAATGACAAAAATGAATGAGTATGCTGACTCCTCATTTTGACATACGTTTATTGTATATTCTTAAAAATGAAAACGTCATCGGAATTTCGAATTTTTTTCAAGCAAACGGTATTCGCATTTGGGTTTCCGATTCATTCCGGAGATATGCCACCAAGTAAATTCGTATGACTGAGATTATTATCCAATATGGAAACCACCTTATTTTTCGTATTGGAATTCCCAAACATAGAGGATTTGCCAATTCGGACACCTTTCCAATAATCGTCCAAATTATCAGCATCGAATACGATTTCCCCTCCGTTCGAGGTCAATATTCATAAAAATTCAAAATCACTTCTCCGACCCAGCTCCGTAGCGTTTCCATGATAATCGTTACAAAGTACGTAACCTCGTAGGTTCAAATTCTTTTCTATCTCAGAAAAGGAAACGACCGGATTGAAAAGCAACAAAAGATTGATTTCTGAAATTATTTTTCTCGTGTCGAAGCATGTCACATCTTCATGATAGGCTGCCAATCTCTTCTTTTTCAAAGCGTCCATGGAATACTCGTTCCCGTCAGCATAGACAACCAGGCTATTGGGGAAAGCGATACTCGGAGCATAATCTGATCCGGATGAAGGATAATACACATTTCACACGTCATTGGCCATATAGTTTCAAAAGTAAATCATATGATTCTCGTACTCCGAACGGAACGGATCTATTTGATCATGAGCACGAAAAACATTATTTCTTTCGAATTCTTTCGTTTCTTCTTCGCTCGGACATAATTCCGGGGGAACCATACCGCTATGCAATCGAAAAGGAAAGACATCGAAAGAATTCGTCATGGTAAAAATGATTAATACAGAAATATTATAAATTTTTCGTAACTTTTTCCATTTTTTCTTTTGAACCGCGGGTAATATCTTCGGGTATTAATCCCATTGAATATGAATCATTCAGAAATTTTCTTGAACAAATACGAGCAAAATGTCGTCGAAGATATCCTCACCCTCAAGCCCGGCACGGACGAATACGGAAAATACTGGTCATGGATAGCCCGCAATGAAACGGGGTTCCGCCACAATGGAAATACCGTTCGCGATTTCGAACTTCGGATATATGGAAAAGACCTCTGGAGAGTATTGCTGATGAATCGCGAAGTAATCGATTTCCTGGCGACCAACAATCACGACAATTGGTATCATGTGAATTGAATCGCCCCGAATTCATGACTCAGTATTGATTTGCCCCGGACTTACGATTCCAAAACCAATATTTTTATCATAATGCAGGGTGTGCATTTTTGGGTAGATGCTCTGATACAGAAATCGGGATCGGAGTTTGGGAATTTTCTACCTAATGAAATACCCACATCCTAACCCCAAACGCACATTCTCACAAATTCAGAACGAGCAATTTTTCTATACTGTTTGTAGGATACTTCGCGAAGGATTTTTTGCTTGCCGATTTCAGTTGTCAAAGAAAAAGTTAAAATGTCGTGTTTCACCGAGTATCCAGTTACTATAGAAATGTCGGGTCAGGTATTTCGTATCTATGATCCTGATAATGTCGGTGGAAGTTTCAATTTTTCATAGGATTGTTCCCTTTGATGTTTGGATATTTCTCTATAGGTCACTTCCATTCATCGGTAATATATATGGTGAATGAAGAAATTGAGGTTTTATTTTCCCATTGGGTGGAATAGAGCCCAAATTTTTTGACGCACCAAGATATTTCGCATAGAATTGGGATAATTAAATATTTTCATATGGCAAGCAACGTACTCGGGGGAAACGCGGAAGAAACGGACAAAGCTCCAAAATCCGGACTCAAAAACGCGGCAGCCGGAATAGCCCTGGGGGTCACGCTCGCGCTTGCCGGAACACCTGCGGGAGCAGCGGAAACGACGGCGCAGATGGAGGCGGCGAGGGAAATGTGCCTGGCGGACTCCAAAGCGAAAAGTACGAGCCTACTGAAACTCGCTGAAACCAAACGCGCGGCGGCAGCGGAGTTCGAAAAGGCGGGAGAAGGAGAAAAAGCGAAGGTGGAAATGGAAAAAGTTGCGAAGTTGGAAAAGAAGTTCCAGGAGTTGGTAGAGAGTTGTATGGAGTTGGTAGTCGTTCAGAATAGAAGCCGGGAAGCGGATGCGAGGATTGCGAGCGCAGACGCGAAGATTGCGAGCGCGGATGCAGATATTATAAAACTGGATAGGATTAAAAAGGAAGGTGATGAAATCAATTTGGAATTTCAAACACTGACCCAAGCACTGAATGATTATTCCATCGGAAAAATCACAGCCGAACAATTCAAATCAAAAATCACAAATGTATGATTGTTTTTTGAACGCGTAAGAATACATATCATAGAAGCAAGAGGTGTAATGACGGATTCGAAATATATACAAATGTATAACCAACTCGAACAAAGTATTCTGAAATTCAGTCAAAATCCAAATATTCCATCACTCGTCAAAACGGTTAAAAAATAATTTCAAAAGAAAAAAAATCCTCGTTTTTTGCATTGGGGATTTTTTTATGATAGAATTTCACTATGTCACAGTTAGGTAACAATCCGATTCCCACATCCTCAAACGAACTAATCCGCACACCTTCGAACAAACCGGAGGTTATTTCACGTGATGCATTTGAGAACATTTCCGAACTCAAAGCACTCCCTCTGGAACTGCAAGAGCAAGTTCGAGCTATATTAGCAAAGATAGAACAAACGTATTCCAATTCTGTAGAATTAAAAAATCAGAAGGATAAATTCCTGAGCGGAATTGTTTCGAATATAGATCCGAAAGATTTGGATTTGAGTAAGGATTTGATATCGGTCGAATTGGAACAATGGAATAACAAAATATTAAAAACAAAGGAAATCGAAGTTGTAGCGAAGAAAGACGAGGTCGTGGCGAAGAAAGACGAGGTCGTGGCGAAGAAGGACGAGGTCGTGGCGAAGAAAGTTACAAAAGTAGAAAAAACAGGCGAAAAAACTTTCGAACGTGCGAAAGAATACGACCAAGCCTTCCAAAAACTCTCCCAAAAACTCACCACCCTCTCCTGAGGCAAAACTCCCGCGGAACTCATCCCCGACTACGCTTCCAAACTCGCCAGAACCGAGCAGGAACTCGTCAAACAGGGCCAAGACCCCAAACTCGCCGAGTGAGTCCTCCTCGTTTCTGAGCAGGAAAACATCGTCAAAAGCATCGAATCTTCCACCGGGAAAAAACTCGACGCCCGGGATTTGGCAGATCTCCAAGCGGACTTCGCGGGACTCCGGAATATGATGCCCGTGGGTACGTTCGCGGATCAGACTCCAGTCAATCTAGCCCTCGCGAATCCCCAGGTTACCCTCGAAGCCTACACCAAGATCAAAATGGGTTTCGAACCTCCTTCCGGGCTTGTCTATTCCAACCCGAAGACCGGGGAAATCGTCTCCCCCTCCGCGCTTCTGACGGGTGAACGCACCGTGATGACCCGGGACGGCAACCGCTACCGAGAAAAGGACGGGATTCGGATTCCGAGCCCAGTTCCGAACGTGAGCGAAGCAGATACCCTCTTGCAGAATCTCGCGCTCAATCAGCAGGAACTATCGCAACGGACTCGGATTACCCAGGTAATGTCCCGTGTCACCCAAGGGGAAATCTCGGAAAAATTCCCGCAGTTGTGACTTCCCCAGCTCAATACCGAAAATGCGGAAGAACTCGGGAAACAGCTCACCACGTTCTTTTCCAGCCCAAAATATCGGGAATTCCGAGAAAATCCGGAATCCAAAGCGGAGCGGGAAGGACTCGAACAACGCCTCAAACAACTCTACCAATCCGTCACCACCCAAACAGACCTCACAAAAAATATCAAAACGATGGAAGGAAAAAGACCCGAGGATATCGTTCGTGCACAAGTAGCAGAACAGGATAGGACTATTGACAGCAACCTCACGAGGCTTTCGAGGCTCGGAATGGGAGTAATGGGGCAGGAGAAATATGAGAAAGTTCGGGATACGATCAATAAACAGCTTCGACTAGAAGCGAATCCTCCCATAGAAGACCAAGAATCCATTACGGAAAATCAGGGAGAACTGCTCCGAAAAGCCCTTCTCAAACTCACGGGGATGAACGAAGCAGCTATGTATCCAGATGGAACCATTAGCCCGGAGGCAAAAATCAAGCTCGCAAACTTGGATATCCAAACCATAGAAAACACCCTTCTAGCCCCACCAGATACAACAACCGTAGAACCGATAAAAAAATAAAAATATAAGAGCGAATTTCTCCACTCTTTTTCCTACATAGTTCAAAAAAATTATCTGTGAAGGATATACCTAATTTATTCTCTCTTCTATTTTCAACAAAAAATACGAAGCCACCAAAATCGCCGCGAACAAACCTGCACTCACCCAATACGGCAAGAATATCGAGTGAGCATACAAATACCCCGCAAGAAATGGCCCGGCAATATTTCCTAGACTGGTGTACGAATTGTTCATTCCGAGGTATTTACCGGCAGAATGCCCTGCATCGCGGGCTACAATCGAACTAATCGCGGGTTGTACTGCTCCCATCCCAAGCGGAAAAAGTGGGATAATCACCCAGAGCCAGAATTCACTCCGATTGACCGCCTGCAGGCAAAAAGCTACGAGCAACAATCCCAACCCAAATCGAATCATCGAAACCTCATTGAGATACTTCCGTACGTATTTGATGAGAAACGCCTGATATACCACACTCGTAAATCCCACCAGAATGAGGACATACGAAATCTGCTGCGAGGTAAAATGAAACAGGTCAATATTATACTGAGAATTGATACCCTGAATCGGCGAAAACGCAATCGTAAGAACAAATGAGAGAATAAACATCGACATCATGAGCTTCGTCCGCTTCCCCGCTCCCAAATGAACCCCGTCAACAGGAACATGTTTCTTGGGTTCTGGAAGCAACAAGACAATCAACAAGAGATTGACACTCGCCGCTGCCAGTCCAGCCAGTCCAACTGCAGTGAAAGAAATCGTAGAAATAATTCCACCGATTCCTGGCCCCACCAGAAACCCAAGGCCGAACATCGCCCCGATCAACCCCATTTGTTTGGTTCGATTTTCCGGAGAAGAAATATCGGAAACATAGGCCTGGGTTATTCCAATACCTGACCCCGCGAGTCACGCGACAAATCGTCAAATGGCAAAAATGAGAAAATACGGAGCATATATTACCGACAGGTACCCGAGAATGTTAAAAAAACTGGTCAATATGAGAATTTTCTTCCGACCGTACTTGTCGGAAAGCTTCCCAAAAAGGAACCCCCCCCAAGAACATCCCCATCGAATAGATGGCAAGCGTGTACCCAACCCAGGCTCCGCTCATTCCATAATCACGAATCAAAAATGGCAAAATCGGAATCAGAAAGGCAATCCCGAGAATATCGAGAAACGCCGTTGCGAGAATAAGGGGGAATTGAAAACGCTGAAATGTATATACTTTAGGCATGAGATTGGAAAACCGCGAGTATAGGGAAAACCAGAAAAAAAACGAATTTTTGAATCAATCACCCCGCAGCAAGCTGACGGGGTATGACCTAGATCCTACAATCCG
>JAVHRB010000073.1:0-30824 GCA_036171455.1 Patescibacteria group bacterium
CGAAATCACAAAGCGGTAGCCCACGCAGCAAGCTGACGGGGAAAAGAGATTATACCGATTTTCTCTTTCGAGCGAACATAAATGCCAAAGCAAGCAACATAGCAAGTCCCATGAAGAGGAACGTGTCGGCAGCTCCGGTTTTTACTTTGGTCGCTCCGGTAGGAGCGGGGGTCGTAGTCGGAGGAGTTGGTTTTACTACCGGTGCAACAGCGGCAGCAGTCGCAACGCTCATTTTAAATGCCGCACATTCCAAATGGCTCACGAGCGGTCCGACCTTTCCGGTTGTATCGCTCACAGTGTGATAATTTACTGGAAATTTTACGATTCCCACGTACTCTCCATTCTTCTTATCAGAACGTTCCAATTGATAGTTAGCGCCAAGTGAAGCTTCAAGAACGGTAACTTTTTTTCCAGATTTCAAACTAAACACTTCTTTTTTGGATCCGCTTCTAGATTCCGGAGTAAAGATGACTTCGGTACCAATTTTCCAAAAATCAGTATCTTTGGTTGGATTATTGAGCCATGCTGTATTGGTTCCACCAACGTTTACTATGGAAGGATAGGTGATTTCATCCTTGTACAAAACTACCTCTCCAGAAGCAGAGTTGGTCCATGAATCGGAAAGTCCGGTAATTTTGTCCCCTGCCTTGAGAGTACCACCATCGAAACATTCGGTATTCGGAGAAACGGCACAACCATTACTCGCAAATATGGACTGGGAACAGTCTACTTTTTTAAAATCACCCATGGTGATAGCATAAGCCGAACTACTGAGGCTAAGTAATAAAACGGCTAAAAGGTATGGAACTACTTTCATAAAGAGGAATTGGGGAAATAATATCCTAGGGATAATAGACTCCTCAAAGTTTTTGTCAAAAAATAAATTGCAAAGTCTTCGCATCCTCACTATACTACACGCATTAATTTTATAAGTTTTTAACAAAAAATATGTTGAACTTTTTAACAATCGATCTTCAAAAAGCAGAAGAACACCTGAAAAACGAATTCGCCAAACTCCAAGTCTGACGAGCAAATCCAGCTCTGGTAGAAGGAATTACCCTATCGGTATACGGTTCATTTCAGCCACTTAAAAATGTTGCGAGCGTATCTATTATGGATTCTCAGACGATTTCGATTCAGCCCTGGGATAAATCTCTCATTCGTGACATCGATCGAGCCATTACGGATGCGAGCCTCGGACTCAATCCACAAAACAACGGGGAATCTATTATGATCAAAGTTCCCACGCTTACCGAAGAACGGCGAAAAGATCTCGTAAAACTTGCGAAAAAACTCGCGGAAGATGGTAAAGTTGCGGTTCGGAATATTCGAGCCGATGCCATGAAAAAAATCAAGAATGCCGAATCGGCGAAGGAAATCGGCGAAGATGTCGCGAAGGGATACGAAACTGACCTCCAAAAGCAAATCGATAAGGAAATAGCAAAAATAGAGGAAATCCTCAACAAGAAAGAATTGGATATTATGAAGGTATAGTATGCCGGTACTTGCAGTCAATACGTTATATTCGAGATCGGGCAACATCCTCACCCGGTCTCTTTTTTGCAAAGACACTTGGGAAACCAATTTGAAAAATGATACTCTTCTAAAAAAATATCTGTTCGTTTTTGACAGCTTTTCCGAGTTAAATTCTTATAAAAGATTTCTCGAGGAGATTATGGGAATACAAATATTCGAAATTAAAACCACTTCGGATGTAATGAGGTATTTGGATCAAGAAAGGGGATATTTTTGTGGAACGACCGGAATGTTCGATGCGAAGCCTCGATACGAATATTTGCGAAAAACTTCAACGCTCAAAATAGAACGCGGAGATATACTTCCCATCCGGAAGCTCATTGAGCAATTTATTGAACTCGGTTTCGAACACAGTCCACATTTATGACGTCCCTATACCTATACTATCCAGGGGTCAGAAGCCAAAATACGAGACGACCAAAGAATCCTCCACCTGAGTTATTTTGATGATGAAATTGATGATCTGCTGGAAAGCGATGAGGTCGGAGAAAAAAATCCGGTCCGGCTCCATCGGGCAACCATATATGCGAAAAGAAGCGAATCACTCCCGGAAACCAGTACCGATATACAACATCTCGGCGGGGATTTTGTCTGGACATTCGATTTGGACTTCCATTCGCAGCGGGAAAGCTTACGAAGCCAATTTTCGACTTGGATTGGGTTCGAAAGTTCGGGCATTTCGCTGGGCATTTCGCCAATTTCCTTTGATAATCTAGAAGAATTCGGCAAATTCATAGGGGATTATGGAACAAATATCGTTATTTACACCGCTCTCACTGGAGCAGTAAACCGGTATCTCGAATATAACGGGCTTTCTGTATCAAAAATCATTCAAATACCAAAAATCCGTTTGGAAAGTAGTCAATCCGAAGAAACCATTTATATAACGGATGACGTTCTCGGTCGGCTTTTCGTCGAAAAACGATCCCGAAAACAAAGCCTCAAGAGCTTGGATCTCCTTATGACCCTCAAACCGGGAGATTACGTAGTACACCAGGAGCACGGTATTGGGAAATTTCTCGAAATGACGGAAAAAACTGTCACCGGTATTAATCGCGAATATGTCGCTATAGAATATGCCAAAAGCGACAAACTCTATGTTCCGATTACCGAGCTTTACCGGGTCACAAAATACCTTGGTGAAGAAAATCCAAAACTCCACGACCTCGGAGGTACCGTTTGGAAAAAAACACTCAAAGACACCGAGGCGGAAGTCCTCAAAACCGCATCAGAACTCCTCGAAATCTATGCGCGACGTAAAATTACCCCGGGATATGCTTTTCGAAAATTCCCGGAGGAAGAATTAAAATTCCGACTCGCATTTCCCCACGTTCATACCGCAGA
Organism: Patescibacteria group bacterium; assembly: GCA_036171455.1. Lineage (GTDB taxonomy): Bacteria > Patescibacteriota > Gracilibacteria > BD1-5 > UBA2023 > CAIVSN01. Next base: position 2,881 of record JAVHRB010000073.1, read on the forward strand.
TCAGATTTCTGCTATCGGGGAAATTTTTGAGGATATGGAAACCCCAGAACCCATGGATCGACTCCTCTGCGGGGATGTGGGATTCGGAAAAACAGAAGTCGCTATGAATGCCGTATACAAGGCCGTACTTTCAGGAAAACAAGTAGCAGTTATTTCCCCACTCGTAGTTCTGACGTTGGAACATTACGATTCGTTTGCCAAACGATTCGCAGAAACCGGTATCAAAATTGCCGTACTTTCCCGACTTTCCAGTGCTAAAGAGGTAAATTTTACGCTCCAAGGCATCAAAGACGGAACCATTCAAGTCATCGTAGGGACCCACCGGCTTTTGGGCGCGGACGTACAATTCCAACGGCTATGACTGCTCGTAATCGATGAAGAACACCGATTTGGCGTCCTCGACAAAGAAAAAATCAAACGATTTCGTACCGGCATTGATATCCTGAGTCTTTCTGCAACGCCGATTCCTCGATCACTCAACCTCTCGCTTTCAGGACTCAAAAAACTCAGTATTCTCACAACGCCTCCCCCGAACAAAAAACCAATTCAGACCCAGGTTATCAAATGGGACGAGCATATTCTCAAGGAAGTAATGCTTCGAGAACTCAACCGTGGTGGACAGGTCATTTTTCTCCACAACCGAGTAGCTTCTATCGCGGGAACTGCCAGGGAAATAGAACGCATTGCTGGTAGAAAACTCCATCCGCTCATGTTGCATGGGCAAATGAAAGCGGAAGAAATCGAGAATACACTGCTTGATTTCCGATCGGGAAAGAGCAATTGTCTCATCAGTACGACGGTTATAGAAAACGGGGTGAATTTTTTGAACGCGAATACCATTATCATCGATCATGCGGACGAGTTCTGACTCGCCCAGCTCCATCAGCTCCGCTGACGTGTAGGTAGAAAAGATCAAGATGCTCACTGTCTGCTGGTATATCGCAAGGAAACCCTGCCGGAAGATTCGAAAAAGCGGCTCATTTCTCTCGTGGAATACGCCCATCTCGGCGCGGGATTCGAAATTGCCATGCGGGATCTGGAAATCCGCGGAGCCGGGGAAATCCTCGGTATTGCCCAATCCGGCAGATCCCGAGAAACCGGGGTGAGTCTCTACTTGAAGCTCCTGGAAAACAAGATGCAAGAACTCCAAACTGACACCATCCAACATACGATGGATATCAAGATTGAACTCGATATCCAGTTCGTACTCCCGGATACGCTCTTCAATGGGGATATCGACAAAATCAATTTTTACCGGTCATTGGAAGGTATCGACAGAATCGAAGACCTGAAAAATACAGAAGCTTCTCTGACCCGGACCCACGGACAAAATACCGATGTGGAACGATTGTTTCTTTTGCTTAAAGTCAGGATAATGCTCTCAAAATACGGGGTATGCTATCTCAAAAAAGTCCTCAAAGACTATGTATTCGATTTCCGTGGCGCTACTACACAGGATATCCGGAATTTTCTCGCCATCGATCAGGAAGGGAACTTTCTCGTTCAGAATTTGGACCGAGTGCGTGTGAGTCAGAACCTCTATTCGGGTGACCTCGACTTTTTGGCAAAGCTCGTATACTCTCTGGGAGTCGCGGAAAAAAATTAACTTTCGAACCACCGTATGCCCCCTTCTTCCCATATCTTTTATTATACTGGCAATCTCCAACTCAAATTGGAATCGGCACTTTCTGTTTGGCAAAAGATGTTCCTAGAAAAGCATGGAGAATTAAATTTTAGTAGATGTAATATCGACGATACTTCTCCCGAACAATTATTCGGGGAGCTCAGTACTCCTCCATTTCTCGCGGCAAAACGGCTCACGGTAGTCAGGATTCCAGCCCCAGCCAAGTCAAAGGAAGAACCTTGGGAGAGAAAAAAATCCGAAAAAATCGTACCAAGAATATTTCCAGAATACGACGAATCGGAATATTGGAAAAAACTTATAAAAAGCATTCCTGAGGATCACATTGTCGCATTCGTCGGAGCGGATTACCTGCCTGGATTGCAAAAAATTCTTTTGGAAACGGCGACCGTTAAAAATTTTTCCGTGGATTCTACGTGGGACAAACAAGACTATGCTCAAAAACAACTTCCTCTCATTACCCAATCTCATGCCGCACTGCTAATAACTCGGGTCGGAGAAGACATGTTGCTGTTAGAAAACGAAATCCAAAAACTTTCGCTTCTCTCTACGATAACGGAACGGGATATTTTGGAAAATACTATCGAATCCATAGATGTTAAAATTTTTTCCATTACGGATGCGATTCTGGCATGAAATATTGAGAAATCGAGAGAACTCATCCGCAACTCCCTTTCGCAATTCGAAAAGGATATCCTTTTTCTCAATTCATTTCTCTCGGTGATTCGAAATGTAGGTCTCTATGCAGGATTCGTAACCAATGGGGTCTCACCGGGAACTGCGGCGGAAATTACCAAACTCAAAGATTTCGTTGCGCAGAGGTATCGATCGATACCAATGAAACGCCTTACTGCTTTTTCAAAATTTTATGAATCCTTAATTCAAGCGGATATCCTTCTTAAGTCAGGGAAGCTCATTGGAGATGACGGACTTCTCCATTATATCGAATCGGAACTCCTCAAATACAATTTGGCTTTGAAAGGAATCTAATTTGAATACAATCTCAAAAAATTATTATTATTATTATTATTATTATTATTATTATTATTATTATTATTATTATTTACCTATGAAACTCCTCAGCCTCATTATTACAACAGGACTATTACTGTCAGCTTGTTCACTCGGTGGAAACAATGCTGCCAACACGAATACTTCTTCTCCCGATAGTGTTGTTCAGAAACAACAAAACATTTCAAAAGCAGCATCTGATGCAGTCGCCAAAGAAGGTGACAAAGTATCAGTCGATTACGTCGGTCGATTAGAAGATGGAACAGTTTTTGATTCTTCTATAGAGTCAGAAGCAAAAAAAGTACCTACGTATTCTCCTGGAAGCGGTAGAGAATATAAGCCTTTTGACGTAGGATTATCTTCTGACGGTGGATCTATTCCCGGATTCTGGAAAGGTATCGTTGGAATGAAGGTAGGAGAAACAAAAAAAGTTACCATAGCTCCAGAAGATGCCTATGGAACTGAATGGTCTGATAATGGGGAAAGTACGGTAGATAAGAAAATTTTCAATGAAACCCTCGTTCGCACCATCCCAAAAAGCGAAACTCTCGATATTATCAAAATGAACATTCCCATCGCTGATTATCAGCAAGGAGGAACCGATTTACCAAAAGTATGACAAGTTTTAACAAATGAGAAAGGGATTAACGCCACCGTCGATTCCATCGATGACAAAAATATCAATGTCAGTATCGACAATTCCAAAACCAATCCATTCTCTGGAAAAAAACTCGCGGTTGGAACCAAAATTACTTTCGAAGATGGGAACATTGGTACCATCAGTAAAGTCGGAAAAGACGATATCACTCTCAATATAAAGAATAATTCCAATCCATTCTTTGGGAAAAAACTCGCGGTTGGGCTCGAAGGAATGTATCGAGGCTCTCAAAAAATCAAGATTACCAAGTTGGAAAAAGATATGGTTACCCTAGCAATCCAAAGCAAGAATACCCATGCACTTGCGGGAAAAACTCTCGTATTCGAAATTACTCTCAAGGAAATTAAATAGTATAACATGCGGATTTTCCTCGTAACGCTGTTTCCCAATTCGCTAAATAGCTATTTTGAAACGAGCATTATTTGAAAAGCACAAGAATCCAAAACTTTGGAAATTACCATCTGCAACCTCGCTGATTTTAGTACCAAAAATACGCGCAGATCGGACGATCGCCCATACGGGGGTATGGTAGGAACGATACTTGCCCCGGAACCCTGTGGCAGAGCCCTGGATTACTGCCAATCGCTCACAAAAGAACCAATTCATTGGATATGTCCAGATCCGCGCGGCGAAATATTGACGCAAGGGAAGCTCTCTCAAATGTCCACTATTGGTAATATTGGTATTCTATGTGGACACTACGAAGGTATCGACGAACGGGTTTTTGAGGAATATTCCATCGAAAAGATATCACTCGGGGAATATGTGCTCACCGGAGGGGAAATTGCAGCTGGAGTCATTATAGATGGGGTAATTCGCCTCTTACCTGGAGTTCTCCATAACCATTCGCTCGACGAAGAATCTTTTAGCGTTGGACTCGGAGGAAAAAAAGAATATCCTCATTACACGCGTCCAGAGATATGGAGAGGCAAACAAGTTCCATCTGAATTACTCTCAGGCAATCCAAAAATCATTCAAATCTGGAAACAACATAACATTCAATAATATGAACAATATATATTCGATAATCAATCTCCAGGAGCTCCAGCATTTCCTAGAATACGTAGCAAATTCTCTTTCGCTCGAAATGATCATCAAGATTCTCATCAGTTGTCTCTTTATTATTTGGTTTGCCGTTGCAGTTTGGGTTATCAAAGATATTACCACTCGGTCCACCAGTATTATCATGCAGTCGTTTTCCCTCTTGTTGATTATTTTCTTTACTCCCATTTTTGGACTCCCCCTCTATTTACTTATCCGACCAAGAGCCACCCTTTTTGAGAGACACTACGAAGAAAACTGGTTGGAGAATTACGATAAACAAGAAGAAATTCATGCCGTGGAATGTTTGAAATGCCAAGAAGAAATCAGTGGGGATGCAAAATTTTGTCCATATTGTGGTACCAAGCAATTCGATACCTGTGGCGAATGTTCCACAAAAATGCTTCTTACTTGGAAATATTGCACGAGTTGCGGAACTCACAGAAGAGAAGAATCGCAAAAAGAATCTTCAAAAAAAGAATTTCAAAGTATTCCTCTAAAAGAGAAAAAAACTAAGCGTTGAAAATCGGAAGAAATGGTAGAATGAGGGACAGAATCAGAACTATCACCACAAAAATAATAACGATTTTTTGAGTTTTTTTAGACATAGGTAAAATTATTCAGTATAGGTCACACCTCAAATAATGACGGAATTCGTATCCAGGTCAAGTCGAATATCGGTATCCCCCTCGGAATAATGTTTCCAAGCGATATCAAGGAGTGGTCAAATTTTATTAAATTGATTTCCCAAATCAACCGTGTTTATAACATTTGGAAGTATGTGAACTTCTGCCCCATTGAATATTTTTTTATCCCGTTCGTCGATAGCGGTGAACTTTATGTTCGTAAAAGCATGCATATCCGTTTGGAAAATATAGTCGGAGTCGAATTTCAAATTATAATTGTGCTTATCCGTAACTTTAGTAACGGGAATTTTGAAAACGGAAATCTCATAGTCCCCATTGACGATATCCGCATGAATATCCCGTATGGCTATAGGAAAAAAACCATGCACTATAGCGAAATCTTTCTCGATGAGCTCACGCTGTACAAAAATTTGGATTTCAGGTTTTAGAGTATATCCGTTCGAATTCGTGGTAATATCTCCTGTTTCCGTCGTGTCATCCGAGGCGAAAAAGGTCGTTTTAAAGAAGTTGTAAACATCGTATTTCTTTCTCTCTTCCTGAGTAGTAGCGCTCGATTTCAGGTCATCCAATTGCTTCTTTCGCTTGTCCAAATCGATACTTGCCTGCTCGAAATTCCTATTTACGTTCCCGTCCGTATCAGTAAATACGATTTCACCAATTTTGTGTCATGGGGGCATCGCTTGTCACGAAGATGAAGTAGATACGGTGGGTGATATCTTAAACCGGAAAGGTTTTCAGAAAATAGAAACCGTTACCCGATAAAATCCGTCTTTCTTGAAATCGTTTTCAATCTTGAGCGTATCAATTTCAAGACCAACAAAATCCTTGAGATACGAGGTAATTTCCTCAACAGAGAGATTGTTAGTATCAATAACGAGCCCTTGAGCTCACTTGCTTTTCTCAGAAAGATCCATCTGAGTACGATATTTTTCATAATCTTTTAGAATGACTAACAGTGTATTCAATTGTTGATTCGTTCCACTGAACTTCGTATAATAATTAATGCTATTATCTTGAGTTTTTCCAAGTTCGTCTTGATATATTTTTCTATAATCATTCAAAAAATCCTGTTGTTTTCACAACAAAAAATCTAGGGCAGTAATTGATTCGTTTGGTATTTTACTCAGATTGTTTCCTGCAATAAATTCAGGTTTCAGCGTAAGATTATCCGGGGTACCATTAAAAAATCGGAATTCTATACCATCTTTCATTCGTTCCGATATGAAATTGAAAGTATAATAAAATATGGAAAGCATATTTGTTTTTTCTTTATTGCCATCGAGCGAATTGATATACGTAGTCGCAATAGAAGTAAGCTGAGAAAAAAGTCAAATATCAGAATCATTCGAGTTTCCTTTGGTTACGAGGAATTCTTTGAGATAGTAGGTAAATCCGAGAAATTCCCGCTCTCCCATGGATTTTGACTGCACGAGATAAGTAATATAACTCGCGAGGTTTTGCTGCAAGATATCATCATCTCGCTTTTCACTGAAAAAATATTGTGAATATATGTCTGATAAAAGCTTATATACTTTCTGATTTTTCGTCATAGTATTTCCAAAAATGGATTGATACACGGTAGTAAGTATACTTCCTCAAATACTATAATATTCGGAAGTATGATTCGTATTTACAGAACTTCACAAGGTGATATATTTGCGAACGAGATTTTTTGCGTTCTCCCCATATTCGGGGTTTATGGCATTCAATGAAGATATTCGATCTTGTATTTCCATTGGTATCTTTGAAGCTACTACTTTTCTTTCTGCACAGAAAGAACATTCATTCGCTTCAATGAGAACCATAGTTTGAAGCTGGGCAATCAACGAACTCTCAAGAATCGCTTTCTTTTTTTGTCAATTTACGAACAAAAGTCTGAATTTTTCAAGTTGAGTAAGTCAATTGGAGGCAAGGGGCTTTAATTTTTCCAGCACTTTTTGAATTTCCAACTGTCGATTCTGATAATATAACTGGTACTCGTCAAAAAGTATTTGTACAGAAGATGAATCTTCTCAAAAAATCGATTCAAATCCGTCTTTTGAAAATGGATCCGCAATGGTCAGCGTGGCAAGTTGTCCAATACGGAAAACATCGGATTTTACCAGTTTGCTTCCGAGTGTCGTATCGTACGCAAAGTATTCGGATGGGAATATCTCAAATTGAGTGGAAACAGTTCCTTCTGAAAGAATTTGAACACGGAGCAACGAAGTCATGGAAAATATTCGGGTATCGACGCGAGTATCGACAAAGTATACTCCATTTGAGAGGTGATTTATGATAAAATCACTATTTTTTACGACGTAATCCTGGTAAGCATCGAACGCGCTAATCAAATATAAACCCTTTCCCAAGGTAATTTGGCTATTCTCTTTTGAAATTTCGATTTTGGGAACTTCGGAATCTTTCGTGTAAAAGATAACATCGCCATCATTGAGACGAATGGCATTCATATCGGAATTTTCCTTGGAATTCACCAGTTTCCCATTCGACAAAGAATACAAGGTATCATTCGGAAAAATTTGCTCATCGATGACATCAGGTACTGGTTTGACTGTTTTTTGTCACAACGATGCTCAAATGAGAACGAGAGAAAGAATACCAATGAGGATTCAATATATAATTTTTTTCATGCTCCCATCATATCAGGAATCTTTTTAAGATACAATTTTAGGCGAAGTTATATGTCTCGACAATCATTCATAATTGTTTCTTTATATTTTTTGATAAAATATGAATTCCTGAGTATGAGTCCAGTTTCCCTATTCTGATCGAGAGAATTCCGTGTGAAATTCTCGCTTCCAATAAAGAGTAACTCATTATCTATGAGAAATGATTTTGCATGAACATATGGAGATTTCGCTTGACGGAATATCATATGCTCTTTTTTCATCCATCATTTTAATTCCGTACGTTCCGGACTCGATTCGTATGCCAAACAGACATGTACTGTCACCCCCTTTGCTCGGAGTTCTTCTAAAATCGCTAAAAGCGATAGATCAGAGAGGGATGCCGCAAAAAAATATATCTCCTTCTGTGTCCGTTTAAGCTGTATCTCGATTTTTTCTCGTGAATCGATTGGAGAAACATACGTCGTTGCCACGCTTCCATGAAATGGAAATTTATAATAATCAGCCACGAAAAGCCGCTTCATGAATTCGACCGTCGATACATCGGCCGTCTCTATGAGAAATTCCCTGTTTTTGGTAAAAGAAGTCGTAGTAAAATTCGAAGTGGCCAAATAGAGCGTATCATCAATCAGGATATACTTCGCATGATTAAAATTTTGACGAACTTCGTCCGCCCAAACCACCGAAATTCCCTCATTCTGTAATTGGGAAAATACCGCGGCATTCCCTTTGGGATTTTCATACGTCGACCGTTCGAGTATCACTCGAATCGAAATATTCCTCCGATGGGCGGAAATCAGGGAATTTATGAGTCAGACATCGGAGAGGATATATACATTGAGATCGATATTTCTATTCGATGCATCGATTTTTCAAACGAGGATATTTCCATTCCCATCATCTGGAGAAATCCATATTCGATGAGGAAATTCAGGAATAGGAGCAGATATGGAGGGAGTATTTTCATTCTGCTTCTCCCAGATTCGCAATTCGTTATACATTTCGTAATGATTCGTACAACCGCTGCAAAATAACCAACTCAACAACAGTATCGTCCCTAATGGGAATGATCTCATACCAAAATACGTACGGAATAGGTTTGCGAAGATTTGAGCGTATGAGCAATGATTTCGCAAACGGATTCCCCATACATCCGAATCTCCGTCCGTGCCAGCGTATGGGTAACCCGCATGATTATCAAAGAATTTTTTACGAAAATCGAAACGATGGCTTCTGCAAGGTGCGGCTGCCCGATACCGACAAAATAATCCTGCACCCTTTTGGTAACGAGAGAAGATAGGGCTATGGGCGAAAGGAGTTTACCGATTTCCATAATCAATTATGGAAAAACGCGGTATTTCGGAGTAGTCTTTCCAACTTTCCGTGACATATCGGTTGGCTATTGCCCAAGATTCTACCAAGGAAAGCTGCGTGTGTCAGAATTCCAATGCTACGTGCAAACGTTTTGAAAAGCGAGCCAAAATTTGGGACTGTTCCAAGAGTTCGTGAATCAAATCAAACCCCCGTTCTCCTCATCCGTACAAGGCTATAGCAGGATCTTCCATGAGAACATCTTCCCCAATTTCCTCGTTTGGACCGATATACGGCAAGTTTGCGATGACGAGTATATTTTTATTCGAGAAATTACATTTTTCTGGAGAATTCAAAAAATATTTCAAGAGATTTCCCTGATGAAACTCTATCATTATTCCGAGGGATTTCGCATTTTTCTCGGCCACTTGGAGGGCTTCTTCAGAGATATCCACCGCATGGAACTCCGCACAGGGAAAACGCGAAGTCAGAGAAAGTATGATGGCGCCAGAACCAGTCCCCACGTCAATAATAATATCTGGAAGCTCTCGATTGCGAAAGTATCGAAGCGTACCCAAAACCAAAGCTTCGGTCTCTAATCTCGGAGTAAGTACTCGGGAATCGTATTCCAAGGAAATCCCTAAAAAATCAATTTTCTTGACAGTTTGAGAATCATTAGGCATTTTCAAATTTCTTGTGCTCGAATATTACTGAAGTCGCCACGAGGATAATGACCAGGTACAGTCCAGCAATTCCAAAATTCATAGCATAAAAACTTGCTGAGAGCCCCAACGGGGTTCCCAAAGTGTTTTTTGCCATGTTCAGTGCTTCGAATTGAGGAAAAATAGTCATGAGGAATTTTGCGAGATACACCAGTACCGTATGCTGATTTCTCAATGCCATATCGAGCACACCAGTAACGGAATGAGAAGCGATATATACCCCTATAGTGAAAAGAATGGAGAGCAACGGGGAACTAAAAGTGGAGAAAAACAGGATAATCGCAAAAACAAGCAGAAGCTTCATTGCTATGGCTCCGATAGCTACAAGCATGAGCGGATCGAATGCTAATCCCTGATAGCCTATCAATGCGGAAAGCACAAATCCTTCCAAGAATACCAATAAAAGGATAATTGCCCCAAATCCGAAAAATTTACCCAAGATATAATCCTTTCTCGCGATAGGTTTGGAAAGTATGAGGTATATAGTCCGACCTTCGATTTCCTTGAAAAGAATCTGTCATCCGACAAAAATTACTGCGATAAGCCCCCCGATTTCGATCATAGAAAGTCAAAAATCAACGATAAGCCGCTTGGATTCCCCGAGCGAAAGGCTCGCGAGTACCAAGGAAAAGCCTATGAGTACACAGGCGAAAAAAAGGATGACTGTCAGGATTCGGTTTCGGAGAAGTTCCCGGAATGTATTTATAGCAATGTTGTTCATGGGGCAAAGTATAAAAAAAATGTACAAAAGTACAAATGGAAGCTCAGAAAAAAATATTATTCGAATTTTCCACTCTCCAAAAATTCCGAAGCAGGACGTTTCGACTTTCATTCCAGAATTATTTCGCCAAGTTCCAATACACCATCCAACGTGGCCACGAAAATCTGGCGTTCTTCCGTCTTCCAAAATGTTCCGGGAACCTGATTAGAGCCTGAGGATGCCAATTCGACTCTTCGACAATCGCATATCTTGCATCGTTTCCCATCCAAAACTGTCCAGGCTCCGGGCCAAGAAGTACAGGCCTGCCATCGGCGATAGGCTTCTTTCGCGGTCATTTCTGACCATAAAATATGCCCGTCGTCCTTGGTGAATTTATGAGTATACGTGGCAAGCGAATGATCCTGTTCCACGATAAAAATTTCATGGTTTTCATATTTCCGAAGGGCGGAAAGCAATGCCGTTCCGGAAACCTCGCCGAATTTTTGAAACAGTGTATCACTGGTTTCATCGGGATCCATATCTATAGGAGTAATTTCCAAAATGCCACCTTCATCCATCCCAGTCGTCATTTCCATAATAGTAACCCCCGTTTGTTTTTCCCCTGCCATCAAAGCGGATTGTATCGGGGAAGCGCCACGGTACTTTGGCAAAAGCGAACCATGGATGTTTACTGGGAGGATTTTCGACAATGCCAGAATTTCATCCGGCAGAATTTTTCCATAGGCCACGACCACCAAGAAATCGACTTCGAATTTTTGTAATTCCAATAAGAGTTCCATATCGTTACGTATCTTTTCCGGACGAAACAATGGGATATCTTGTGCCATCGCTAGCAAGGAAACGGGGCTAGCAGTCATAGTTGCATGCCTTCCAACTGGACGGTCAGGCTGGCTTACTACATAGAGGATTTCTACATCCTGTGCCGCGAGGCAATCCGAGAGAACGGTAGCGGAAAGTTCCGGGGTACCAAAAAAACCTATTTTCATGAGGAAAGCAAATATCAAAATTGAGCATCTCCTCGGGTAAGCTGCAGTAAAATATTCTCATAGACCGTGCCTGAGCTGTCATATAATGTTTTTTGTGACCGTACGTTCGAGAGTGTTATTCCAGTTAAAGTGCTCGGAAAATCAATGCTCGTAAGAAATTTGGTACCAGAAATATCCGTATCGAGCGGAAATATGAGAAAAGTATTTTTTTGGACCAAATTGTCTACTGAAATAATTTTTTGTGGGAGATCAAACGTTCCACTGAGTGTAAAGGGCAGTGTAACAGTAGGATTGGTACGAATTTCACGTTTATAGGTTCGATTTTCGGAAACCAACGCATATCCCGGTTTGGTAGAACCAGAAAAAGTGAGTATCCCGATTTGATTAGTCCAATCATAATTGAGTTCAACCAGATCAGGGGTCCGATAAGTATTCGTGTTCACTATAATCCCAGTCGTATTTTTTGAAAACTGCATGGAATAGTCAGAAATAGTTCCATCACTTACTTCTCGGTCAAGATCTTGAATGAAATTTTTTATCCGAGTTTGGACAAAAGTATTTTTACTCGACTCGTCCAACGTAAAATAAATTTTAAAACCCGTGGTTGATATAAGTGAAATTATCGTAGTTACAATCAGAAGCTCGACGAGCGAAAATCCAGATTTTCCAGGATTTTTAAGAGAAAGAATTTTCGTGATAAAAACAATAACAAGTACGAGCGCGAGGAACAGAATCACTTTCCCAACCTTGTCGAGAAACACCGCAGAAAGTCCAAAAAACAATGCTATAAAATACACGAAATTCCGAATGAAAGCATCGGTCATTCCTATCGCTTTCAATCGGTAATGCAAGTGATGGATACGGTCGCCTTTGAGTGGGTTTTTACCATTGGATAAACGGGCAAATATCACATATATAGCGTCTACTAGGTATACTCCCAGTGCCGTCGCCACCGTGGCAACTTTTCCTCCAACCAATATGGCGAGCGAAGCGATCATGAAAGCAAGGAACATCGATCCACTATCTCAGAGTAACATTTTTGGAGTAAGATTATAATACCAGGCCCATAAAAGCGAAGGTATAATAATTGATAGGATTCCGAAAACAAAAATAGCATTTTGCCGAAGCTCTGGAGTGGTATCAAGCATATAGAAACGAATAGTCGATACTAGGATGACTAACAGAGCGATAGTCGTCAATCCAACCGTCAAACCCGGAACCCCATCGCTCCAATTGACGCTATTGAATACCAAAACGTACCAGAAAACCGTGAAAAACAATGGGATGAGGAACACTTCGTATCCGAAAAGGGGGACGGAAAAAAAATTCAAATAGAGGATTCCGCCAAAAATATTGGAAATATAGCTGATTTTTATGCTCGTCAAACCGATAATGAGTCCCACAAGAACTTGCATGGTGAGTCGGAGTTTCGGTGATATCGCAAAACCGGTTTTTCGGGTTTGGGAAAGTTCCTCCGTAGTTCTTACCAATCATACTTTCCCTCCACGATCGAATTTGAAAATCGTATCGAGATCGTCTATGAAACTCAATCCTGTAACTATGCCTCACAAAATAACGAGTATAACGAGCTTGTCACTCAATTCCAAAAGACCAAGGGCGATAAGGAGTAGGGAAATCAATACGAAATTCAGATAGAGCAACAGTCAAAATCCAAATGGGACTGGTTCACGTTGATGTCCATACGGAAGTGGATTATCCAGGAGTCAAATTTTTCGAAATATCCTTTCTCAGAAATAAAACATCAAATAACTACTCACGGTCGAAATAATCGCAATGGTGAAAAACGTTATCGGATTAGCGGAAATCATGATTATTCTTGCAATTCTTTTTGCTTGTCATGGAGGTATTCCATGAATTCTTTTCTTTTATACAGAGCGATGTATCCAATAATTCCAATGAATACCGCCAGGAAAAACCAGGATATCCAATTCAATACTATATCGATATAAGTCGTAAAGAAAACCCCGAGTACTAATATAGAGAATGACCAGAATATCGATCCAATGATATTATAAAGCCAAAACGAGTTATTTTTCATTGAGAACGAACCGGCCAGAAATGGTACGAATGCCCGGGTGAAATTATGGAATTTTCCAAAAATAATAAACACTGCCCCATTTTCACGAATACGTTTGGAAAGGATTTTTTGTTCCGTTTTCCCAAGCGCGAATACGTCGCCATAGGTATCCAAAAATCGTAGTCCGTATTTAACTCCAAGCCAGTATCCTACCCAGTTTCACAAAATAGCTCCGATACACGCTCACAAAACGGCGAGCAGAAAGGAGGATTGCCCGTAAAATCATCCGACAACCAACATGATTTGCTGACCGGGAACTAATATTCCGATTACTGGGAAAGATTCCACGAAACTCGTCACGAGTATGATAAGAAAATTCCAATGTCCGAGTTGCTGAGACAAAACTCCCGCGGCACGAATGGCACGCTCCGCGAGATCCGGCCGGAATATTACAATTCCCAAAAGGAAAATAAAAAAAAGGCTCATCACCCCTTGGAGCCACTGAATTCAATAAGAAGTTGTTTTTTTCATACCTACACGATAGTGCGGAATTCAAAAAATCAACTTCTTATTGGAAATAGCAGATTATTTTTTTACGGTCTTTTTCTTGGAAACGTTCGGCGTTCGGAATGCATTGATGCTGGTCATCGGTTTCATTGTTGGAACTATGAGTCCTCCTGTCGAAGTCTTACCGGTACCGGTCATGGCGATTACTGCCGTACCCGTACCTGTATATTTTCCAGTTCCAGATGCGACTACCGTTCCAGATAACGTACTTCCAGTCCCAACGTTCGGAAGTTTCAGAGTGCCGGTTCCAGTCAAAACATTTGTATTTTTCACTCCACCCGTTCCAGACAAAGCAATAAATCCAGATCCGGTTGATACCGTAGCTCCCGATGTAGTTACTACAACGGTTGCTCCCGTGGCAATGAGAGACGGTGTGGTACTTCCCGTGAAAGTTGGAGTCGTCATACCGGTAGCAACTGCTACAGTTCCTGTTTGAGAAACTCCTACGGGAAGAATAGGTTTAACTACTTTTGGTGCAAGAGCTACTTTTTGAACAGGAGGTTCGACCACACTCGCCTTAGAGCCAGTAATATCATCGAGAATACCCATACCGTAAAGCGTTCCAACAATTCCCAAAGAAACTACTAAAGCACTTGAAATTCCATAAAGCACCTTTTTTTTCTTATCGAAAAGTTCGGCTAATCCGCCCTTTCTCTCCTTGGAAAGATCTTTTGCTACATTTTCGATATATTCCACCTGCGGAGAAGTTTCCACTTCTGCAGGAACTTCCGCAACTGCTTCAGTAACGATAGGTTCTGTTTCTATCGGTTGACTTTGTTCCACTATTTCTTCCATAGTCATAAGTACCGCAGTTTCCATGGTATCCGCCTGATTTTCCGTTACGGATTCCATTTCCAATGGAGATTCCATGACTGTTGGAGTTTCTTCGGCCACAGGAACTACTCCTGGTTCTTGCATCTCCTCCGCAATAACTTCCGGCTTTTCTTCTTCAGTCAATCCGGAACCCATTTCGATGATATCGCTGAACAGGTTGTCATTTTCAAACTCTAGATTCGGGAAAAATTCCGATCCTGCCGGAGATTTTTTTTGAACTAGTTCCGGCTCCGATGTCGCTGCAATAACGGGTGTTGATGGTACTACTACGGAGGACTTTACCTCTTCGACTACAGGTGTAACCTCGGGGACGGATACTGCAATAGGCTCTGCAACAATAACTGGGGCTGTTGGTAAAATAACCTGAGGTGCAACTACTGCTACAACGGGAGATTGTTCAACGATTTGAGTAACAGGAGATGCTACAACTTCTGGAATAGATACCGGAGTCTGTACGACTGCGGGTACCGATCCTGGCTTTTTGAAGTTGGAGAGGGAAAGTTTCGGTTTCGTAGAAACTTCCGGAACTGATACTACTACCGGTTGGACGACTGGTGAAGTGACGATTTCCGCCACTTCCGAAGTCGGAGCGGATTCAAGGTTCTGGATTGGTGGTACGGTAACGGAAGCTCCGTTTACAATGTTTTGCTTTTTAAGAGCAGAGAGATCAAGTTTGGCCATAGGAAAAAAGTTCCCTAATACTCTACGATATATTTTTTTATAAGTCAAAAAGTTGATACTTCTGTCATTTCTTCTTTACAAAACAAGTATTTAGATACAATTACCGCAACTTTTTTTGAAAGGCTTTTTTACTTTGAACTGATTATTATGTTATATCGAAATGTCGCAATCATTGCCCATGTTGACCATGGAAAGACCACCCTCGTCGATGCCCTCCTCAAACAATCCGGGGTTTTCCGGGAAAACGAAGCGGTAGAAGTTTGTGTCATGGACTCCAACGATCAGGAAAAAGAACGTGGAATTACCATCTACGCAAAAAATACTGCCGTTTTCTATAAAGATGTCAAAATCAACATTGTCGATACTCCAGGGCATGCTGATTTTGGATCCGAAGTGGAACGAGTGCTCCGAATGGTCGACTCCGTTTGTCTCGTGGTCGATGCTTATGAAGGACCGATGCCACAAACCAAATTCGTACTCAAAAAAGCTTTGAGTCTCGGTCTCAAGCCAATAGTTATTATTAATAAGATTGACAAACCGACCGCTCGTCCCGACGAAGTAGTAGATATGTTGTTCGATCTCTTTGTCCAACTTGGAGCTTCTGATGAACAATTGGATTTCCCAGTTGTCTACGCAATTGCCCGAGAAGGAGTTGCCGTTCGGAAACTTTCTGACGAAAAAGTGGATATCCACCCGATTTTCGACGTCATTCTCGAACACGTCGCTGCTGCGGCAAACGATTTGGAGAAACCTTTCCGAATGCAAATCGCGAATCTTGCCTATGACAATTACCTTGGTCGTCTCGGTATCGGTCGAGTGTACGAAGGTGTTGTAAAAGCTGGACAAACGGTAACTATCCTCGGAAACGACGGGGTGAAACGAACGGGGAAAATCTCCAAATGTTTCACTTCTCTCGGACTCAAACGAAGTGAAGTGACAGCGGCAGAAGCTGGCGATATTGTAACAATTGCCGGAATTGCTGACATTTATGTAGGAGAAACGGTCTCCAGTGTAGCGGATTTTGAAGCCATGCCTCCTATTACCATCGATGAGCCAACGCTCAAAATGGAATTCCGAGTTAACGATTCTCCATTTGCTGGAAAAGAAGGGAAGTATGTCACATCTCGAAATATTCGAGAACGTCTCGAAAAAGAATTGGAAATGAACGTAGGACTCAAAGTAGATTTCGAAGGTTCTGATGGAAATGGGTACAACGTATCTGGCCGCGGAGAATTGCATTTGTCAGTTTTAATTGAATCTATGCGACGAGAAGGCTTCGAACTCTGTGTCGGTGCCCCTCAGGTAATCTTCCACGAAGAAGGAGGAAAAAAACAAGAACCTATTGAACAGGTTACCGTATTTGTTCCAGAAGCTGACTCAGGTTCTATTATCGAAGCGCTCGGGAAAAGAAAAGGCCTTATAAAGAATATGGATACGAAGAATGGTATCACAAATCTCGAATTTGAAGTACCAACTCGAGGACTTCTTGGATTCCGATCTCAGTTCGTTACCCAAACCAAGGGAGAAGGAATCATCTATTCAGCTTTCTCTCACTATGAAGACTACCGTGGAACCATTGAAAAACGAGAAGTCGGGTCCATGATTTCCGGAGTTGGAGGAAACGCCATGGCCTATTCCCTCTGGAAACTCGAGGAACGAGGACCGATTTTCATTAATCCACAAACGGAAGTTTATGAGGGAATGGTTATCGGAGAACATCTCAAAGGAGGTGATCTCGTGGTAAATCCTACCAAAAACAAACAACTAACGAATATGCGAGCTTCTGGAACGGATGAAGCAGTACGACTCACACCTCCTCGGAAATTTTCTCTGGAAGAAGCACTCGACTATATCTCTTCCAATGAATATGTAGAAGTTACTCCTTCTAATATACGACTCCGAAAAAAAGGACTCACAGAGGCGGATCGAAAACGAGGAAACTAAGGCATATGTATTCAGAAAAAGACATTTTTTTGACAAACAGACTCCATTCCATACAATCTCCAACATTCTAACACCAACTTCACATGATCGTATACGCGATTAAAAACTCTACTGAGTCCAACGAGAAACTCGTTCTTCGATACAAAAAAATGTTCTTCCAGACCCGAACAGCAAACAAACTTAAGGCTGAAGCACAACAGCAACGAAAGGTAAGCCGTCGAAAAATTCGAGAGGCTGCAATTGTTCGAAATTTTTACCGAGTGGCTAACAAAAACAACGCCGCGTAATTAAATATATATTATACCATAAAAAAACAGACCCGTAATGGTCTGTTTTTTTGACCTCTATGGAAATTTGGTATAGGCTATTCAGGACAAAACAAAAACCCATGCAAAACCATTCTAATTTCGATCTGCTAACTGAACTGGAAGCTCCAGAAGTTATCACTAATAAAGAGATTCCTCAAAATCTCGAAGTTTCTGCAATCTTCCCATGAAATGAACTCAATCCAGCTGTATCAGAGGATATCTTGTCATTATTAGAGAAAATTCCCACAGAAACCTATCAATCGGCAGACCTGCTTTCTAATTTGGAACAAATTGAAGTAGCTTCGTCGCAAACTTACAAACAGCCATCAACATTCATTTCGAATTTCAAAATAGGTTTTCGTTTTCTTTCTCACTATATTGCTGTTTCCAGTATTGTTTTCGCGGTATTACTCCTTGTTACAAACTGGTCTGCTTATTACGCTGTAGCAATGAATTATATCCGTCCTGAAGGTATTCAGGCTACTAACCAACAAATCCAGAATACTCTTTCAAATTCAAAAATCACGGTATTTGCCAACGAAACTGGCACTACGGCATTTGAAAAGAAAGAAAAGGCGGAAGATATTAAAAAGCAATTGGATGCGGAGAATATCCAAATCGATGAAGAGCCATTTTCCATGAAAAACCTGATACCAACCGAACCGAACATTTCGGCAAAATTCAATATTACTCCGTACGAAAACCGTATCATAATCCCAAAAATTGGAAAAAATATCCCTATGGTTGATATATCCGTAACGAAATCTTTCGATTTCGACCACATGGAAAACATTTTCATGACGGAATTGGAAAAGGGTGTCGTTCGATACCCCGGATCAGCAGCTCCGTGAGAAAAAGGAAATGCCTTTATTTTTGGACACTCTTCCAACTACCCTTGGGTAAAAGGCGAATACAATGACGTGTTTGCCCTCCTAGACAACGTATCGTTCGGCGATCAGATTATCGTATTTTACAACCAAAAGAAATACGTCTATACCGTCCGTGAGAAAAAAATCGTTCGTCCCGGAGATGTAAAGGCATTGGATAGAAATCCCGAAGCTTCGGAACTATCGCTCATGACCTGTTGGCCAATTGGAACCACCCTCAAACGAATGCTCGTATTCGCCGAATTAACCGAAAGCCCATAATATGAATTTCTTCAATTCTATCTACAGTTACAATACGGAACCACTGTTAAACATGCAGTGAGATGATTTTATGTATGTCGGAATAATATCCGGCGTGGGGGTTTTTCTCTATTTTTTACTCCCGGTTATCAAAAAATTCTTTGAAAACCGAAAGATTAAAAAAGACAAAGACGCAAAAAAGCAAATGATCAAAGATCTCATTCTCATGAAAGAACTCCAAGGGGAAATTGATCAGGAAATGCGAGAAGCACTTATTCACTCGGAACTTCGTTCCAAGAAGGAGGGAGAGCCCGCAGCATAAATTCTCGCAATGAATCCGGATTTGATTCTCTCCAGCCTTGATATAATGCCGGAGCTAGACGTTGTAATTGCAGGTGAGATTGTTGCAGATATAGGGTTATATCCTCCATATCAGTCGGTCTGACATAAATTCGAGCAATCAACCCATCGTTGAGAGCAGCGATATTGGAACGTATCGCTCATTGTGAAAGATACGCTGATGGTTTTCGATGAGACTGATATACAAGATTCGCCAAATCAATTCCCAAAGTTATCGTGGTGGTCTCTGGTATCAAATACCGATTTTCTCATGGAATATAATATCCTTTTTCCTCATAAAATTTTCTGAAATAGTTGTAAATTTGTTTAGTAAACGTACCGTTCAGCCCAATAGGTTCATTCAATTCGATTTTCGGAATCACTCGGCTCTGAAAAAGTTCTCACATATATGTCTCTCGTTGAACTTCCGAAATATTCTTCAAATAATCGGACACATCTGATTTTTCCATCGTATCAAGATAGAGGTAACCGGGAACCTCTTGAAAGAGGCTCGTTGGCTGACGACAGGGAAACACATAATCGTTCGTTCCGTCGGGAACGTGCGTGATGGAATGGGCTTTGACGAGATACATGAGTTATTCGTGATGGTATTTTGATCCCTTCCATATTTCATGAATACGGTATATCTGTTCCGAAAGTACCAACAGGGCAAGCCCATGTGGGAGTGTAAGACGGGAAACTGATAACCAATTTTCCGCATACGGTCAGAGTAACTCTCGATCGAGGCCAAAACTCCCTCCAATGATAAAAATGGTTTCTTTCCCGGTATCGCGTAATTTTTGCAATTTTTCGGATAAATCCAATGTCGTGTATTCTTTTCCAAATTCATCAAGTACCCAAGCTGTATTTTTCAATTTCGAAACTACTTCGATAATTCTCAGAGTTTCTTGCCGTATGACGTAGGTACGTTCCGTATGCTTTACCGGGCGAATCCGAATCCATTCTACGCTTCATTTCAATCGTTTTTCATAAACGGCAACTTCATGAGAAAAGTGACCTCCGGAGTCAGCAACGTACAAAATTTTCATAGTCTGATTGTACGAAGTACAAAAAAAACGCAAAGAGATTTTGACTCTCGGAATACTTTCAATACAATGCGCCCACTTGCCACTTTAGCTCAGCTGGTAGAGCAACGGTCTTGTAAACCGTGGGTCGTCGGTTCGATTCCGACAAGTGGCTCCAGTAATATTAACGAGCAAAAAGCTTCGATAACGGATATTTGTCTGTATCGCGGCTTTCTCTGCTTTTATGGGTCGGTTCCAGAGCGGTCAAATGGGGAGGACTGTAAATCCTTTGGCTTCGCCTTCGTAGGTTCAAATCCTACCCGGCCCACCATTATACAATAACAACGATCTTCGGGTCATACGAGAGAGATTACAAAACAAGAAGGTAAACATACTCGCCCGGGTGGTGGAATGGTAGACACGACGGTCTTAGAAGCCGTTGCCGCGAGGTGTGAGAGTTCAAGTCTCTCTCCGGGCACCAGGTTATCTCCCAAGAGGAGAAATCAGACACTAGAAGGACAACCAAGAAAATCGAATTGATAGCACTAAATCCATATATCGGGAGTCTCGGTAAAACGATGAAATCCGAAGCTGATTTTGAGCACTACAGCGAGTCGTGGCAGTGCCACGGTGAGCGAAGAGCGGAAAAATCAGCAAGGAGTTCGCGTTGTACCGAGACTCCCCCATTGATTTGGTGTTGTCCATTGGACAATCCTTTACTCCGGCTCACCCGTATCAAGCGGAAGCGACAAATTTTTTTCCTATGAAAAAGGATATCCACCCAAAAACGCATTCGATACAGGTTATCTGTTCGTGCGGAAACAGCTTCGAGACCCTCAGTACCATCAAGGGAGAGGAACTCAAAGTTGAAGCCTGTTTGAAATGCCATCCCTTCTATACCGGGGAAAAACGGCTCCTCAAAACTTCCAGCGTTGATAAATTCTACGCTCGCCAAAAGAAAGCAGAAGAACTCAAGAAATAGTTTTCTTCTCTCAAAAAAACCTCCGGATTCCGGAGGTTTTTTTGAGAGAATCTTCCGCACTATCTCGCTCCGGAAGCCAAAAAGAATCGGAACAGGATATAGCTCGTTACGAGAAGAAGAACTCCAATAACAATATATTTCACAATATTTTTTGCCTTTTTCATCTTCTCGTCATCCCCTCCGGACGTTAATACCAAAAATCCGGCATACAAAATGAGAATGACTATAACTAACCCCAGGAATCCATTGATATAATTGATAATCTTGGTAAATACCGTTACGGTACCAGATATTTTCGGATCCTCGATCTTGCAAATCAGAAAACAGTTGTTCACTTTGCCATACACTACCTGGATCAACGTCTCCGGCAATTTGATGAGGAGAAAGCCAAGTATAGCGTAAATAATAGTCCTCTTACCTCATTTTACCCGTTCTTCGTCGCCTCCCGCTGTAACAATCTTGTAAAAAGCAAAAAATGCCATGGCCAGGAATGCGAACGATGCTAATACTTGTAAGAGATGGATAAAGGGGTACAGGATCATGTCAGAAAAATCCAATGCCGTTTGGCCATTAACATTCTTATCGTATAGCACGTTCACGAAAGAATACGCCGATTGCATGACTACGATACCGAGCGAAGTCCAAATGATCGAGGTCTTCCATTTTTTTACGTCTTCTTCCCCCCCAGCGCTCAGAAGTATCCGGAATACTGAGATAACGAGATATACGACCGCGAGTAACATAATGACGTTCTTGAGATCTTTCGCGATCCGCATCATGAGATATTTTGCTCACTTTTCTCCGGTAAAGTTCGGAGTAAAATATTCGAATGTATTTCAAAATCCGAAACCAGAATCTGACTCTACGCTTTGAACGAAATCCTGGGTCTCATCCGTACGATTGATGGAACCGCGCGACCTCGCGATATCGAGGTCAGTATCCAGTTTGGAATTATTGACATTGAAACTCTGATCCGCAAATGACGGTTGCGCAAAAATCGGTGCCGAAACGAGCAACATCACGATAGCGAAAAGTTGGAATAATTTTTTCATGTGGCCATTGTAATCTCCAATACACAAAGCGCAACTCGAGAGGTTTAATTCATGGAAATTCCCAATCTTGCTTCGATTTCCATATCGACATATTCCTTTTTTCGCCCATATACTTTCCGAGAATATTCCTTGATAATCTTGGCAGCTTCTGGATTTTTGTAGGTATTGTCCCAAATGGTCTTGAGATCGAACGGCCGAGTGGTCGCATTATCGATATTCAGCTTGCAATACGTGGTAAAGTTCGCAATTCCAATGATATCCTGCTGGGAAAGGAGCGGCGCGTATTCTTTTTCGAGATATTCCGCGTCTTCCGCACCGACTTTGAAACTCATGATCGTACCGGCATTCCCGAATACCGCATCCTTAATGGTCGGTTTTCCATCCTTACTACTCCCTCCGATTTGCGCGATGAACTGATGGGCCATAATCAGCGCCAAGTGATATTTTCGGGCTTCTGAAAGGATTTCTCCAAATGTATCCGTCGCGAAATTCTGGAATTCATCCACATACAGGAAGAAGTCCTTCCGTTGGTCTTCTGGCGTATCGGCACGGCTCATAGCGGCCATATTAATCTTGGAGACGAATATGAGACCCAAGAGCTGAGCATTGAGATCTCCGATCATCCCCTTGGATAGATTGACCATGAGAACCTTTCTGTCATCCATCACCCGACGGAGATTGAAGGCTGATTTCGGTTGTCCGATAATATTACGAATGGTAGTATTCGTAACGAACGGTCCGAATTTGGAACTGAAATACGGAATCATTTCTTGTTTTTCCCGATCTCCCGTATTCGCATATTCATGATCCCAAAACGCTTTTACTACAGGATTTTTTACTTTGGATACCTTGTATTTCATGAATGCGTCATCGACGAACAATCTTGGTACATCAATGAGGGTACCTCCTTCTTCATCATCATCCATTAGAGTTAAACAACCGTTTCGAAAATAGTGCTGGATTCGAGGCCCAAAGACTTCCTCGTTAAATATCTTGATAAAGATAGAAGTGGCATCGAGCGCCGCCCGATCTTTTTCTACCGCCCGGAGCGCGGGATCGGTCGCGATGATTTCCAACATGTTGAGTCCCATCGGCCGTTCGAAATCGCCCGGATTGAATATGATGACGTCTTTGGCCCGTTCTTTCGGAGTAAAGGCGATGATATCCTCTACGAGGTCGCCATGGGGGTCGATTACCGCCAAACCGTCGCCGTTCCACAAATCTTGGCGAGCCAGATACGAGAGAAATACGGATTTACCTCCTCCAGACTTTCCTATGACATAATGGTGACGTCCTCGGTCCTTCCGAGAAAAATATACTGGGGTCTTGGTATTGCGATATTCATTCCACCCCATAAGTACTCCATCCGTAAAAAGCGGAAATCCTCCGAGTTTTCGTGGCATATCGATTTCTTCCGGCTTTTTTTCTGGATCCATCAGTTTTCCCTTGTTTTCGCCATCCTGAAAAATTGGATATACCGTACCATCCAGTCCAATAAAACTCCTTTGCTCGTCTCGCACCAATACTTTGTTTTCATCGACTTGCAGAAGGGTTCCATCTTTGGTATATACGTTACCTTTGGCATCTCGTTTGTAATCGGACAATATGAGAGGATTTTTCAGTATGCGGAGATTGTGCGGAGGTGCGAGCATCTTATAATCCAACCATTTGATAATCGGAGATTTGTTGTAATTGATATCTGGAAAATGGTACAGTGTAGAAAGTTCATCTACGGAAAAAACCGATTTAGACTGGAGAAATCCAATCATTCGGAAACGGTAAGCAAAGTATCGAATCGGTGTAAAAATGAACGCAACAAGATCTTCCCATTGAGGATTATCCAATTTGTTATTGTATTCATCGGTATACATTGACATAGCACCAACTACGGATTCAAGCGCATTTTTGGTAGCAATAGAATCTTCAGAAGATACGAGCAAACGGATAGACGCGAGAAAAGCTGGCTGGCCTGCGGATTCTCCGACCGCCTTTTGAGATTCCTGTTCGGCCTGATTAAATATTTTGTAAGAATCTCATCCAGATGCACCAGGAGCATTACTCCCGTCACTCTTACTCGCACTGAAAAAATCAACAATCCAACTTATGAATGAAAGTGGTGCCTTTATTGTTTCCCAAAGGAAACTTTCTTTCAGTCCCTTCTTATATTCTCCTTTCGCAACCAGACCCGCAGCCTTCTTTGCATGACGGTTCCATCCGCTTCCTCTCGGCTTGATAACAAATTGTAATGCAGCATTATCAAATTTTCTCAAAGTTCAAAAATTGTTCGTCAAAGTAGAAAGCGGATCGTCTTCGAAGTATTTGTAGGTTTTAATCGGAAAAATATCATCATTGATTTTCCCAATGGAAGCGGCACGGAGTGTGTAATTTTCCGGTTTGATATCCGGGAATTCCGATGCTGGTATCTCTTTTACTTCCGCATCGGGATAATTGGAAGTAATTTGCTGAGCCACCAGATGCACGTAATCTCGGTACGTGACTACGAAAAATGAAAGCTGTCATTTATTATAGATCAGCTCCATGGAAATTTTCGCATGATCGAAAATAAAATCACGAACGCTATCCCAAAAAGTAATATTCGATATTTTTATGATTGATTTGTAAAAAATCGTCATAATTCCCATTTTTTCCTTGAAATCTTTTTTCGTTTCTTTTTCTTTGTCAAGCTTGGAATCCGCTCTCGGCAGGGTAATTTGCATATACACCAAATTGCGGGCATTGTAGATTTCGTACATAATCCGGAGGATTTTGAGAAGGAAATATCCCAGTATTAGGATAATTACGACCAGAACGATTTTTTCCAAAACATAAAAAAGTAGGTCGATAATTCCGCTTTGTGGAGCCGGTTTGGATGGAACTGCAATAGCTTGGGTTCCTCCTTTGCCGGTACCGGCGATAGCGGCATGCGCCGTTGCTACAAATTGATAGAACATAGATTTTTTTCAATGGTAGCACTTCCACCCATTCCGAGCAACTTTTAAGCTCTTTTTTCGTAACTTTTTCCTTTACGATTCTATGAGCAATGGTATGGTTATATCGTAACCCCACCAAATATGAGATTATTGCATTCCATGGTACTTCAATGAATCTATGGGCTCCCCATCGATATCGAAATCGATACTCAGCCAGGAATTCCCAGTTTTACCATCGTCGGGCTCGGTGATGCCTCGATTCAGGAAAGCCGGGAGCGGATTCGTTCCGCCATAAAAAATTCAAAATATACGTTCCCAATTCGCCGAGTAACCATCAATCTCGCACCGGCTCATATCAAAAAAACCGGAAGTCATTTTGATCTCGCCATCGCACTTGGATTGATACTTTGAGAAGACGAAACTTCAGGAATCCACGCGCGACTCGAAAGCACACTCATACTCGGAGAACTCGCGCTCGATGGGAAATTACGCCCCTTGCTATGAGCCCTTCCGTTCGTCATTTCCGCGAGAAAACAAGGGATTTCACGCGTAATGGTGCCGTTCATAAACATGAACGAAATATCTATGATTGACGGCATTGAAATTGTCTCTGTCAATAGTCTGAACGAAGCATTGATATACTTCGAAAGTGGAAACTACCCGAAATTTACCAAAAAAAATAATAAAACTCGAATGATTTCACCCCACATGTTATTGGAATCCATCGTCGGACAGAACCGAGCGAAGAGAAGCCTTATAATTGCTGCTGCTGGATGACATAACATCCTGTTCGAATGACCTCCTGGATCCGGAAAAAGCATGTTATGCAGCGCACTCCAAGGCATTCTCCCAGATCTGCGAAGCGAAGAAGCACTCGAGGTAATGCAAATCTATTCCGTACTCGGACTCTCCCATATCTTGCAGGATTCTCTCCGACCATTCCGACATCTTCATCATACGGCCAGCACTGTCAGCGTGGTCGGCGGAGGCAAGCTCTGCCGACCCGGGGAAATGAGCCTCGCTCATCATGGGGTACTATTCATGGACGAAATACTGGAATTCGACCGTCCGGTAATTGAATCCCTCAGAGAACCAATGGAATCTCGTGAAATACATATTTCCAGAGCACACGGGAGCTATACATATCCAGCTTCGTTCATGTTAGTAGGAGCTATGAACCCCTGCCCCTGTGGATATATGGGAGATCCGGACCATCCCTGCAAAGATACGGCAAACGAAATTACCAAATACCGAAGCAAACTTTCAGGACCCATACTCGACCGAATCGATATATTTGTGCAAGTTCCCCGAGTACCTATCGAGGAAATACGACAAAAAAGCGACAATTATCTTTCGACCTCCGACGCAAAAAAATTAGTGGAACAATCCTCAAACTTTGCTATGGAACGACAAGGAAAATTGAATGCCAATCTTCTTCCCCAAGAATTATCAGAACTCTGAATCGAAACTGATGCCCAGCAACTTTTGGAAAAAGCTTTGGAGCGATTATCCCTCTCCCTCCGTGCCTACCATCGACTCCTACGAGTAAGTCGAACTATAGCAGATCTCGAATCCTCAAAAAAAATCACCTCCGCGCATGTGGCGGAAGCGATGGGGTATCGTCAAAATTAGTTTTGTTTCAGTTGGTACATGTTTCGTCCCACACGTTCAATATATTTTCGGTTTTGGAGATTCATATAGATCGTGCTCGTCTTTACCTGACGTACTTTGAGAACTTTCGTAATGATGTCTTCGGTAGAAAGCGGAGATTTTGCGCGAGTGAACACATCCATAATGACATCGAGAACGGTTCCAGGTTTGTATCCCCATTCTTTGAGAACGTATATCCCTCGTCCAATAAGAACAAATTCGTTGTTTCGAATCAGCTCATTATGGATAGTGGCCACTTTTACAGCTTCTTTGAAATGTTCCGCGATGGCATTTGTCATATCGACAAAATGGGTTGGCTCTTTCTTTTTCTTCAGAATATAGATAGCTTTGTCTTTGAGTGTCGATGGATTGAGAATCTTCCATTTTTCGAGTCCGATAAATTTCTCCTCGCCTTTTACGATATCCAAAAAGATATCAAGAGTAGAATCTATTAACAGGATATCAATCTTTCCGAATTGGGCAAAAAGGTTAATCTTAATCATTTCATAGAGTGTGGAGTTCTCGAAGATATCTCCTCGTTTCTTCAAGATTTTCAGTGCTTCTTTGTGAATTTCTACGATTGCACGGCGGTTTACCTCTGGAAGCGTAAAATACGTCAGCGTTCCAAGTTGGGGTTTTGATTTTTGAATATTGAAATCCGATTGGAGAACGATTTCCACGATACCATCATTGATATCAGCAGAACTGAGTCCGAGTTCCGTGATGACCCGGGAAATGAGTCGGTCACGAGTCAGTAATCCTCCGTGACTTCTCAATATTTTTTCTCCACAGGATTGGATTTCCAGAAGTCGAGAAGATTTTACGATTCTTCCGATTTTTCGGATACCAACATCTTCGATTTGTCGAACCCGTTCCCGGGTAATGCCGTAATCATCTCCTATGGATTGCAGGGTTTCTCTTTCACCAGAAAGACCAATGCGTCGGGTGATTACCGCCTTTTCCTTTTCCGTAAGTCCTTCTAGAACTGCGAGAAAACCGGAATGTACTTCGCTAGACACGAGAGTCATAGTGGGGGTAAATAAGGGGTAACATACATATGTATATATTGCGAATGGAGCAAAAGTCAAGAAAGTTGTGTTA
>JAVHRB010000074.1:0-30465 GCA_036171455.1 Patescibacteria group bacterium
CGAAATCACAAAGCGGTAGCCCACGCAGCAAGCTGACGGGGAAAAGAGATTTTAGATTCATAGGTCTAGTACATAAAGAATATTCATCATTTCAATACAAATAATCCAATATCAAACTTCCCAAACTTCCCAAACTTCCCAAATATTTTTGACAACTGCTAAATTATAACTATAAATAAATTAATTCACCTCTTTCCCCATGTCCCACCTCAAACTCATGGAAGCGACCAGTTTGGAAACTCTCCCAAGCCCCACTTCTCTTTTGGACAAACTTCCTATCGGAGTCAAAGGTATAATCGCCGCAGTAGCCCTCGGAGTGAGCAGTGGTTGTACGGTAATACAGTACCGCACCCATCCAACCGATGAGAACCTACAGGTAACTCCGAACGGAGGTCTCTATTATAATCCTACGAAAAATTTGGGACGCCGTCCGATCCAATCAGAAGTTCCTATTAGCCGTTCCTTTGCTGGTGCGGGTATCGGGTACGTGGCATGCCGAGTACTCGGAGTTTCTCCTACCAGCGGGATCGGTTGCGCCATCGTTGGAGGATTGGTCGGAAGCCAGAGCTATGACAGTACGGAAATGGATCGTCAGGATTACGAGCAACTCCAATGGCAAATTGTTCAAGCCTACAAGAGTGGGATTTCCGCAGCTCCAAAAATCATCGATAACAATACTCGTCACGTCGGACTCGTGCGCAAAGGCATGATCGGAAACGTCTACCATATCCGATTCAAAGTACAAGAGGTAAACGGCCAAGGGCGAGTAGTTCGATTGTATTTCGTACACGCTACCCTCAAATCTGGAGTCCAGGGGAATAATCAACCACTTCAAATCATTGATCCCCTGCCTTTTCCCAACGAAAAAGAATTTCCATTACGGTAATACAATGCAGTAATTATTTTTTATTCGCATATGAAATATATTGTTTCGCTCCTTCTCGCGATTATACTAATAAGTATTCCGAAATCCGTGAATGCCGGAGAAATATCCAAGAAAGATCAGAAATATATTATCGGAATTCACAATATATACCGGGGTTCGCTCCGACTGAAAAAACTGGAATGGTCAGCAGATTTGGCTTCCAGTGCCAAAAATTGGGCAGGTATGCTGGAAAATAATGAATGTCCTCTCGTTCACTCCCCTGCAGAAATACGTAATAACTACGGAGAAAATCTCTATGCTGGATGGAGTAGTGATTCTCATTACCATATATCAGTAAGGAAAGGAGGTTATGCTTGGGCAAAAGAAAAATCATACTACTGATACAAAGACAATTCCTGCGCGGAAAATAAGATATGTGGGCATTATACCCAAATGGTCTGGAAAGATACCCAACGCATAGGGTGTGCCATAGCACGCTGCAATACTCCGGAACAAACTACGGAAATCCTCATTTGTCACTACGATCCTCCCGGTAATTATACCGGTGAACTCCCCTATTAAGAAAGCAGGCAAGCAACGGATTCTATTACCATTCCATTCAAACGGGTCACTTTCAATTGTAATCTTCCGTTTGCCCCAGAAAATATGACTTCCGAACCAATGACTGGAAATTCTTCTTTTTCAGAAAGAATGACATAAGATACCGGTTCTCCGATATATTCGTTCGGAATTCCCAAACCTTCAGCTTCCATATTGAATTCTTCTAGGATATCATCCAATGATACTGCTCCGACTGCTTCAATAGTAAACTGGTTTTTTCGACGGATGAAAACCGCCTCTTGATCTTTTTCATCTTTGATATCGCCAAATACTTCTTCCAATACGTCTTCCATCGTAACTATGCCAGCGGTGCCTCCATGTTCATCTAGTACGAGCGCGAGATGCTTGCGGGATTTTTGGAATTTTTCAAAGAGATCATCGAGTGACTGTGTTAATGGGACTTTCATTATTTTTTCCAATGAAAGCGAGGAAAGTTGAATATCACCTTTACCTTCTTTTTGAAATCGATATGCATCTCGGAAGGTAATCATAAAATTGATATCGTCGGTAGTCTGACCATATATTGGCATCCGAGAATGGCTCGAATTCATAAAAAACTCACACACTTCATCAATGGTCATATCGAGCGAAACAAATTCTACATTGACCCGGGGAGTCATCACGGATTCAGCGCTAGTTTCAGAAAGTGAGAGGAGATTTTTAATTTGTCGATGCTCATCATCTTCCACCTCTCCTTCTTCATGCGACATATCGATAAATGCCTCTACTTCTTCATGACTAATTTTACGAATATATTTTTTGTCACCGAATATACGAGCTACACCCCGGACAAGAAATCCGAGTACGAAAGTTGTCGGGCGGAAAATAAAAATCAAAACCCGATATATTGGTGCTACCGACAAACTAATCTGTCCGCTGAACCTACTGCAAACAGCTTTGGGAGTGACTTCTCCGAAAATAAGGAGTGTCACGGTAACTCCGGCAGTAGCAAACACAATACCGTATTCTGGGGGAAGCTGCAAGGATTCAACAATAGAAATACTTGCAACTGTAGCAAGTGCGGATGCTGCTACGTTCACCAGATTGTTCCCGAGGAGAATAGTAATTAAGAGCGTGTCAGCATCGGACTTAATTTTTTTGAGAGAAACTGCACCCCATCGCTTTTCCCGAACCAGGGTTTGGACGGTATGTTTAGAAATCGTTATCAGCGCGATTTCGGTTCCCGAAAAAAATGCAGATAGGGCTATTAGGAAAAAAAACAAGAGTATCGACAGGGGGTCCACGGAGGAGAAATGAAAACTAAAACTTCAATTGGCCATACAATATGAAGAATGTCATTTTTTGCAACTCTCATGAAAAACGTTCGGTATTTATTCCTTGTTTCCGAGGATATTAAGAATTTTTTTCGATCGGAAAGCATATTTTAACTGAATCAGATATAATATCCGATGGTCGATTTCCTGATAGTTACATTCCTTCTTTTCCAACTGCTTCGTATACCAGAAAAACGCATATCCACCCCCTCAGACAATCAGATACGCAAGGGGAATATTCCCCATTTGTAAGAGATAATTGTACGTTATATGAAGCGGAATAGCAATTGCAAATCCCAGAAACATCAATTTGACCTGATACAAAGTTTTGATAGAAGAAATCGGAATGAATTTCACCTTTTTTATCCATTTGAGAATCCGATTGAATTTGGTAATGCCACCATGATCGATAATAGTAAATCCCGCAAACAGTGCTCGACCGTAAAAGAATCAGACAATCGATGAAAAAACGATGTGAGAAGCAGTAGACAATATCGAGCGAAAAATCGACAACTGTAACAATTCCAACCAATCTCCTCCACTCCGATTCAAGGCAACCAAATATGTAATCGTTTCAGCACAAGCGAACCCCACAGCAATAAATGACATGGAAAAAATCGCATCGGAGGTGTTCTGAAGTCTCTGATTTTTTCGTTCCGACTGTATCAGCATGAGTAATTTTCAAATTTCCTCAATACAAGCTGGAGCAATGAGAACTCCGATACTAAACAAGATTGGACTCGAATATCAGAGATTTTTTATGAACTTGAGGTAATCGTATTCAAAATCAGCAAGTCCATTTTTTCCAATGATTCGAAGTTCGAAAAAGAAAATATCGATGGATAAGGATTTTCCAATGGAATAGAGAAAACCATTAAGTATCAGGAACAAAATAGTACCAGCGATAAACAGTTTAATGGTATGTTTCCAATGGAGATGTGATCCATACAACAACCCCACTGCTGCGGCGAAGGTAATGAGAAAGAGGATGGAAATCGCGATAATCATATTGGAAGTATGCCATACATTGTCATATTTAGCAAAACCGCGATATAGTGGAATTGAGAATTTTATGCATAGGTATTTCTATAATGATTGGTTCCATAAAAAAAACCTCCGTTTCCGGAGGTTTTTTTATATTTTTCAAATTACTTGATTTCGAGTCGAATACTTGGCCCCATAGCATTACATACAAAAACGGTATTAATGTAGGTACCTCCCTTTACTCCGGTTGGCTTTACGTCCTTGATGGTCTTGAGGAAGTGCTCGAGATTCTCTTGGAGTTTTTTCGCACCGAAAGAAAGTTTTCCAGCGATGGAATGAACGTTTCCTTGTTTGTCGTTCTTGAATTCGAATTTTCCCGCAACGAGTTCCTTGATGATCTGTTCGAGATTCTCACCAACGGTTCCGGCTTTTGGATTTGGCATAAGCCCCTTTGGTCCGAGAACCTTGGCAACCTTACCCATCTTTTTCATCATTCCCGGAGTAGCGATAGCTACGTCGAAATCGATTTTACCCGCTGCAACGTCTTCGAGAAGATCGTCACCACCGGCAACGGTAGCCCCGAGTTTCTTGAGTTCTTCTCCGTTTCCAATATCCGTGAAGGCTCCAATTCGAACCGTTTTACCGGATCCGTGAGGGAGAGAGATAGTAGATCGAACCATCTGATCAGCATATTTTGGATCGATGGCGAGATTGAAGTGGATTTCAACCGTAGGGTCGAATTTCACCGTGTTAGTTTTTTCGAGAAGTTCTACTGCCTCAGCAATGGTGTAGAGACGTTCTACTTCAACCAGCTTTACCGCTTGGTTGTATTTTTTTCCGTGGCGTGCCATGGTAATAAGTATAAAGAAATAATGTGGTCCTAGCGCTTTCTCGGATGGGTCGTAACCAAAACGAGAAGCTCCCAAATTACGGACGCGTGAATTGTATGGAAACAGATACGAAATGCAAATGAAACTGCAATATTTCATAATCTCTCCTTGCAATCCTATTTGAGTAGGATACTCTAGGTTCAATAAACTTTTTTATATGAATAGCATCAAATCCAAATCCCAGAAAAAAATCCATGGTTTCACACTAGTAGAGCTAATAGTAGTTATAAAAATACTTGCAATCCTGGGATCCATTGGGTTTCTTTCCATCAAATGATATTCCTCCAACGCTCGAGATTCCAAAAGGACTTCGGATATAGCCAATATCGCGAAAGGTATGGAAATCCTTTTGGCAAAAGGCGGAACCCTGCCGGTTCCCGATGAAAATTCCATCAGCATTACCGCTTCGGGGGTAATTATAGGGTACCAGGGGTATGCGGGAAACCGGGTACTTTCGGCCGTGGGAATGGATTCGAAATCGCTCGATTCTTTCGATGGGAAATATTACACCTACAGTACCAATTTCAATCAGAACAAGTACCAGATACTCGGACTTTTGGAAAGCGGAGACAATATCAATCTCTCGTACGTCGGAATTCCGACGACCTACGCGGGATATGAAACTCGGTATCCTTTCGCGAAATGAAACAATCTCGGTATTCTCGTGGGAACCGGATCCAGTCAAAATCAACCCGTACAGGAACTCTATGCTTCTTGAACCTTTACTTCCGTTGATATATTAAATACCCCTATGAGTTATACCGCTGTTTTTAGCAACCGAACCTCAATAAGTGGTACGGGATCACGACTCACTAGCCTCAAGGCCAGTTTTACCCAGAAAAATGATCCTATGATTTACGATGCTTCTCTCGTAGGATATTGGGACATGGAAACCCTGACTTCTTCCGGAAAATTGGCCGACCTGAGTGGGAATGGAAACTTCGCTACCGGAAGCGGCGGGATTATTCCTGGCTGAGCTACTGGAAAAAATGGCAAGGCAACGGATTTTGACGGGGTTAACGATCATTTCGTTGTCAATCACAGTTCGATATTAAATCCCGGAACTGGCAATTTCACTATCAGCCTTTTGGCGAAAGTGAACAACGTGACCGGACTCGAAACATTTATCAGCAAAGGATATAACTCCGCAATCACGACCGGAAACGACCATTATAACATTACCAAGAATACGAATTTCTGTTCCCTGTATTTCAATGGTAATGGCGGACCAGAGGCGCACATCTCATCAGTATTTGTCCCAAGAGAATGGTTTCTTTTGACGGTAACATATGAAAATGGACAAACCGTAAAAACCTACAAGGATGGGAATCTTATATCAACCATGACACTCGCAAATCTCAATATTACAAACGCCTATAAACTGTATTTTTGAGCCTATTCCGATGAGGGGAATTGAGCAAATCCCGGAAGCTTTCTCAACGGTACGATGGATGAAATCCGCATGTACAACCGAGCCCTGGCTTCATCGGAAATCGTGGCACTCTACCATGCCACGAAATAACCATTAGGCCGGCAAACCATATTTCAAAGCATTTCTCCGGTTCGCGACATCTTCTTGACGGATAATGGAAAGCAATTGATCCATGGAGCATTGCACGAGCTGGGGATTCGATTGCGATATCGAATGCAATCCACCCAACCCCTGATGCCGTTCGTCGGCTTCTCCGTGGGAATCCGAACCGAAAGTGAGGATCATTCCCACCCGTTCCGAGGTTTTCCGAACCGAGTCCAGCCATTCCCCGTTTGCGAACGGGTTGATTTCAACGGCGGTAATTCCTATATCGGCGTACTCCCCCATCCGAGATTCGAATTCCGAGATTTCCCCGTATTTTTCAAAGGTAAAATTCGGATGGGCAATGGAAACGACCGCATGATTTTCGCGAGCCAGTTCCGCTACCAATCCAATCGACGGTTCGTAGTCCGGAACTTTGACGTACCCGACTTTTTTGAATGGGGAAAATTCCTTGAGAAACGTTTGGATAAAATCGGCCCTGCCATCGATTTCCCTGCCGGCAATGGCATTCGCCAGGCGGCGGTTTTCCGGATTCGACATGATAAAAGTAGCCAAGTGCCCATTGCTGATGGAATCGGTACTCATGCGGTATTGGTGAGCAAAAGCGATGAGGTCCCCGAGGTGGATATCGAAACCGTTCGATGCGAGAAGTTCGCACTGGGCCTGGATTTTTTCGGTACGGCCATCCCGGATCGATTGCAAAATCGCATCGGTCCGGGCGTTGATTTCCCGCGCATAAAACGTGAGATGGAGTGAGTGTTCACGAGTATAATCCCGCGCGGACACTTCCACCGATTCGCAACTCGCGATTCCTGCACGTTCCAGGAGGATTTTCGCTTCCCGGTTCACGATATCGTGATCGGTAACCGCAACGAATTCTAACTGTTTCTTTACCGCGTCCGCCACCAGTTCGGGAACCGATTTCTTGCCGTCGGACATGGTAGTATGACAATGGAGGTCGACCCGGCGGAACGGACCGAGAAAATCGTCATTCCGTTCGAGATAGTCGGTATCGAATTGAGAAGTATTTTGCCGTGAGGCGACGAGCGTGTTCATAGAGGTAAGGTAAGGAAATACCCCCATATCCTAGAAACTTCTCCGGTAAATGGAACAGGTTTCATACAAATATGGAATTTATATTCGTAGGCCCATAAATTTTCCTTTTCAAATATGATTCTCTTGGATATGATACGTTCGTAACAATAATTTTCACTTATGCAGGAAATTGCCTTTTTGGAACGACTGGGACTCCCGAGAAATGGAGCTATGAGCTATTTGGCTTTGCTCGAAATCGGTGAAGGAACGGTTTCGGACATCGCTCGAAAAGCGAAACTCCACCGTGCCGAAGTCTATAGGATTATTCCATTGCTCGAAGAATACCGACTTCTCTCCCCTCTCCGAATCGGGAAACGTACCCACTACCGGGCAGCTCCGGCAGAAACCCTGGAAAGCCTCCGTGATGATTTCATACGGACGGCCGACGCAGTAATGGAACGACTCAAAAAAAAATCTCAAATCGGACTCCCCGCACGTTTGGAACATGTACAATGAGTGGATTCCATTTCAAAAATCTATGAGGAAGCCCTGCGTTTGACCCCAAAAGGCGGAAGCTACTATCGTTATAGTTCGGGTCGAGTCGTCTACGAGCGGAGCATGTACCTCTCCCAAGACTATGCCAATCTCAAAAATACCAAAGGCATCGGACGATACGTCATTACAAACGAACTACTGAAAACGAACCGAAAACCCGACCCCAATCGTGCCCTGGTGGCGGTTCCAGCAGATTTCGATCTCTTTAACGACAATATCAGTAAACTCATCTATGCGGACCGGGTAGCCATTGTAGATCATGACTCCAAAGAAGCTTTCGTTATTGAAAGCCCCCGTTTTGCTGAATTTGAAAAGAAAATATTTCGACTCCTTTTTCAGTATCTAGAAGGAAGTAAAAGAGAAGTTTTGAAATAATACTATCGTCCGACAAGCGTTTTTACCAGATCATGAGCAAGGTCAAATTTGCCAGATTGGAGTAGTCCAAAAATCGTTTGGAGCGAAGCAAGTTTTTTTTCGAATTCTATGTCAAATTTATCGAATTTGATGCCCTTTAAAAAATGCAAAGAACCTAAAATATCAATGGTTCGTTGGAGTCGATCAAGATAAACGTCTCGCATCAAAGCAATTTTCTCGGTACGTAATCCGTCTCGTATCTGACGGAGAGCAATTTCGTATGCGGCCAACTTAGAATATACCACGAGTTTGAGGAGTTCGCGGACGTTTGTTTTCGGAGAAGACATCCGAACTTTGGAAATCGCATGGATTACCCGATTCTCGATTTCAAAAAACGGGGCTCCGGTCGATACTGGCAACGAAAGTATATCACGGTATAATTTTGCGTGATGCCATATTTTCCCAATTTTGAAAGATTCTGAACCAACGAATCCAAACTCCTTTTCGGATTCGACCGTATCAAGAATCCTCCGTTCCATGTCGGAACTGTCGAATTGAGAAAATTCCGTATGTAATGCGTCCAAAAACCGATGAAATTGAACGGCATGTACATCTGCCATATTCCGGATCAAGAGTGCTTGGCGCTGAATCTGCGTCCATTTGGAAACAATTTCATAATAGTACCGATCCAAATCGTTCGACATTCCCATAAGTACGGCGCTGTCAATTCCAACATTTGTATAGCGGAGCTTCGGCTTTCGAACGGTAATGATTTTCTTGAACGCGTAGGCTTGCTTTTGGGAAAATTTTTTGATAAATTCCGCAATGGTTTCGCGTCGCTCAATTTCATTGGCATCGGGGTAACGTACCCGAATTCCCATCAGCTCAGACTTACAATCCTGAATGAGCGAAATTTTTCGGGACATGGCTTCTCCGGCATATTCCTGTGACCTTGCCAGACTCCAAATATCGGGAAGCAGCTTGACAGAAATATTGTTTTTTCGCGACTCACGCGCATGTATACGACGGATATCCAACGACTGTAATTCTTGAAATACGAGATATTGCCCCGCAATGTGCGGCATCAACGGATGAAACGGCAAACGGGCAATTCGTCCCGTACCCGCTCCAACATGTGTCAAAAGTTGAAAGCTGTCGGTAAACAACTGTTTGAAATAGGGAATATAACTGCGCTTCATTTCCATTTGTTCTGCTTGGGTTTTGATGGTCCAATCGGATTCCGATATTCCGGTCAAATCCAAAAAAAGGCTGTCGGAAATACGGCTCGGATCCAACACGAGATACCGAAGTACTTCTTGTTTTTCCCCAAGAGAAAGCGGATTCACCGGAAACTGATAGTCAGCAGGATTGGAAAAAGCTCGCTCGAGATATACTCGGAGTCACGAACCTTCTCTCCCCTTTTGTTCCGATAAAATATGTTGTGTAACGGAGGTTGATTTCTGAAGAAGCGGGGTTATTTGCTTTCGTTGTTCCCAAAGAGAAAGCCTCACGCTCGCAGCGGGACGACGATTATTTTTCAGGGTCTTTTCGAGAGAATTTTTTACTCGGGCAGAAAGTGATTCGGTTCCACCTTCACTATTTCACCTCAGTCGCTCTCGAGCACGGTAATACGCCTCGATAGGATTGGATGATTTTACCGACGGAGATTGAGAATTTTTCATACGAGTATTTCAAAAAATACTTTTTACAATGGTCTAGTAGAGGAGATTCATTAGGGCATCGTCAATTTTCGCACCTATATCACGATCTTGATAGGTTCACTTCGCCAGTCGGAAACGTTCTCATTTTTTACTGAAGGAATCAAAAAAAGTCAATTCTACGGCACCGGTATTGATTTTTCGTATCTTCATGGAAACTGATCCATTATGGAACGAACTGATTTCTCGAGTTTGAGCAACAGATTCAATTTGATCCACGAGTCAAATCTGTTCAACGGAATCATCTATCCATTGTTTCATACCTTCTTTGGTCAGTCGAGCACGATGTTTCGGAGTACCAGCATAATATCCGATAGATTTTTTTCCTTTGAATTCGAGCCATACCAAAAGCCTCCCCCCTTTCTGTTCCTGAATTTTTATTTTCAAATTTTTCTCTGGCAATTCACTCATGATTTCTTGTCGGAGCTTCGAAAGAGTTTTATAGGTTTTTCCAGAATATGCACTAGCCGATTTTTTTACTCATTGGATTTGGTTCGGTAGGATAGTTGGTGGAACTTTTCGCACTGCCAGATCTTCTTTGGCTTGTTTTTTCGCAATGGCCGGCTGTTCTGTGGATGTGATGATTGCTGGTGGCGGAGCGATTGGAATAATCGGAGCAACCACTGTTTTTTGTCAAAAATTTGCGAGTATTTGAGGATCTGAAACGGGAATTTCACATTTTGCGAGTTCCAACTTTGGAATACTGGTTGCAACCGCTCATCCTTGTTCCAATGATGCTACGCGAAAGGCATATCTTTCTATAACCTGTTTTTGCAATGCAACGATTTCGTCTTGGGTCGCGTATATTTTTTTGAATATTTCATTGTTTTTCTTTTCGGTTTCGAGCGCGAACTTGCTGACTTTTCATTCCAAAATAAGATGATACCCCGTATCCCGATTCGAGAATTTTTTCACTACGGACGAAGCAAAAGCTTGTAGGGAAGATTCGGGAGAAAATTGTCATGCGAGCAAAGTTCCAGTACCCGAAAGCAGAGCTCAAACTGCTAAACTTACTCCGACAAGCAAATGGGAAAGTCTGGAACTTCAGTCGATCATCTGTTGTTTTTTCGCAAGTTCCCGTTTTAGGGAATTTATCATAATTTGTTTGCTTTCCAAAGCTTCTTTTTTTAATCCGTTGTCTTTTTTTAGGGCATTGATGGTAAATTGGGCCCTTTTGGCATTATTTTCCGGAGTGTCCGCTCGGCGTTCCAACGGCATTTGTGGCAATACGGCCTTTTCTGCCGCTCATTTGACTTCGGCAATGGTCTCGGCAACTTCATGAACCAAAAGGGACGGTATAGTATCCGGACCGATATCGCCGTGTTCCCTCAGATATTTTTCAGCCGTTTCACTAAAGGAATCCTTCGGCCTTCTGAAAAAATTGAATTTCATTTTTTAAAATAATTATAAGGCTATAGATACTAATTATTTTTGTTTGTCAATTAAAACTCAATATTTCAAACTCAATATTTCATTGTAATACCCAGTAGAAATTGGTTTACATTATTTTCTCTGGAAATCATCCTCATATCTCACAATATCATCCTCCCCAGTATACTTTCCACACTGAACTTCTACGACTACGAGAGGCTCCGTACCGATGTTCGCGAGACGGTGGAGATAGGTTGCCGGAATATGGCAGCCTTGATTCTCCGTATATATCCTGAGTTGTTCGGTATCACGGAATTCCGGACTACGAATATCAACCGCTGCCGTTCCAGAAACGACCGTCCAGTGCTCGCTGCGGTGCTCATGACTCTGGAGGCTGAGGCGCATTCCCGGATTCACGATAATTTTTTTGACTTTGTACATCGGGCTGTCCTCGAGTACGAAATACACGCCCCAAGGCCGGTATCCGATTTCGATATACCGGTCTTCCACGAGTCATTTTGGGAGTTCTTCCACAGCCTTGACCAATTCTTTTGCATCTGACTGATTCTTGAGTCGACCGATCATATCGCTGCTGTTGTGGGTTTTGGCTCCGAGTCCGTCGACGATATTGACACCAAAGCGGTCACACACTTTTTTCTCGGGAATTTCGCTCGCGAACCGGTCACCTCATTTGGTAAAAATTACTGTTCCAACATCATCTCGGGATTGTGCTTCCCGAATCAGGGTTTCGAGGCTGGCACAAACGCTCGGATCTTGATCAATAGAAATAAATACTCGATCAACAGCCTTGAGTGCACTGACAACTTCTGCACGAAATTTCTCATTCTGAAAACTCTCCGTTCATCGTTTGAGTTTTGCCTGGAAATCATTGTTGATAATAACCCAGAGCTCGTCCGCATGTTCTCGCGAGAGATTGAGGCATTCGATGTGTCCCGGATGAATGGGGTTCGCGTACATGGATGTAATAGCGATAGTTTTTTTCATGTCGGAAAGTATATGGAGAGATGGGGACGGGGCAAATTATTCCATTTTTTACTATATTGAAAAATCCCGCCTCAATGGAAGCGGGATTTTCAAACGTATCAGTATTGTTTTCTATTGTACTGTGAACAACAACTTCTCAGGAGTACATTTAACTAACGAACCATCCGGTGCCTTTCCTATGAAATCCGATACGGAATACCCAACTCCGGGAGGGAAGCTATTTGATGGAAACTCATATACTTTTGTCTGATTCAAATCACTGTACGCAATATCACGTACCAATGGAGGTCTTCCATCAGGGACCGAGTATGTCCATGACATCGTAGAATCGACGGCTAGCCCGCTGGAAACCAATGTCAATTTCAAAATCGTATTAGAAGTCGAACTGAAATTCGTAGAACTCAGAGTCACGGAACAATTCGGAGGAGTAACCTCAGAAGTAACGGTCGGTACTGGCCAACAAGATGGCCTTTGTTCTTTATATCAAAATTTGTTCCAATGCTTCTCAGCTCCTCCATTATTGATATTTTCAGAAGGATTCGCATCGAGATACGTTTTTACATCCGGATTTTTCGCGAGATAGTAACCGATTGGATCCGTAGCACAAGTAGGTACTGCAGAAGGTTTCACGTCTAAGTTCAACACTGAAGAATCTTTCGCAACATTATTATAGGTACATGTCAAATCAACCGCATATTTACCAGCAGGTAAGTTCGTTACTGGAATACTACCAGAATTACCGGTCAAGTCCGTATTTTTCACACGATTGACTGAAGTATAGCATCGTGTTCCCCCGTTGGCTTCCCAATTGAAAGTGACGGTATCGCCGGCGTTAGCCGTAACCTTGTCAGCTCCGATGTACGGCGCCGGTTCTACGGGTATAGGCGAAATCGACATTTGGGTCAACGCGTTGCCCGTGATGTCAGATACTTTTACAGCAGCAATCAAACGTTCCATGGAAGGTATATTCATCATTAATTGTCATTGAGCATTCGTTTGCAAAGCAGCTTTCTGACAATACAAGTTGACGTATGATTCACCATTGCCCACATACATTGCCCCTTCGAACGTCCCGTCTGGCTTAAGGTCATTTCAGAGTCATATTTGCGATACGCTAACGGTGCTGACTCATTTATGATTTGCCATTATGGTAAATCATCCAATATCGCCGATAGTCATCGCACACCCCT
The DNA here is from genome assembly GCA_036171455.1 of Patescibacteria group bacterium. Lineage (GTDB taxonomy): Bacteria > Patescibacteriota > Gracilibacteria > BD1-5 > UBA2023 > CAIVSN01. Next base: position 13,397 of record JAVHRB010000074.1, read on the forward strand.
TGTATCCAAATGATTTGTCGATTTTATAATTCAAAAACATCTTTCCATCGGATACACGGGGACTTACTACCATATAGAATGGAGTGGTAGGGAGTATTGGTACTGTGGAAGTAGAAGTTTGCGCATTTCCAGGAATCGGAGAAATTGTCATACTGGTCAATGGATTATCGATGAGGTCAGAAAGTTTGACGGCTGGAATCAATCGCTCCATAGAGGAAACGTTCTGTGTGGCTTGTCATTGAGCATTCATTCATAAAGCTGTTTTTTGACAATACAGGTTAACGTACGAACCGATATCATTATCCACATTGGCATTCGCAAAAACCGAACCTTCAAACGTCCCATCTGGTTTAAGATTGCTTCAAAGTCACATTGTTGATCCATTTCCACTACTTACTCCTCCCCCGCCAATAACCGTCACTCCAGCCTGATCTCCAATAAACATCATGCAACCTTTGTATCAGAATGATTTATCGATTTTGAAATACAGAAATTTTTTCCCATCGGACTGTGATTTTACTACCATATAGAATGGAGTAGTAGGAAGTATTAGCCCGGAAGTGTCAGTGTTCGTTGTGACTGGATTTGAAGTTCTAGAACACACTCCTGTACTATTCCCTACAAGACCTTCAGCACAAGCACCAGCTATATTTACCGCGATATCAGTTCTTGCGAAAGCAGTTCCCCCAAGTTTAAACTCAGGGTAAATGGTTTTAGTGCCTAGCGTTAGGCCAAATCTAGGATTTTGTATTTCTATTTCTCCATTAGAACCAGCGGTTGCTGTAAAGAGAATATCGGGGGAATTCAATCATTTTATGCTCAAGTTAGTTCTCGGTGGAACATTCGTAAAATGTATTGCTAAAGATTGTTCGCAATTGGATTGTCCCAATTGAATTTTACAAACACCAGCATTGGTTAGGCTAAATGTTCAAACTATATGGTTTAAGTCTGTAGCCAACTGAGTGGTTCACGTGTTAGTAGTACCCGTATTGGTAATTGTCCCCGCGTTCGTTGTTCCAGTAGAAGAAACGTTCGTCCCAGTTCCGCTTTGGTATTTCTCGAGGGAATTATTTACGATATCAGTAAAATCACCCATGAGCAGATTCCCGGATAAAAGACTATCTTGTATATCTTTCAATTCGTATGTCACATATCCAATGATATTCAAGATATCCTTGTCACCGGCATATTGAGGCTTTGATACCAATTTGGCAATCCCGTCGTTTACGTCAGCAAGATACCTGATATAATTTTCCTTATTCAATGATGATCCTCTCGCAAGTATGTTGACGATTACTACGTCGATTCTCTCGGCGTACGCGACGGACAACATTGACCGATACGTGTTTCCTGTAGAAGATTTCCAGAGTTCGGAGGCATTCAAAGGAGTGATGCTCGTGCCAGAAAACTGGGAAAGTAGTATTTCGGAACCCAAATTCGAAAAAGTAAGGATTCCACCGGTCGCAACAAAGGCAAAAATCGCTCCAATCAGAAATTTCTTGCTCTTGAAAAGCATGGTTTTTTCTTGTTTCATATAGGGAAAATTACGCAAATAATGGGGTTTGAGGCACATCTTGCGGAAAGAATAGGATAAGTTCGAGTGGAAAGCAAATCAATGTTTTATAAAAATCTTTTTTACTTTCATTAAAAAATCCCCCGCACCACCTGCGAAGGACTTCCCTACCATCTCCTTCCCCTCCCTAAAACTGCTTCAAAAACGCCATGTCAGGATTTTGAAAATATTTCATATCCTTGATTCCGTATTTTACCATCGCCAATTTTTCGAGTCCGAAAGCAAAAGCAAATCCGGAATATTCCGTTGGGTCAATTCCCCCGGCAAGCAACACATTCGTATGCAACAGACCACATTCCAGAAACTCGATCCATCCCGTTCCCTGGCAATCATCGCATCCATTCCCATTGCACAATGAGCAAGAAATATCTACACTCGCCCCGAGCTCCACCATCGGGTTGTAGTTCGTTCGGTATCGAATTTTCGTTTCATTTCCGACAATATCTTCAATGGTCGTACGAATGACATGTTTCATATTTGCAAATGAAATCCCCTGGTCGACTACGATGACTTCCGCCTGATGAAAAGAAATCTCTTGTCCCGACTCATCGCGAAACACCTGCCCCAGTACCGCCACTCGAATAGGAAGCTTATGAGTTCGGTAAATTTCATTTTGCATACTCGAAACATGTGTAGCCAATATCTGCTCAACCCCTTCCAATCGAATAGCACCACTTTCGTCCCGGGTCGAATGCGATTTTGGCATGTTCAAAGTATCAAAATTCTTGGATTCGTCGGAGATTTCTGCCGATTCGAGAATTTCGAACCCCATCCGGGTAAAACTTTCTTCTACCTGTCGGGTTACCAGGGTGATCGGGTGGAGATGTCCGATTTTAGGGTCTGCTACAGGAAAGGTGACATCAGTATATTCGGTAGCAATTCGTTTTGCGACTTCCGTAGCATCAATAGAACGAGATCGATCGTCAAATGCTGCAACGAGAACATTCTTGAGCTCGTTGGTTGCCTTTCCAACCGTTTGTTTTTCCTGGATAGAGAGATCTTTAACCCCTTTGAGAATTTCAGTCATTTGGCCAGTTTTTCCAAAAATCGAATTTTTATACTCAATAAGCTCCTCTTGATTGAAAATTTTCGGCAACCGTCCTATAACGGTTTCCTGAAGGGATCGAAGCGTTTGCAACATGGTAAAAAAACTACGGAAATAAAATTACTGCCCCAACTTGAAAAAACCAATTAAATCTTCAGTGGCATAATAATGTGCTTGTACGATTGTTTACTGTCTTCCGCTGGTACTGCCTGTACCATAATCGGAGAAAGCGGTGTCTCAAAATCGATACTCACGTGGTCGTCTTTAATGACGGACAATACATCGAGTAAGTAGGTTGCATTGAGACCGATGGTCGCGTCCTCCCCTTCTATGGATGCTGGGATAGAAATCCGACCCGCCCCAATTTCGGTGTCACCCGTAAAAATCTCGATGCCCGTCTCGGCGCGGAATGCGAGCCTGGTATTATACTTGTTTTCCTTGGTAATGAGGTTCATACGTTTAAGCGCCTGAACGAGATCCGTTCGGAGCACGACCCCCTTGGTAGCGTATCCTTTTGGGAAAAAATTCCGATAATCGGGAAAATGCCCGTTGAGAAGTCGGGAATAGACTTTAATATTGCCGAAAACAACGAGCAATTGGTTTTCACTCGCAAATAGTTCGACGTCACCGGTTTCCGGCAAGATGCGGGAAAGTTCGATAGCGGTCTTGGAAGGAATAATAATGGAAAGTGGCGGATGCTCGATTTTATCCTTGAGAATGTATTCGGAAAGCCGAAAACTGTCAGTGCTCGCGAAAACGATACCATCCTCCCGGAGTTGGAGGCAAATTCCTGCGAGCGTCGGCCGGATATTGCCTTCTGCCGTGCTAAAAATCGTCCGTTCAATAGATTTTTTGAGGGAATTTGCGGGAATCCGAAGTGGTTCATTGACCTGAAATCCAGGAATTACCGGGAATTTCGTCGCGTCGAGTCCTTTGACCTTGGTATTGGAAGAAGGCGTGGTAAATTCGAGCGATCCGTCGTCCACGAGCCCTACCGTAAGCCGGTCCTCGGAAATGAGCGAGAGAAACGAAGTGATAAATCGGGACGATACCGTAAAATTTCCTTCGGATTGGATATCCATGTCCTTGTCGAGATTGTATTCGATGGCCATCTCGAGATTATTGGCCGTGAGAACGACTTTTTTGTACTGAACACTGATGAGGATATTCTCCAAGATGGGCGTCATACCACCCGGCGAGCTCGCATGGCTCACGATATCGACCGCGGATTTGAATGCGTTGGTGTTCGAGTTGAATCTCATGGGAAACTTTCTAAAAATATGCGTAAAATCTACAAAATATCAGCCGAAAAGCAAGAGGGAAATTTATTTTGCAAAATATGGTTACAAGACCGATATCAACTTTACCAACATATCCATAACAAACCCGAAAACGGAGTCAAAAAACATTGACGTTATGTGCATCATAAAATCAAACGACGGTTCGAGCCATTTCACGACGGTTCTCATGAAAAACGCGTAAATGGGATCAAAATGCATCATCAGGTACGGGAAAACGGCAAATGCCAAAACGAAACAGGCAACGACTTCCACAAATAGCACGATTTTTCCATGAAAACGGAAGTACCGAGATTTCGGATTGAAAAATCCGCTCTTCCACAACTCCTTGGCTTTTTCCCATCCCAACCACAGGAGAATCAAGGGGATTCCCGTCAGTCCGAACCACACCATGAATTGCGTTGCAGTAATCTGGAACGGCTCATAGTACGTACCAGCACAGGTGATGTGTGAATCGAAAAAACCTCCCTCCGTAGGACAGGTATTCAATCAATAATCAAAGAAAAGCGCTACGACCACGAACAGGCAGGCAGTCGTTAATATTATTTTTTGGGTCCTCTTGGCGACTTCGCTGAATATGCGGAACATATGGGTAATGTAAAAAAAGCGACAAACTCAATCAGTATGATTGTACGGGCAGATTTTTCCAGTGCAAATGGATTTGCAACAATTTACGGGGGTTATCCAATAGCATCGGTTTTTTGTAAAAAAATATATCAAAATGAAAAAAATCCCTACAATACGAGAAATCTTTTATTCAAAATATGAAAAAATACATCGCCATCATTCTTCTCTCTCTCATCGCATTCATCAATGCTGGATACCTTACCAACAAAGCGTATTTTCTCAAAAACACGCCGGTTTCCGAAAGACCAATGTCATTTTGCGATATCAACCAGACGTTTTCCTGTACGACCGTGCTCGACAGTCCGTATGCCGAAGTTTTTGGACTGCCATTTCCACTCATAGCTTTGTTCGTCTATCCGATTATCGCATTCATCGCATTCCTCGGATACCGAGCCAAATCTATGAATCATTTCAAATACTTGCTTGCACTGGGTATCGGAGGTACGATGTTCAATAGCTTTTTCATATTTCGCGAATACATGTATATCGGAGCATACTGCTACCTTTGTTTAATATGCAGCGCTATCATCGTGACGATTTCCGTGATATCGGCGGTGGGGGTTTGAAAGAAGGCGTAAACTAACACTACAAGGTCCGGTCAATTCTACTTGCTCGCTGTAGCCAATGCTCCCTCTTTTTTGATAGAGCGATTGTTCAATTTCTGTTTTTCAGCATTGGAACGGGCCGTTGCTTTGTCAATATACTCACCGAGATTGTCACCGGTCTTGGCACCGATTTTTTCGTAATCTGCGAGCCAAAACAGGAGTCCATCATATGAGTATTTCGGATTGTTGTGCGCGGCAGCAACATATTGGAGAAGTATATTCATCGCGAGTCATTCCTTTTTTTTGAAACATTTTTCCAGTACGGAAATTGGATGAGAGACTTTGGTTTTTTTGACTTCTTTCATGATGGTTTTTCATTTCTTGTTCTTGGTTTTTACCATTTCGATTTCAATATACCGGAATTCCTCCGGCATCCGGGAAATAGCACTCGTGATATTATTGACCATGAGGAGATATGCTGCCCGATGATGGAGTTCTATGGGGAAATTCTCGATATTCACTGGCTGTCATTCGGCATCCTTCAATACCTTACCACCAGTAAAAACCCGATCGGCTGTAACAGCTCCTGCCTCAGTATCTTCTGGATTTCGTCAGCCGACAGAATATTTGGTATGTTGATAGTTCCCATAAGAAATATATGGATCATTAATTGCAGGTATATGGGTCAAATATTCCTTGCCACCATATCGAAGTATAATATCAAATAGGGCTAAATTAAATACCCCCTTGGTTTTATCCATGATTTCGGTAATAGATAAAGCAACAAGATCTTTCCCCCGAATCTGCTCCACGATAGAGCTGAGTAACCGGATTCTAACGGGATCCGCGATTCATTTCTTTTCCTTAAGCGTTTTTTCGTATCCTTTGATTCCTCCCATTTTAGCAACAATTCCATCTATATCAGCGTCGATTTCCCCGACGTATTTTTCGAGCGTCGTTCGAGTCCACGGTTTCGGACTTTCAATCAATGGTAGAATTTTCGATTCGTAGAAATTTTTGAGCGGGGTGTTCCTGCCACCGTATTTTCGGATCTTGTATTCCCAAAGGCTTTTGAGGTTTTGACGAAAATCCAATCGAGCCGTTTCAGGTATTCCGATTGCATCTCAACGCTTACTTGCTAAAGTAGTATATAATGGATATTTTATGCGCTGATCAACTGGCAGCTTCATAAACGAATCCCAAGCTTTCCTATCAGACTCCGAAGCAAAGCTTCCATAGATTTCTCTGATTTTTGGATCAGCCCCGAATAGGAGACGTCGTGACATACTCGTATCCCCAACATATGGATGGTAGGGCAGAAGTTTTCCGAGGTCAGCCAGGAGTAGCTTTTCCCGAATAGCTTTTTTCGTTTCTCGGGTCACTTCTGCTTTTTTACATACCTGAAATACCGTACACTTGACGAAATCGACGATGCGATCAATGGTGTTCGGGACGTTTTCCGGGGATTCGAGGGTCGGACGCGATTCGGATACCGGCGATTCCACGGGAAGTTTCGGCTGGTTTTCGGGATTTTTCCTGGTCATACCGTGAGCATACCACGTTTGCGGATACCCGGCAAAAAATTCGTGACTTCGTTCGCCCGTTTGTCTCGACCTATGGAAACCATCGTCCGGGCACGGGGCAGGCCATATTTGCGACGGGCGATTTTCCAGGTGCGGGACCTGCTGCCGTATTACTTGTTGACATCCCCCCGTAACGGTCCATACTGTGGGTACAGTACGTATTTTGTGAATTTGCCGGCGCAGTCTGGCATATGGCCGATATGAGAATTTCTGAAGATCGGATTGACACAGTCGATACAAGTGTACCACATGCTATACGATAGCTTGCCGAGAAAATACGGGATCGTCCCTTTTCTTCTCAAAATAAAATAACATGCTTTACAAAAAGGCAGATCCACCAAGATCTGCCGAATTTTACGTAACCTTTTAAAAATACCCTATGAAAAACATCAACTCGATGGGAACGGCAATCGCGGTTTCCCTATTTTTCGGTTCCTGCCTGACCGGCACGGCATTCGCCGCCTGGCCGACTCCCGTAAGCCTGCTCACGGCAGACAGCTTTGCGGTGATTGCCGGATCGACCGTAACCGGTCCCGGAATCGTCACCGGAAATCTCGGACTCAGCCCCGGTACTTCCGTCACGGGATTTCCTCCGGGAATCCTGAACGGAATCAAACACGTGGCCAATGCTACCGCAGTCCAAGCACAGAACGACTTTCTCACCGCATATAACAATCTGGCTGCCGAAGTCGTAACTTCCACGGTTCCAACGGAACTCGGGGGAACGACGAAAAATCCTGGAGTCTACGATTCCGCCGCGGGAACGTTCGGCATTACCGGTACCGTGACGCTCGACGCGCTCGGAGACCCGAATGCCGTTTTCATATTCAAATCCTCATCCACACTCACGACGGCAGGTTCGAGCATCGTCATGCTAACCAACGGTGCACAGGCTTGTAACGTATTCTGGTACGTGGGAAGCTCCGCAACCCTCGGTGCAAGTTCCGTTTTCAAGGGAAATATCCTCGCCTTGACAAGCGCGACGCTCACGACTTCGGCCAATGTGGAATGACGGGTATTCGCGAGAAACGGTGCTGTTACGCTCGATAACAATACCGTCAAACGAGCCGTCTGTTTGGCACCCCCCTCCCAAGCGACCCTTAACGTCGTCAAAACCGTCGTCGGCGGTACTGCCGCGTCTTCTGATTTCTACCTCCATGTCAACCAATCCGGTTCCGACGTGCTCGGCAGTCCAAATCTCGGTGCTGCATCCCCGGGAGTAGCCTATGTTTTGAGCGCCGGATCGTATTCGATCGACGAAGATACAAATACCAAATATACAAAGACCTATTCATGAGACTGCAGTTCAACGGGAAGCATCGTTCTTGCCGCAGGACAAACCAAGACCTGTAACGTAACCAATACCTATATCGCGCCAGTTTCCACAGGCAGCAGCGCGACGAACGCCATACCCTATGAGGTATCGCATCCCGGTACGGTCATGACGTGAGCTATTGTTCCCCCGGTCCAAACGGCACTGGCGGTACCACGTATCAACATCGTTAAGACCTCGAGCCGACGGACTCCGTTTTTGTACGGTGGTGGATACGTCACCTATTTCTACAAAGTTACAAATCCGGGTATAGCCGTATTACACTCAGTTTCACTGACAGATGACAAATGTACCTCAGTGAACCTGATTTCTGGGGATTTGAACAGCAACTTACTCTTAGAACCAAACGAGACTTGGTCATTTTCTTGCAAGATGCGGATACGTGTTACGAATACCAACATTGCTACCGTACAAGGTACAGCGAATGAACATATTGCCTATGCACAGGATATGCTTCTCGTAAAAGTACATAACGCAGAACTAATTCCGGAATCCATTACCATTCCAACTGTCCGTTTTCCGAACGCTGGGATATATGACGGTTCTAGCGAGTCAACCCTCAAGGAATTTTTCCAGAACCTTGGGAATATTATGAGCCAATTATGGAAGTAATACCAGCGGTATCACAACGGACAAACAAAATGACCGTGCTAGCGCGAACTGGCATCGCGACGCTGCTGTCCGTCCTGATTGGCATCTCAGCCTGGTCTCCCGTAAACGCGGATTCCGCATATCCAAAATCCATATCCAGCACGGTTAACCGCTTGGCACGCACGACGACCGCAGTCCGATTCGGACTGCCGAGACACATTGCTATACCACAAATCGGGGTCGATGCTCCTATCACAATCCTGTGATTAACGAACGACGGATCCATGGATGCCCCAGCATCGTATTCCGATACCGGCTGGCTCCGTACCGGAGCGAAGCCCGGGAATCCTGGAACCGCCGTAATAACTGGTCATTATGGCTGGGTTCGAGGCAAACCCACCGTATTTGCCAGACTCAATCGACTACAACCGGGTGACACCGTGATGGTAACCGATAGGAAATGATTGACTGCCCAATTCGTAGTCCGAAAAATTCACATATACTTGGCGAACGATTCTACGAACGAAGTGTTCCAATCATCCAGTAATTCGACACGGCTCAATATTGTGACTTGTCAGGGGATTTGGAACCCAAAAACCAAGAGTTATCCAGAACGATTGGTAGTTTTCGCAGAAAAGAAATAATACCCTGAATAAATCCATGCTTGAATAACCCCAAAAAAAACCGACTTCAATTTCAATCACTCTCGTAAATTGCCGTACTGCCACAACGTACCAAGACGGGAAAAACTGACGAGAAATTTGCGTTTTCCAATGATTGCTCTTGTGAAAACTCCGTTTTTGACTATCATAGTCTCATATTATACATCAACCCCCGCTATGAATCGAATCTTTGAAAAAAGTTCTGGCGGCATTGTCTATCGCAAGAATAACGACCAGATAGACATTCTCCTCTTGGAGCGGAAAAACATGAAGGGTGAAACCGACTACATACTGCCCAAGGGGCATATGGAGCAGGGGGAAACCGCGAAGCAGACCGCCCTGAGGGAAATTGCCGAAGAAACCGGACTCGAACACGATAAACTTGAAGTTATCAAGTTTATGAGCAAAATAAACTACAGTTTCGTCGCAGGTCACTTGGAATGAAATCCCGTCATCGACAAAGACGTCTACCTCTTCCTCGTAAAATATACGGGGACATTGGTACCCATCGCATTCGGTATCGACTTCGACGAATCGGAGCCGGGAGAAAAATTCAGCGGTATATCCTGGAAATCCCTCGATGAACTGGAGAAAATCAACATGAAGCCAGATATAATGAGCTTCGTTAAAAAAAATGTAATGTACATGTAATATGGAAATCTCACTCAACCAAAACATTCTCACGATTATTACGGAAAAGAAAACCGTAATTTTTAGCCCGGAATGACTCGAAATCGATGGTCTCAAAATTGAGATGCCTGGAGAATACGAAAAGTCCGGAGTCCTACTCCAGACTCGTCTTATCGGGGAAAACCTCGTACACGAACTCCAGGTAGAACGCAAAATTATCGGATATGTTCCAGCAGAAATCCTCGAACCTACCGACGCGCTTATCGCATTTTTTGAGGATCTCGATGTACTCCTCATTTCCGGTTCCAAATCGGATATTCAGATTTTCGAAGCCCTCGAAGCTCGAGTAGTTATCCCTTATGGCGAATTCCGCGATGGATTCCTCCAATCTATCGGTCAAGCGAGCCTCGAAGCCGTGGATAAATATAAATCAAAAGAAACCGATTTTAGCGGTGAATCCACCGTATTCGTCAAACTCGCGTAAAAAACATCTTTATACAACGTCCGCCTACCAGAGTCAATGGGAGGTGGATTTTTCTTTTGCGTAATATCCGGAAAACGGATACCTTGTAACATAATAACGGACAATCTCCGTCCTATAACTTCGGGTACCTTTAACTTTTTCAACAATGAAAGCAAAAAAATAATTATTGGTTTGGCTATTGTCATTTTCCTGTTTTCCGGGCTTACCGGCTATGCCTACTACGTCGGGAACGCGACCTTTCCGGAAGCTAACGTCATCGAGAAAATTCAGTATGGTTTCCAGGGTATCAAAATGGATATTTCGAATCAAGCATGAGTCCAAAAGGCGGATAATTTAAACGTACTTTTTAATTCCAATGTTAATCTCATTGTAAATAAAGACGGAAAAGTTTTGAACCAGATGAATCTGAAAATTAAGAATGGAGGATTACTTTCCCGTTCAGACGGATTACAGCAGAGAATACAACTTGGTGAATTAACCGTTATAGCCAGCGGATCCACGTCGGAAAACTTCTCCCTGAAAAACGTCGATATCGTCACTGATAACGAGAAAGTATACAGTTATATCGGGGCGGGAAGCGAAAAATTGCTGGCGGGAAGCGGCAGTGAGAACTTTGGAGCTCTGCAGGGAAAGCGGGAACTGGCCGCTAAACTGGCAGAAATCTACGGTTGGCACCGGTACGCGATGTTCGACAATTCGAAACCAACTCTCAAAGCCCTCTGAGATTTTTCCAAAATCGATCTGTTCAAAAAAATGGCGCTTGCTTTCGCGACGAGCAATCCCCAAGCCTATTTTGAAAAAGCCGGAGGAGTGGCGGATTTGAAAAAATTCCTCGCGAGCGACCGGGCCATCAATTTCATCTTCAAAAACGGAACTTCGAGCCAGGACGGTTCCAAAACAAACCTCGTGCTCAACGAGCAATCCTGTCAGGAAATTGCGCCACTGATTGCCAATTTAGAAAAAGAATTCGGATGAGCCGGGATAAAGTCAGAGGATCCGGCTGGACTCGCAAAAGAATGTGAAGCTTCCTTAAAACAATTGCAGCCGATGCTGTCAATTGCGACGCAGATCTACAAGGAATGAGATATCTCTGGAGGTAACTACAAATTCACCGTGGCCCAAGGAAACGTATTGTCAGCAACCGTGACCTACAAAGCTCACGTCATGGAAAAATGGTCCCTCGAAATCGAGGATCCGAACGGACAATTGACCGTGAAATGAAACGGGGATGCCGGTACAATAGCGAGCAGTCTCATCAAATTGAATTATGTGTTGCCCAACGGGAAAATCATCGGAGAAATCACGAACGGGTCGGGAAAAATCGAAATCGACATGGAAACCCCCAAAACCGCGGCCGATACCTCCTTGGACGAATCCAGTGCCATAGTAAATACTGGGGAAACCAATACGCTGGGTACCCAGGACAGTACTGTCCCCGAACAATTCAAGGTTCACGGTTCGCTGGAAATACAAGATTACAAAATTTCCAACTTCGATATCGCCGGTTCGGAACAGCTCAATCCTCTGAGTCCAGTATTCGACTTTTCTGCCAAGGGAAATGGACAATCCGGGAAAGTCAGCTTACGGAGCAATAGCGACAGAGGGGAAGCGCAAAAATTGGATTTCGACTATGACGTGCCCGCAGTATCCTTTCATTTGAATATCGATTCCAAGATGCTCGTTCTAAAATCGGCATATGAAAAATCGGTATTCCGACTTGATTTTACCCAAACAAACCCAGACGGTACGAAAAATACGACGGGGGATTTGTCCTATGATTCCGGAAAAGTCCAATGAAATCTTATCCAGGAAGGATTAATAGAAGTTCATCTCAATGGGCAAATCACCACGGCCGACACGTTCAATTTCCATCTCGACAGCATGTTCATGATGCAAAAAATACAAGCGAACCTAGTAGGCAAAACTGTTTCCCCTGCCGAAAAACAGTTTTCGTTCGAATGTACGGCGGGCGACAAGAAAATAGCCGATGCGCTTTTGAAAGTGACATCCAGTCAGGAAAATGGATTCAAAGTCGCACAATCGAAAGGTACGGTTTCCGTTCCGGACCAAAAAACGGAAGTGGAATTCAATAGCGATTTCCGCTCAAAAGAAGGATGGATAACGTATGAAATCCCGAAAAACTTCCAAGAAACGGATATCAAGCTCGCCGATATGACCATGGTACCGAACCTGTATCCGAACATACAATATAGCAACAAACAGGTAATGATGATAGGGGGTGCATCGGCAGCTATGGCAGTTGGATTCGGATTTTACTCGTTCCAAAAATATATGCAGGCAGCTACTATGGGAGCATGATCGTTCAATGGTGGATATTCCCAATGAGATGGAATTATAAAAGAAGGAATACTGCCGGAATTGCCGGAAACTGAATCCCTCGTGGACACGGGTGAAATTTCCACGGGGAACGAAGGATTGATAGGGTCTTCGGAATCTACCTTCCCATGACAGGAGGCGGAATCCCAAATTCTCGCGAATATTAGTGCGATACAGAGAGCTATCGATACTGCTAAAATGACCGGAGTGAACATTCTCGAACTCGTACAACGAGACGAATCACTCGAAGGTAAAAAAATATATATAGGAGGCAATCTTGCCACAATGGAAAACTACGTTGCCGGAACTCCGAACTTTGCCAAACTCGGAATGAAGCCATCGGATTTTCAAAATACCGATGGGACGGAATACCTGATTGGAATAACTACAGAATACGGTATAAAATACCAGGTACTTGTCAAAACCACATCAAGAGTCATGATTGGCGGGGATTACACACCGGGACGATCACGGGATCCGATCGGTCTCGTCTTTGGGTCGGATGGAGAACCATATACTGACCGTGTGATAGAATAGGAAATTAATTTCGCAAACCAATGAAATACCACGTTCGTAATACGGGGTATTTTTTTATCTGCAAAAAACAGATTTTTATCGATTAGTTTTCTATCCAAAAAAGAAAATACACGGTTGTTTCCGCTCTGCAATCCACTGAAAACACAAATTTTCACAAAATCTTTTGCAATCAAAATAAACTATATATAGTGTATATGTTATCGAATACACAACTACATATTGAAATATCTCGTTTTGATAACCAAACCTCAAACCAATATCGTTTTTTAAGGAGATAGCAATTCTTGAAAACAGGAATACCGCGTTAATTTGGATGAAAATCCGACTCCCGCACCTGTTTTTTCGCTTGCCAAGAACTGCAAAACAGTGCGCCCGTATGATTTATCATCTAACCGCGTACTGTTTTTATTTTTTTATCCTCAAAATGCCATGGCCATTTATAAAGTAAGGAAACGTAACGGATCTATCATCACGTTCGACCAACAAAAAATCACTTCTGCCATCGAGCAGGCCATCGAAGCCGTAGGGCTCGAAACGGTTCATCAAGCTATGACGTTCACTGACCAAGTAATAGAACACCTCCAATCCATGGGCACGGGGTATATTCCCACCGTCGAGGAAATTCAAGACAAGGTCGAAATCGTTCTCGTCAGAAGCGGTCTCCCCGAAATTGCCAAAGCCTATATCCTCTACCGCCAAAAACGCGCAGAAGCCCGCCAAGATCAGAACATTGTCGTCGAAGTCAAAAAAACTATGGAAGAATACCTCGAAAAATCCGACTGGCGTGTGAGTGCAAATTCGAATTCTGGATACTCGCTCGGGGGACTTATTCTCAATACCGCCGGAAAAATCACTGCAAACTACTGGTTGTCACACATCTATCCCGCAGATATTGGGAATGCTCATCGGAATGCTGATATCCATATTCACGACCTCGACATGTTCTCGGGATATTGTGCGGGTTGGAGCTTGCGTCAGCTCCTCGAAGAAGGATTCAACGGAGTCCCAAACCGCGTAGAATCCGCTCCTCCGAAAAACTTCCAGTCGGCGATTTCCCAGATGATCAACTTCCTCGGAACCCTGCAAAACGAATGGGCTGGAGCACAGGCATTCTCGTCATTTGATACCTATCTCTCCCCGTTCGTTCATAAATATTCCCAGGAATTGCGAATAGAAGCAAAAAAATATGATATGAAATTCGCAGATGCCGAAGCCTTGGAAAAATATATTGAAACAAAAACCTATCGATATGTCCTCCAAAACATCCAGTCGTTTATTTTCTCCCTCAATTTCCCATCCCGATGGGGATCGCAGGCACCGTTCACGAACATCACGCTCGATTGGACTTGTCCAGAAGATCTCAAAGATTCCGCGCTCCACCTCGGCGGATATGACGCGCCACTCTATGAGAAAAAATACGGCGAACTTGACCTCGAACGCCGGCTCATCAATCGGGCACTCATCGAAGTCTACACCGCTGGAGACTACCGGGGACGGGTTTTTACTTTCCCAATTCCGACGTACAACATCACCGAAGTTTTCCCCTGGGACGATCCGGACGTGAACGGAATTTTCGAAATGACCGCCAAATACGGTCTCCCCTACTTCCAAAATTTCATCGGTTCACAATACCGATGGGTCAAAGGTACCGACGGCCAGCTCACGAAGGAAATCAACGAAGGTGCCTACAAACCTGGAGCGGTACGCAGCATGTGCTGCCGATTGCAGCTCGACCTACGAGAACTCCTCAAACGGGGGAACGGGCTCTTTGGATCCGCAGAAATGACCGGTTCCATCGGGGTTGTAACGCTCAATCTCGCCCGCATCGGATACGAATGCCGAGGCGATGAGGCAGCATTCGAACGGCAAGTGTTCCACCTCATGGGACTCGCAAAAACTTCACTCGAAATCAAACGAAAAGAGGTAACGAAATGGCTGGAACGAGGATTTTATCCGTATACCCACCGGTACCTCAAATCATTCCGCAACCACTTCTCCACCATCGGAATCAACGGAATGAACGAAGCCATCCAAAATTTTACGGATGGGAAAGAAGATATTAGCACGGATGGGGGGCGAAAATTCACCACCGACATGCTCGACCGGATGCGCGCACGACTCAAGGAATACCAAGAAGAGACCGGCAATATGTACAATCTCGAAGCGACTCCCGCAGAAGGTACTACCTACCGGTTTGCCAAGGAAGACCAAAAACAACATCCAAAAATCATCCAATCCGGAACACTCGCAGCACCGTACTATACCAATAGCACGCAGTTACCCGTAGGATTCACGGACGATCTTTTTGAAGCGCTCGAATTCCAGAACGAGTTACAGTGCAAATATACCGGCGGGACCGTCCTTCACCTCTACCTCGGGGAACGTGTCACCGACGCAGAAAGCTGCAAGGCTCTCGTGAAAAAGGTCCTGAGCAATTACCAACTCCCTTACATCACGATTTCTCCAACCTTTTCTATCTGTCCGAAACACGGGTACCTCTCCGGAGAACACGATTTCTGTCCAAAGTGCGATGCCGAACATGGATTCGCTGGCAAGGAATTCGATCTGGAACTCCGCGAAAAATATACCGACCACCCAGAAAAAATGGAACGACTCGAAGCCTCCCTTATCAAATAACTTTTACCCCCTATGAACGCCCTCATTCAACTCCAAGACGCAACTCCCGCAGCAGAAAGAACCCGATGTGAGATCTATACCCGCGTGATGGGATACTACCGACCAGTTAGCCATTTCAACGAAGGAAAAAAATCCGAACACTACTCTCGAATCCATTTCACCGAAGCGGAAAGCACGAATTCCGCATTTATCGCGAAATATTCCAAATCATGCAAATAGCGGCCGTACAGCTGATGACGCTCCTCGATTACCCGAAAAAACTCGCGGCAATCGCCTGGACTCCCGGC
The DNA here is from genome assembly GCA_036171455.1 of Patescibacteria group bacterium. Lineage (GTDB taxonomy): Bacteria > Patescibacteriota > Gracilibacteria > BD1-5 > UBA2023 > CAIVSN01. Next base: position 29,566 of record JAVHRB010000074.1, read on the forward strand.
TGTAATTTCCGATGCGGATACTGTCACAATCCCGAGCTCGTTCTCCCCGAAAACCTCGTGAAGAACCGCTCGGATCTGATACCCGAAGACACTTTTTTCAACTTCCTCGTCGAACGCACGGGGAAGTTGGACGGAGTGGTGATTTGCTGAGGGGAACCAACCTTGCACACGGATCTGAAATCTTTTGTACGCCGTATCAAAGATTTGGGATTTTTGGTCAAGCTCGATACAAATGGAAGTAATCCGAAAGTATTGCGAGAATTGTTTGATGAAAAATTACTCGATTATGTCGCTATGGACGTTAAGCACGAACTCCACCGGTACGGGGAAATCACCCCAGTCGGAGGCAATGCCGTGGCGATGACAGAAAGTATTGCTCTGATTATCGCTTCGGGCATAGATCATGAGTTCCGGACGACGGTCATCGGCGGGATTCACGATGTGCAGTCGATCGAGGCGATTGCCAAGACTGTTGCATGATGCAAGAAATACACGATTCAGAATTTCCGGTCTGGGAAATTGGTGGATTCGGAGTTTAGAGGTACTTCGTTTTTCCGCGGGGAGATTATGGAGATGAAAGCAGCGGCGGAGAAGTGGGTGGAGAATGTGGGGGTGGCGTTGTAATAATGGGGGTGGGTATACCTGATTTGATGCATGGGATATTTCCATTTATGCACAAAATATATTCTACCAGCTACGGCGTATTTTTTCATAAAAACTTGCCCCCCGCAAATATCATAGGCCCTATTCCACCCAATGGGAATTTTTCCCTACGAGATTGACGGAAATAATCCCTTCTTCGCATTCTTCAATATACACTTCACGAAAATCTTTCTTAGATAATTAAGCTGGATTCTAACCCCAAACGCAACTTTCTCACAAATTCAGGATAGGATATAA
>JAVHRB010000075.1:0-30431 GCA_036171455.1 Patescibacteria group bacterium
TAGATAGTATAGTTATTACAACTATTAATTCAACTAAAGTAAAACCATAAATCCTATTTTTTCTTGAAAAATTTTCTTGAATATTCTTTTGTTTGATTTGAATCATAAGCGTTTTTTTAACCTAGATATTTTAATTCAAAAAATATGGGAGTCAAATGGAAATACCCATAGTAAAAATCTTTAAAAATATCTAATCTCACTATATCCCCAAAATTTTCAACAAGCTGTTCTTCTTCTTTTCTTTATCCACTTTTTGTCTTTTGAGAAATACTTGTTCGACTGGCCAACTATTTATGAGTTCCGGACCGGAATTTCTATTTCGAAATATTTCCAAAATTTCACCTTCCCGAATTGGGAGTTTTACGAGAAGTTCAAAAACATATACTGGGTCATATGTGGAAATCTTGCTTTTTACGACACAAAAAGTAAGGGAATTTTTTTCTGATTTTCGTATACGGGTCAACAAAAACATATCAAATCCCCTGATTTTAATATCAAAAATATCTCATTTTTCAAAAGTAGAATTTTTTACACGTTCCGAGCTTGTAGGAGTAAAAAATCTCATGAAACTTCACCAAAGAGAAACTTCCGTTGCAGGAATATTAATCTCGTTGATTTGTAGTGTATCCCAGAGTTCTTCATGTGTCTCCATAATAGCAACCACATCGACGATTTCATCGACGGTTAATTTTGGGTCCAAATTCTTTTCTCGATATATTTCTTCGATGATGGGACGTTGTCATTCTGCATGGAGCATCGCTGTTTGCGTCAGAGAAATATTTCGCTCGTTCACATTTCCATCCTTTCTTTTTGGCAAGCTTTTCAATGATGTTATAGGCGGGTTTGATTTCAATGCAACGGGTTTGACTGCTTCTGATAAAATAGGCAATGTCACATTTTGACTTGCGCTTGTATCTCATAATTCTGTTGGCATTCATTTAGTAAAATCCAAATCGATATCAGAAAGCTCTATCTCTTCCAATTTAGGAATAACCGATGTTTCGATTTTTGTTTCCGCTTTCAAATTCACTGGAGTTTTTCCCGATTCTCAAAGGGTAAAATCCATGGGAAAATCTAATTCGGGTCAATCGGTTGGGTTTGTTACTTCGTTCAGAGCATTTGCCGTACCTCTCTGGGCGCGTTTTTTTGCAAGATTCGCACGGACTGATTCGCTCGCGACCCGTATCGTTTCTGGGATTTTAAAATTTTTCGGTATGACGATGATTTTATTCATTTTTTCAAAACGTATAAAGACTTTATAACGTATTTTTTTTAAAAAACAAGCCAGTGATTTGTGCAGCAGGTCGAAGGCTATTGATCTCATTCCTTATATCTCCGTATTATTGTTACTTGAAATAAATATATGAATATGTCAATTCCACTTTTCGACAGGGGAGCCTGCACATGGTAGGATAGAGGTATGAAAAAATATATCGCCTCCTGTTTGATCCTTCTTTTTTCCATGCAAATTTTCTCTTGGGAAATCGCATATGCAAAGGCTGCAACGACCGGGAAAAACCATACGAAAATTCTCAAAAAGAGTTCCGTAAAGCAAAGCACATGAACCAGAACTCCGGCAATTGAATCGAAAAAGAATACAATTCCTTCGGTTGATATGGCAAAAGTCCCGGATTATCAAGAAATAACCCTGATAGCCACTGCTTATTATTCTCCGCTTCCAGATCAGAAATATTATCTTCGAAATAATCACCAGGAGGAAATTTTACTCAATGGTAACGGTGTCTACGGAGCGAGTGGAAAACCTGTTTTTAATGGCATGCTTGCCGCTCCGAAATCTTACGGTTTTGGTACGAAAATCTGGGTAGAAGGTTTTGGAATCGGTTCTGTCGAAGATCGCGGCGGAGCTATCGTTCCTACGGGAATTCGGTGAAATGCATATGATCGAATCGATATTTGGATGGGATTTTGAGAAGAAGGGTTGGCGAGAGCTTTGGCTTGGGGTCGAAGAACTGTAAAAGCGAGAATATATGTATCGAACAAAGTAACTGTTACTTTTGATTTTACAAAAATTAAGCCGGTGAACCTCAGTAAGAGTATTGCCAAAGCCGTCAAGGATTCGAAAGTAACTCTCTCGGGTGCAGAGGGAGAAAAAAACGCTGCGCAGATTGGTTCCAAAACAAACTTGGCCGTAGTAAAACCAGATGAACTGGATATAAAAATGAAAGCTTTCGAACATGAAAAATTACGGGTAAAGAAAATTATAGATGCTTTCGGTACTCTGCAACTGGGTGATGTTGGTCCGCAAATTCGTTCACTCCAGGAGATACTTATCGAGATGGGGTATCTCAAATCGAAAAGCACGGCGATCTATTGACCGGCTACCCAATCCGCCGTTGCGGAATTCCAAAAATCCACGGGTTTGATTATTGATTCCAAGGATCCGAATGCTGGAATCTTTGGGAAATTTACCCGAGCGAAACTCGTCGATGAGGTCCTATATAAAGGCATAGAGGTATAATATCATGCAAAATATCCACAATCGTTCTCTTTTGAAATGGTTGTTCGAAAAGGAATAGTTACACCCTCCGGAAATCCACCTTCCTCGTTACCATATCTACGCTCACGAGCTCATACTCCCCGATGTCACCGATTTCTACCATGGAAGTCCGGTTTTTCCCAAACAGAACGAATCCTTCCACGGCTGGCAGGACTTGGATGAAGTATCCGTTTTCGAGTATGGTAGTCACCCGGCCTTCGAATGTTTTTCCAATCATTGGAGTCAGCCATTCACAGATGTAAATATCACGAATCGTATATTCAAGTCGTTCTGCTCGACGTTCGAGCGTAGAACATTGTCGGGCTACGAGTGGAAGTTCACGAATAAGTCCTTGGATAAGGCCTTTTGGTAACTCTCCGTCGAGCGAATATTTGAGAATTCGGTGGATTTGAAGATCTGGGTACCGACGAATCGGACTCGTAAAATGGGAGTAGTGCTCGAGTGCCAGTCCAAAATGCCCTATGGATTTTTCACTGTACATTGCTTTGGTCATGCAGGAGAGGATGGATCGGGTGACCCAGCCTTCTGGATCTTTTTTGTGGACTTGTTCTACGACGCGTTGGAGTTCTTTTGGCGACGGTTTTTCTTCGTTTCTTGGTTTGAAAGCAATTTCCATCTGCGTGAGGATTTCCCGGAGCCGAGAGATGCCGATTTCCGTCGGGCGCTCGTGGACGCGGTAGAGGAAAGGGAGCTGCTTGCGGCTCGCGATTTTCGCGACTTCCTCGTTCGCGAGTACCATGAATTCCTCGATGAGCTCTTCGGCTTCGAGGTGAGGTTTCTGGATGATTTTCTGGATTTTTCCTTTTTCGAGAACGAGTTGAAAATCGGGAGAAACGAATTCTATTTTTCCTTCGTTTTTCCGCCGTCGGGTCAGGATGTCCTTGAGGTCCCACGCATGTTTGAGCATGGCGCTCACGGATTCCGGGAACAAGTATTTCTTTCCTTTGCGGAAATCTTCGACCTCCTGGTAGGTAGAGCGGTACTGGCTCTGGATGATAGTTTCGAAGAGTTCGCTTTTCGTCACCTGCCCGTCTATATCCAAGTCCAATCGCAAGGAAAAACATAGCTTCGGACTGCCCGGATGTAGGGAACAGAGGTGATTCGAGAGTTCGCCCGGCAGCATGGGAATGACCCGATCCGCCATATAGATGCTCGTTCCGCGTTTGATGGCTTCCTTGTCGATTTCGCTGCCAGCTTTGACGTAAGCGGTGATGTCCGCGATATGTACCCAAAGGGTATACCCGTCGGGATTTTTGATAACCTCGATGGCATCGTCCAAGTCCTTCGCATCTGGTCCGTCGATAGTGATGATGGTGGATTCCCGCAAATCCAGTCGGTGGACGTGGTCTTCGAGTTTCGGAGTGTGGATAAGTCGGGCAATATCCCGGACATTCGCGGGGAATTCGAGCGGTGCCCCGCTTTCGAGGAGAGCAAGTTTCTGATAATATCCCGGATCGTTTTGGGAACCGAGCACGACCATAAGTTTTCCTCCGATAGCCCGACCGATGCCGGTAACTTGGATACCGACCGTTTCGCCGTTGACCGGCTTCGTTTCCAGGTGGGCAATTTGTCCCGCAGGTCCGTTCAGGATTCGTACGTGCAGTCCGTCGAAGAGCTTTACGATGGCGACATTCCCTTGTTTGTGGTAGATTCCAAAATGAATGTTAGCCGATCGTTCGATGATATTTTGGATACGAGCTTCCATTTTGCCGTATTTCCCGAGAAAGGCCTTGTATTCGACGGTATCTCCGTCCAACGCATCGAAAGCTTTGGAACCGTGGACGAACAGTTTTTCGAGGACCGCATCGGAATCCAGCGATTTCGAAGGCTGTACGAATCCGAAATTCTGTCCTCCTTTGGAATAGATTCCCGTGAGCAAGAGCGTTTTCGGCGGAGTTTTTTCTCTCGGTACGAAAGTGGCTCCGGCTTGGCGGAATTTTCGTTTGGAATGTTTTTTGGGGAACGGCATAAAAAGGCGTAATAGATAGCGAATTAATTCTCGGAGATACGTCGGAATTTTTGAAAATTCGCGCGTTTTGCACAAACCTCGGTTTGAATTTGGCGTATTGTACTTACAATCGTAAATATTTCCCGTCGGATTTTATTTCCCATTTTTCAAAATACCAAATGCAACGATTTTTTTCTACGGTTTCCTGCCTGGATTTGCTCGCGATTTCTGCCAAAAACCAACCCGAACTGTACCATCAGATGACCCGGGTGCTCCGGATGCAAATATTAGACCATTGCGCTTTTTTCGAGGAAGGCGGGGATGATGGAGTCTATGAAATTACCGGTATCGACAAGCATTCGGTAACGTTGGATCGTATTTCCACGATTGCTGGGCCCGCATTGGATTTCCCTCGGATTACGTTGTTCCAATCCCTGCCGAACAAGTTGGAAAAATTGGAGTTCATCCTACAGAAAGGCGTCGAAACCGGAATTAGCGAATTCGTGTTTTTCCATGCGGAACGAAGTCAAAAACTGGCTATGCTAGAAAAAAAGAAAGGCCGGCTGGAACAGATCGTTGTCGAAGCCGTGGAACAGTCGGGCGGAAACCGGGTACCAAAAATCACTTTCTTGGAGAGTTTGGACGAAGCTTTGCAATATTTGACGAATATCGGGGAAGATACGAAAATCCTGGTGGCTCATACGGACGGACTTGGGACGAAGCTGCGTGACGTCAAAGCGGACGTTCGGAATATCTGATTGTTCGTTGGTCCGGAAGGGGGATTCGCTCCGGGGGAGGTAGCGGTATTTTGAAAATGCGGGGCGACGTTTCTCGATTTGGGAAACCGGATTTTGCGGACGGAGACGGCGGGGATGGTAATGGCTTTCGTACTGAAACAGTAAGAATATCAAGAACCTCATGGAAACGATGTAATCCGAAGCCAAATTTGAGTACCGCAGTGAGGCGTAAATTAGTACGTTGAACGAAGCACGGAAAATATGGCTAGGAGTTCGCGTTTTTATGAGGTTCTATAATCCCGCCTTTGCGACAATCATCGTATCAAAATACTTCACCTTGGTTTTCAGGCTGTTCCAGCTTTCCCAAGTAATAGCTTCGGAAAGTCATTCGTAATATCCAACTCTCGATATTTCCCCTCATTGAGTCAGTTCCACTCCGACGATAATGCCGGTATGTTCGCCAATGTATCCCGTGCGGCTGGCTCCTTCCCAGGTGGTCCAATCCAATCGGGCGAATCCCTTTTTCGGGTCGTCGTTGAACACATACCAAAAAAGTGCGGGATTGTTACCGGCGAGACTCAGGACGATGTTCATTTCGTTGAATTCCTTGATTTGCGTGACGAATCCCAGGTTTTTCAATTGCTTTCCAAGTACCGGTTCCACGCCCTTGGCATGTATGCCGTATCCGGTGAGTCGGTTAGTGAGTATACTTTGACGTCATTCCACCTTTCCTACGAAAGCTTTTTCCGGATCGCCCCATTTTCTCAAAATCCCGGTTTTGTTCTGGGTGAGTTCTGGGAGTTTCTCGTCGAGAGGGAACCAATCGAATGCCTGGTTTTCGGTAATGGTCGGCTGTTTGGCCAATCTGGCGTAAAAGTTGTAAAAATGAGCGGTGGAATTGGCTTCGCAGGAAAGGCTCGCGATTTGTTTTTCGTGAACGAGGGTATTTTTCAACAGTATTCGGTTCCCAAGGGCGTTTCTCCCAAAAATCATCTGAGCCGTAACATAAGCGCGAGTATACCGAGTCTCGGAACTCAACGATTCGCTCGTGATAATTCGCCGCATGGTTTTCATATCCAAAGCTCTCCAAGGAAGATAGCCGAGAGTATCAAATACCTTTTGCATTTCGGCCGTATCGAGCAGGATTTCTGGATTGTTCAGAACTCCCTTTTCCGCGGCTTTAAGGATATTTAGAGTATCGAGATCGAGGCTTCCGGAATTACTTTTCGGATTTTCGTTCAGTCGCCCCAGGATATAGGCATAGGCTCGGAAATCGTCATGGTCGGGGCTGATATCCCTGGAAAGAATAATTTTTTTGAGCTGGTTGGCATAGGTCGGAGTAATATCCGCTTTAATATCTCATTCACTTATTTTTTCAAAAGCTTTCTGAAAGGAAGTTATGTCTCCATTTTTATAGAAGGAAAGGGCGATTTCATCGATATGATTTCGGTAGAACGTGGTGGTGGCAAGCTCGAGTTGTTGTTGAGTTCGCCGAAGGACCACTTGATCGTTGGAGGATCCAGCGAGAAGGGAACGGGTTTCCGACAAAACGGCCATCATGTTGTCTGGATTAGCTACGAATTTTTTTTCGGAATCCGTGAGGGAAATTGGCGGAGCTACGGCTATTTTGGTATTTGTATTTTTCATATAACCGGTTCATAAAAAAAATGCGCCGGAGGCACAAACGACGATGGTTACAAAGAAGAGGAGATTTTTTTTCAAATTGAGGAAAATAGTAGATTCATTTGAGTATAGCATCGTTTTTATTATCTCCAAAAATCTTCTTGCATTTAAATCTTGCATTTAAAACTAGCACATATATAATAAACGTGCTAGTTTTTAATTAATCCAACTGATTATGCAATCTCAGTTCATTCCGTCAACTTCTGATTCTCCAACTTCCATGTTGGAAAAATACACGGTCAATCTCGTCGAGGAAGCTAAAAACGGAAAAATCGATCCCGTCATCGGCCGGGAAAACGAAACCCGGCGTACGATTGAAATTCTTTCCAGACGAACCAAAAACAACCCGATTCTCATCGGAGATCCTGGGGTAGGGAAGACCGCTATCGTTGAAGGCATAGCTCATCGTATCGTTCTCGGAGAAGTCCCGGAAAGTCTCAAACATGTGGCGATTCATTCCCTTGATATCACGGGACTTCTCGCTGGTGCCAAATACAAGGGTGAGTTTGAAGAACGCATCAAATGACTCCTTTCTGAAGTGGAAAAAAGTGACGGATCCATTATTCTTTTTATTGATGAAATTCACATGATTGTCGGTGCCGGAGGCGGAGAAGGGAGCGCTGATGTCGCGAATATTATTAAACCCGCACTTTCTCGGGGGCGTATCAAAGTCATCGGTGCTACAACTATCGTAGAATACCGCAAACATATTGAGAAGGATTCTGCTCTGGAACGCCGTTTTCAACCGATTCTTGTGGATGAACCAACTCGGGATGATACAGTGGCGATTTTGCGCGGTATTAAGGAACGTTATGAGACGTTTCATGGTATCGAAATTACAGATCAGGCCATTGTTGACGCGGTAGATCTTTCGATAAAATATATTGCTGACCGACGGCTTCCTGACAAGGCAATCGATCTGATTGATGAAGCAGCAGCAAGTGTTAAAACTACTATAGCCTCGAAACCTGCAGAATTGGAAGGACTGGAAAAGGAATTGCGGACCCTCGAAATAGAAAAAGCGGCGCTTGATCGAGAAAAGAACATTCCGAAAGAACGTATGAAAGATCTCTCGGAGCGTTTGGTTATACTCCGTGAGTCCGTACAGATCAAAGAGAAGTTGTGGAAACAAGAGCGAGAAGTAATTACCCGGAAAGAAAATATCAAGGCCAAACTGGAATCTCTCAAATATCAGGCCGGCGTCAAAGAACGAGAAATGAATTTTCAAGAAGTCGCCCGCATCCGGTATGGGGAAATTCCGAAACTCGAACAGGAACTCGCTACTCTGGAAAATGGTTTGGCCGAATCCCGAAAAGATGGTTCGCAGATGCTCCATGAAACCGTGGATTCTCCAGAAATCGCGCAAGTGATATCAAAGTGGACAGGAATCCCCGCTGGAAGGCTCGGGCAATCCGAACGGGAGCGAATGCTTGGTCTCGCTGATTCGCTCAAACTCCGAGTTATTGGTCAAAATCAAGCGATTGACGCGATTTCCAAATCCATTCTCCGCAGCAAGATGGGAATGTGAGACCCCAAGCGACCTATTGGTTCTTTTCTCCTCCTCGGTCCTACCGGCGTGGGGAAAACCGAAACGGCGAAAGCCCTTGCAGAAGCACTCTTTTCTCAAGAGGAAGCATTGATTCATATTGATATGGGAGAATATAGCGAAGCACATTCCGTAGCGAGGCTCGTGGGAGCGCCTCCCGGATATATCGGATTTGAGGAAGGGGGACAACTGACGGAAGCAGTTCGGAAAAAGCCATACTCGGTCGTACTGTTTGATGAAATTGAAAAAGCTCATCCGGAAGTGTTCAAGGTATTTTTGGAAATCCTCGATGAGGGGCATCTGACGGATGGAAAAGGAAGAAGGGTAAATTTCAAAAACACCCTTATCCTCATGACTTCAAATGCCATTACCGAGGCACCAGAAGGATATTTTGAGGAAAAAGGTACGAATCTAGAAGGGCGAAATTTGCTCATGAAAGAACTCGAGAAGTGGTTCCGTCCCGAACTCCTCAATCGTATTGATGATATAATTATGTATCGTCCGCTTTCCGAAATCGGGGTTCAGGCGATTGTCGGAAATGAACTCGAAAAAGTTAAATTCCGACTCGGAACACAAGGGATTCATTTGGAGTATGATCCAGAAGTGGTCGAATGGATAGCAAAAATTGGATATGATCTCGTTTATGGGGCTCGACCGCTCAAACGGGCCATCAATCGGGAAATCTTGGATCCGATTGCCACATATCTCATGGAACGTACAGACTCGGTCGATGTGGTGAGAATCTCCGTGTCGGAAGGCAAAATATCGATTCAGTAATCGCTAGAATTAACCAGGAAGTATTGATATGTTTTCCTCTACACTTTCGCAAAAAATCGATATACTCTTTCTATATTTTCATCGATTTCCATGGTATCGAACGCAATTTTAAATTCTCAAATCCTTGAACGCTCGGAATTCTTTCTCAGACGGGATATTATATCCATGACAAAGGATGACATAGTAGAACTCCAAAACCTCGTTCGCATCCATAACGAGCGGTATTATCTTCACTCGGACCCGATAGTCGATGACACGCAATACGACCGATTATTCCAGCTTCTCAAATCTGCCGAAGACCGTTTGGGGATCCGTGACCCGAATTCTCCGACTCAAAGGATTGACGTTCTTCTTTCTCAGCAGTTCCAGAAAGGATTCCACCGGAGTCCGATGATTTCTCTCGACAATACCTATGACGTCGGGGAAATTCTTGAATTCGGTAAGCGTGCTCGGAATTATCTTGGTCGTTCCGACCCCCTTGCAAGCATTCTCGAGCTTAAATTTGATGGCCTTGGGATGTCGATCCTCTATCGCGATGGTCGGTTCGTTCGAGCATTGACTCGTGGCAATGGAATCGAGGGTGAAGACATTAGCATCAACGCGCTCCAAGTGGGCGGAGTTCCTCGAATGATTGATTTCAAAGGTGAAATTGAAATCCGCGGGGAAGTAGTCATGCCCCATACAGAATTTGAACGGGTCAATCGCGAGCGTCTTACTACTGGAGAAAAACTTTTCGCAAATCCTCGGAATGCCGCATCCGGGAGTCTCCGACAACTTGATCCGAATATCACCAAAAATCGATGACTTCAGTTTTTTGCCTACAGCGTACCATATCTAGAAACGGAATATGATGTTTTCGATATCGATCGCTATGACCAGGGGATTGCGAAACTCCTTGAATGGGGATTTGATATTTCTCCATTTTTTGAAAAATTCGATACCATAGAACTTCTCGCTAAACGAGTCGCGGAATTCGCCGAGAAAAAGCCGAAATTCGCATTTGATATCGATGGGCTCGTTATCAAACTTCTGGAATACCGGCTCTGGAATGAGCTTGGTGCTACCGAGCACCATCCGCGTTCCGCCATCGCCTACAAATTTCCTCAGGAACTCGTCCGGACTCGGGTGAATTTTATTGAGCACTCGGTTGGTCGTACGGGAGTAGTTACGCCCGTGGCACATCTTGAAGGAGTCAATGTATCGGGCGTTATCGTCCGCAGAGCAACGCTCCACAATTATGAAGAACTCGAACGCAAGGATGTTCGTATTGGGGATCAGGTATTTATTCAGCGGGCGGGAGAAGTTATTCCCGAGGTGGTTTCTGTTATTGTGGACGTCCGCAGTGGATCTGAGGAGCGAGTCTGACCGCCAGAATTTTGTCCGAGTTGCGGTACCGCGCTCGTAAAAGAGTCGGACAAAGTCGCTGTATTCTGCCCAAACCGAGCGACTTGTCCCGCACAGACGAGTGGGGCGCTCAAGGCATTTGTGAGCAAACACGCGGCGAATATCGATGGATTTGGAGAAAAGATGATTGACCTGTTCCTGGAAAAATGATTCCTTACGGATTTTGCGTCCATTTACCGGTTGCGCGAATACCGGGATCAAATACTCCGGCTCGAAGGTTTCGAACTCAAAAAAACGGACAATATTCTCATAGCTATTGAGGGGAGCCGAGATATGGATTTATCGCGGTTTTTCCTTGCACTCGGAATTCCCCAAGTCGGCCGGAAAACCGCAAAGACGCTCGCGGAATACGTGACATCGATGATTGAAATGAACCGCAGTGTGGATATTGAAAATCCTTCGTGCGAAGAAGATATATCTCATAATCTTCTCAAGAACGCTCTGACATCGTTGTCCGCCGAATCTCTCATAGACGTCCACGATATCGGACCCGTGAGCGCTGAGGCTATTGTTGATTATTTTTCTGATAATTCCGAGCCAGTTGAGCGACTTCTTCAGGAAGTCCAACCGAAAATGACATTCAAATGAAGCGGCGGTATTCTGAATGGAAAATCGTTCTGCGTGACCGGTTCGTTCGAGGGAATAAGCCGAGATGAAATCCATACCATCGTCGAGACGAACGGGGGAGAGGTTCGAAGTTCCGTTTCTCCGAAACTTGACTATCTCATCGTTGGATCCGCCGCGGGTTCCAAACTCGAAAAAGCAAAAGGATTCGGGGTTAGTATATTGACGCTCGAATCCTTCATGGAGATGGTTCAGAAATAATTTTTTATTGCGTAACGGATATTTTTGCGTCAGTGGATGTTTTTTTCTCTCAGATGATTTCATTGAGGTACTGAGACAGTTGTATGTTCATAGATTTTCCTTTTTTAGCTCCGTATATCAACATAAGCCTTTCATGAGTCAAAGCGTTTGTTTTTTGAAAAAATGGTCCAGTATGACTGTCGATAAACAAGTCATTATATTCATTTCCAACCGTTAATTCAGCTTTTTTTACGTAAAAATCACACTCACGCTTGAACGTTTCTATTTTTGTACAGGTCTCATGGACGGTGAGTAGGGTTTCAATTCGCTTTTTCAAATCCAGTGCTCCGACGAGAGTTTCGGTCGGTTCAGAAAAATCGTGGTCGAGATAACTGACACGATACCCGTCATTATCTCGAAATATCTGAAAACCGGAACTAGTATCGGTTTCGATTTTTTTACGGGAATAGCTTTTTAATGTCGGTCAGGAGGCAATCTTTCCGAGCTTGATATCTGATGATTGAGGAAAGGGAGTATTCTGGTGTTTGCTTGCTAATGGTATATCTGTACCAATACGAATAGTTTCCGTCATGGAATCAAAGTAAAAAAATATTTTTAGTCGGGAAGGGATTTAAATGTTAAAGACTTGGGACGTATCGGCAACGTTTTCCGATTTTCACAAACCGGCTGCCGCTTCCGTCCGGGTCGGTGCCGTAGCTTTCGCAGCTGCGGAAACGGTTTCTCCAACCCATTTATTCAATGCAGAAAGTGTACTGGCGCCAAATTTTCCATCGATATTTACCGATTGGTTTCCGGAATAGATTTCCTTTTGCAGTGAGATAGTGTTTTCCTTGGTAGGATTTTTTATATATCCGAGCATTTGCTCTTTTTTTTGCGAATCAGGTATTTTCGCGATACTTCCCTCGATAGCAGTCAAGTTACTATCAATAAACTTCTTGAATATTTTTTCGCTCGCGTTGAGTGATCGTTGAGCGGTTTCTGGAGCTGTCGAAGCGGTTTCTACGATTGGCATGGGAGCACCGAGTTTCTGATCCTCTGGTTTTTGTGTATTTTTTCGATTCGCGATGATGGCCGCATTGTCGGCGAGAACCATTTGCTCAAGATCCGGCGTACTGGGATCCATGAACAGAGTACTCGCAGGAGCTTCTGGTTTTTTGAACATGATGCTATCTGAATTCGGTTTAGCAAGGACACTTTGATGTAGGGAAGTTAATTCCGTACGGGTCTCGGGAATTACCGCGGATTGCGCCGTATCTAACTTTGCGCCAGCAACTTCTGTTTCGTTTTTCCATTTCGTTTCGAGCATGGCGAGTTCGTTGATTTGCTTGGTGAGTTTTTGTACCTGGGTGATACCTTCAGATTTGGTCTCGGGGTTGTTAAGAGCGGTCATAGTGGTTGCGAGATCAGCATCAATTCGAGTTCGCATCTCAGCGACTTTTTTGTCACGTTCTTTGATGTCAGCGGTGGTGTCCAAGTTCTTTGGTACAGTGGTTGCCGCTTCCGGTCCTACGGGGAGTAAGGTCTCTCTTCTTGGTGATTCGGTCATAATAAAAAAATTAGTACCCCCAAAGAGTACCGTATATTTTCACGACCGTCAAAATTCATCTCTTGACAAAAACTTTCTTAATCTTGCCTCAAAATCTCTTGAGTTTCCCCTACTTTCCTATGAGAAAGCTGACTACCAATCCAATCGAGGACAGAATCATCCCAATGAGCCAAAATCGCATAACAACGGTTTCTTCCTTCCAACCGATAGCTTCGAGATGGTGGTGAAATGGCGCGATTCGGAAGACTTTTTTTCCGTTTCGGAATTTTTTGGAAATGAGTTGAATGATAACGGAGACTAGCTCCATTCCATAGAGAAGAGATATGATAACGAGTACGATGAGTGTATCGGTCATCATCGCGACGATAGCGAGATTTGCTCAGAGCGCTAGAGCTCCCACGTCCCCCATATAAAATTTTGCCGGTTTGATATTGAACCACAAAAATCCAATAAGTCCCCCTGCAATGAGCATACAAAGGGCTCCGAGTAGGAATAAACTTTTGTTGTAGCAAATACAGGCATATACCGTGTAATTGAACAGTAGGAGTCCACCTGCGAGTCCGTCCAGTCCGTCCGTGATGTTCACGGCGTTCGCCATGGTCACGATAACGAGCATAAAGAGCGGAATATACCAAAATCCGAGATCGAATGATCCAAAAAACGGTATTGCTACATGAGTATATCCGAGTTTGGTATAGAACCAGTAGGCTCAGAGTCCCGCAAACAGAAGGAGAAGTATCATTTTTACCCGTGCTGATAACCCCTTGGTCCGTCAAATTCCGAGGATATTCATATAGTCGTCGACCACACCAATAGCTCCGACCGTCGCGAGTGTGAAAAGTGAGAGATAGGTTTCGTTACGATTCCAGAGCGAATATCGGAGCGACCATCCGAACCATTCTTGGAGCAATGGGGAAATCCACTGGAGCAATACGGTGATTCCTACGAGCAGAAATACCGAAAAGAGAACGATAACCATACCCATTGTAGGAGTTCCTTCCTTGCTCTTGTGGAGTTTGGCGAATTCAGTTGCCTTTCCCATGAGGGCTTCCTGGCGGATGGTTTTCCCGAGTTTGTATTTCCAGAGAAGTTGGATAAACGGGGGGATAAAAATCATGGTTGTGACGAATGCAACAATGATACAGAGGATGAGAAAGGCAAAATTACTCATGAAGGAAGTATCTGAAAAAGAATGCTTTTGAGTATATGAAAAAGTGGGGAAATGCAAGTTGATGGGAGAAGTCGAATTCTTACATATGGTATACGTATAGTTTTGAGAAACAAAAAATTTCCCTTTCAAAAAAATTACCATATAATTATTCTTAGATATTTATTGACACCCAAAAAATGAAACTATCATTTACCGACCACCGACCACCGACCACCGACCACCGACCACCTAAGGTTACATTCCAAAGCCAAATTTTTCTCTGATCCATCACCTACTCCAACCGTTAGCTATTTCTCTTTCGATTGGGGTTTTTTCGTTTTCTCAAATGCTCCACCATATATCGCAACATCTTTCTCCACCTTCATTCTTTCCTCTCACTACTTCCTATTTCTTACTTTTATCCTATGCAACTCACAAAAAATTCAACTTCCACTCCTCCCTACCAACTTCGAAAAACAAAAAAGCACTTTCATGGTTTTACTCTCGTTGAACTTATTGTAGTTATAACCATCCTTGCAATTCTTGGTACTATTGGATTCCTTTCCATTGGAGGCTATTCCTCCAAAGCTCGAGATAGTGCTCGAGTATCAGATATAGCAACCCTCTCTAAATCTCTTGATCTCTCGATCATTACCACAGGGTCTTACCCAACTCCAGATAAGAGCTTTACCGTTACCTACTCTGGAGGTACCATCTGGACCCAAGGAACTATCGGAGACACCGTTCTCCAAGTATTCAAGAGTTCTATCGGAGGAGGAGGTCCGAACAAGAAACCTACTGACCCTCTCAAAAATACGGAATACGTCTATTCCTCTCTCAAATTTGGTCAAGCCTACCAAATGAAGGCGGACTTTGAGAATGATTTCCTGAATGCCACTGCCTACGAATCAACTGAAAACTCCATTATCCCCATGGCTGTAGCAGATGCTGGTAATCCTACAATCGCTTACATCCGAGGTAACTATGGCTGACTCATTGCCAAAACTATCGTCGGTACTACTACCTACGTCCTTGCTATCCCAAGCATCATCACCAACAGTGGTACTACCACTTCAGAACTCACAGTAGAAAACAACACTCTCTCAGGAACACTTCTCTTTAATGGAAAACCCCTGATATACGCAACGAAATACAATCCTAATGCTCAAACTAATAGTGGCGTTGTTGCTACAATAACCCCAGGTGATTCTTTCTCTGGAACAGAAATCATTACCAATCTTAAAGCTGCCTATTCAAGTTCTGACCTTACTAGTAATTCCAGTATCGCGAGTCTCATTGCTACTACGGACCCTCAAGCAGAAGAAAGTCTTGGTACTGCAATTATTGCCAACCAGCTCGGAGGGAAAGTTACTACGGGCGGAGGAAGCGGGGGAGGAACCCCGGCCGTCACGGGCTATCCCGGATGCGACAGCGCCGACATCACGCTCGCGAACGGCCAGGTCTGGGCCGCCTGCAACGCCGGAGCCACGAACGCCTACACGGGCGCGGCCCTGACGAACTGCTTAGGCTCCGCGACCGACTGCAACCTCGCGTACCGGAACTCCCTCGGCGGGCTCTACCAATGGTGACGCAATGATAACATAGCGCCTCAAGGGTCTCCAACTACCACACTCGCGAGTGCGAGCGCTACCGCAAGTACCGCAGGTACCACTGAATTCATCAAATACGACTTTTCTCCCTACGACTGGATCGCCACGCAAAATAACAATCTCTGGGGAGGAGCTTCCACCACGACTTCCGCGGGCTCGTTCATGGGACAGACCGCCCAGAACAAGGCGCTCATGCAGTGACCGTGCGCTTCCGACTACCACGTGCCGACCATCAGGGAATGGTGCGATGCCGCATTGTCTATCAGCAACATTCCCTGCTCGACATCGTGACATAACGATACCACCATCGTATCTACGCTCAAGCTCAGCCTCGCCGGTTACCGCAACATCGGCTCTTCCGCGTACTACAGTCAGGGCGTGTACGGGTTCTACTGGGCTTCTTCCCCGAATTCCACCTACGGCTACTATCTGATCGTGTCGTCCACGCAGGTGTACCCCGTGGGTAACAATTACCGCGCGTACGGGTTCAGCGTCCGGTGTCTCAAGAACTAGGAAGGGAACGCAAAAAGGCGGTTTCCGCTACGGAATACCGTTTTTGACCCTTTGTCACTTTGACCCTTGGGAACCTCTGAAAAACGCGAACTCCTCGCCGATTTCTGCGCTCCTCGCTCTCCGTACGAATGTACGGTTCGCTACGGTGCTCGAAATCGACTTCGGATTTCATCGTTTTTCCAGGGTTTCCAGATTTTCTGCCGAAAGATTCACGCCATCCTAAAATTTCTCACATGACCACCTACGACCGTCTTCCGGTGTACCGGGAAACCTACGATTTCTTCGTGGCGGTCTTCGTTTTCACGAAATCGTTCACCCGGGAGTACAAATACACCGTCGGCGAAACCATCAAGCAGGAAACCATCGAGCTCATGATGCGGATTTTCCGGGCGAACAGCGACCCGAGGGGGCGTCCTGCGCTCATCCGCGAGGCGAGAATCCGCATCGAAACGATCCGCCTGCTCATCCGGCTGACCCACGACCTGGGACAGATTCCCCTGGAAAAATTCGTGGATCTGAACGTCCGAATCGAGAGCATTTCCAAGCAGCTCACCGGTTGGCAGAGGAGCGCCGGTCCGGCATAACGCCACGGGATACGGCCGGAGTCGGTTGCCGATGGGCAACCGAGCGAGCCGTTCCTAGTTGGTGGCCCGCCCCGGTTTTCTGGGGTACGAACCGACGGCGTTTCCCTCGTCTGGGATTCGTCGCGCCATAAGCGGCCACTGTCGACCGCCTCGCCGGTAACCGCAACAACGGCTCTTCCGCGTACAACAATCAGGGCGTGAACGGGAACTACTGGGCTTCTTCCCCGAATTCCACCAACGGCTACAATCTGAACGTGTCGTCCACGCAGGTGAACCCCGTGAATAACAATAACCGCGCGAACGGGTTCAGCGTCCGGTGTCTCAAGAACTGGGAAGCTTCCCGGGCCGTTCTGTACGGAGCGCCGGGGAGTTTTTATATCGTGTTTTTCATTTTCCCCCATGTTCGTCCATAAGCTTTTCCAAGCCTACTTCGACTGTCGCCGCCGGAAGCGAAAAACCTTGAACGCCCTGGGGTTCGAGGTCGATTACGAGTCCCGCCTCCTTGCGCTCGCGGACGATATCCGGGAGCGGACGTATTCGGTCGGCCCGAGCATCGCCTTCATCGTCGAACATCCCGTGAAGCGCGAGATTTTCGCGGGGGACTTCCGCGACCGGGTCGTACACCATTTCATCGTGAACGAGCTCGAACCCATTCTCGAACGGACGTTCGTCCACGATTCCTATGCCTGTCGCAAGGGCAAGGGCACGCTCTTCGGCATCCGGAGAATGGAGCAGTTCGCCCGTTCCGTCACGGATTCGCATACCCGGGAAGCCTACGTGCTCAAGCTCGACGTTTCCGGATTTTTCATGTCGATCGACCGGGGCATCCTGCTCGCCATGATCGAGCGGATCATCGCCAAAAAATACCGGTGCGAACATGCTGAAACCCTCCGGTTCCTTGTCCGTGCAGTGCTCGGCAACGATCCGACCGCGAACTGCATCGTAAAAGGCGACCGACATAGCTGGGTCGGGCTTCCCCGGTCGAAGAGCCTGTTTTTCGCTCCCGACGGCACCGGGCTTCCCATCGGAAACCTCACGAGCCAGGTATTCGCGAACCTCTACCTCCACCCGCTCGACGAATTCGTCAAAAAAGAACTCCGCATCCGGTATTACGGCCGGTACGTGGATGATTTCGTTCTGATGCACCCGGATCCGGATTTCCTCTGGTCCCTCGTTCCGAAAATCCGGGATTTTCTTTCCCGTGAACTCCGTCTCGAACTTCATCCCGACAAGATATTCCTCGGTAAGGTTTCGACCGGATTCCCGTTTCTCGGCGCGTTCGTCAAGCCGTACCGGACGTATCTCGGACAGCGCACTAAGCGGAATTTTTACACCAAAATACGGGAGTACGCCATAGGGACAGAAAAACGCGACGGAGCTGAAGTGGATCTGGAAGCCGACCGGCGGCGCGAGGAGTCGTTCATTTCCGCCGTCAATTCCTATCTGGGCATTGCCCGGCACTTCGATACGTACCGCCTGCGCAAGCGGATATTGGTTTCGGCTCACGGTGGGTTCCTCCGCCGGGGATTCCGCGTGTTTCCGGGATATGGCAAGGTGTTGCCGAAGCGACCAAAAAATGAAGGCTTCCCATAAAAATATATTGCATTGGTAATATATCCAATTTCTTTTGACATACTTTTCATACTTAATATACTTTTACGACTTTAGTATTTTTACGATTTTCATTTTATGACACAAGAAAATTCTCTGTCAAAAGAATCAGAAGATTCCTGTATTGGCGTCAAAATGTATGGTTCCGTCGTGGTTGGTACAAAAGGACAGATTGTGATTCCAAGCGATGTACGAAAAACTCTAGATATTTCTCCATGAGATTCTCTCGTGGTGGTTACTAAGCATGGAAAAGCTATTGGGCTCGTGAAAACGAATGATCTCGAAGAATTTATGACGTACATGCGACAGGAAATCGACTCATTCAAAGCTATGAACCAAACCCCATTTGAACCACAGAATCATACCAAACATACCTAACTCGTACCACTTATTTATTCTCTATATGAAAAAATATCTTTCCATCGCGATTATTTCAGCAATTCTGACTTCTTGCGGAGCTCCTACTCCTGCAACTCCTACTGCCGAATCTCCGAAAATTCCGTTTTCCATTCAGACTCAGTCTTTCGATGGTTTTCCCAAAGAATACACCGTTCAGAAAACTGGAAGGCTTGTTGGGAGTTCGAGTATCAGCATGACGGCCCAAGGAGTAGGTCGCGTCGAAACAGTACTGGTAAAAGAAGGTGCCCAAGTGAAGAAATGACAGATTCTCGTGAAACTCAAAGATACAACCGCCAATTACGATATTCGGCTTTCACAAGCTACCAATGGTCTTTTGAATACGAAAAATGGTGCTGAAAGTACCCGGGTTTCTCTGGATAAAGCAGTGCAGGATGCCAAGATTGCCATGGATCGGGCACAATTGGATTATGAAACCACGCTTTCTACCACCCAGAATAATCTAGAAAAAGCGACTCGCGACGCGGAAAAATCAAATCTGGGACAAGCGTCTTCCGATGCAAACGTTACACTGAAACAGTTGGAAGCGAGTCTCGATAAAGCCAAACTTGACTACCAAAATCTTCTTGTAGCAAATCAACAAACTTTATTGAATTACAATACGAGTTTTCAGAATTCACTTTCTGACATCAAGAAATTCTATACGAAAATCCTGTACGAAGGGGATAAACTCTATGGTTTCACGCCGAAATATCAAAATGACAATACGGATATTCGATTGTTTCTTGGAGGTGGAAAAACAGGGAATTACTCGACGTTTTCTATTTCTTACGGGGAACTCCAAACAGCTTCGCATGAGCTCGATGCTCTGTCTCCCGCTCCGGTGGACGAAAGTAATCTCATTACCCAACTCGATGCGATTGCGAAACATTACAAGACCGCGAAATCCTACCTCGATCAATCTGGAAAATTCCTAGAAAATTCCATTGTCAGCAGTACACTTCCTCAATCCAAAATTGATGGGTTCATTGCGGCAAATAACGGATATAAGAGTGAAATTTCTGGACTTGAAGCTTCTTGGGTAGCATTTCGGAACGGGGCATCCTCGTTTTTGGCCAATTACAAAAACAATGAATCAAGTTCTGCATCTGGTCTCGAAGTACAACAGAAGAATATCGAAGTTCAAAAACGACAACTCGCATCTTCCCAATTTGATAGTTCCCTCAATTTGGAAAAAATCAAAACCACCGGGAATCAATCCTTGACGAATTCCAAGCTTTCGCTTGAAACGGCCAAACTCAACTATGATACGGCAGTAAAAAATCGAACTCTTACGCTCTCGAAGCTCAAAATTTCTGAAACAGATGCTTCTTTGAACGTTTCTACTGCGGAACGGGAATACGAGAAACTCATCATTCGGGCTCCAATTGATGGTAGTATTACCCGGGTGACGGCAAGTGTTGGTGCTGATGTAAGTCCTGGTACTCCTTTGGTCGAGCTCGCAAACCGGAATCCGGAAATCCTATTCGATGTCGAAGCGACGATAGCAAAACTCCTTAAAGCCGGCGAATCCCAAAAAATCCAATATCAGGGGAAAACCTACACTGGAACCGTGATTGGAGTTTCTGAAGTCGCCACAGACACCCTTTTGTATTCCGCACGAATTAAAATATCCGAACCCGTATCACTTCTTGGACAGGTGGCGACCATTGATTTACAGATACCGAGCGAACACCGAGTATTGCCATCTGACCTTATCAAGGTACTTTCAGAAAAAAAGGGGGAAATCCAAACTCTCAAAAATAATGCCATTGTATCTGTAGAAGTCGAACTGGGACGCATCGTTGGTTCCGATGTGGAAATCTTAACAGAAGTTCCATCAGATACGGTAGTCATCCTGAATAATGTTTCCAATTTTGATGCTAAGAAATCATTTATTCAGATCAAAAATTAGTTCTATTTTTCATTTCATCGTTTTTCGTAATTTCTATGCCAAAAATAATTCCAGAATCGCTCCGTAGTACCTATGCTGAGCTCGAATCCGGTTTCCTCGGATTCTGGGTTCGGAAATACCGTATCAGTTTTTTGATTGTTCTCGCAATCATAGTACTTGGTATTGGAGCTTCTATCGCTATTCCCAAAGAATCTTCCCCGAGCATCAAGTTCGGTATGGTCGTTATTACCACAGTATTTCCTGGGGCGAATCCTATTGATATCGATGGACTCATCACTGACAAGATCTACAAAGAAATCAAAGATATCGACGGAGCGAAGAAAATTACTTCGGCTTCATCTCTTGGGGTTTCTTCCATTTCGATCGAACTCCAGCCAGAGACCGACGTCGCCAAATATATCAATGATGTTCGTAATAAAATCGGTCGGGTAGTATTGCCAAAAGATGCAAAAACTCCGAATGTCATCGAAATTACCACTCAGGAAAACCTCGTTCTCACGGCGGTATTGTATTCTCCTAATCAGTCAGTTTCGATTGATAAACTCCGTATTCTATGAGCGGACCTCAAGGAAAAGCTCGAACTTGCACCGAAGATTCAGAAGGTGGATTATGGTTCCGTACTCAAATACGACATCCGACTGCTTATCGACAAGGAAGTACTCAAAGGACTGGGTATTACGATTGCGGATGTTGCCAATACGATTCGTTCGTACCATCAGGATGCGCCAATCGGCAATTTTGGAATCGGCGCACGGAATTATGATTTCCGTATTCATGGCAAATTCGAGGATGCGAACGAAGTTCTGAGTGTACCACTCATAGTTGCGGGAGGTCGAACGGTCAAAGTAGGTGACATTGTCACACTTGAGCGGTCGTACGACAACAAATCTATTCAACGTATCGGTTTCCCGAATATTGAAGCTCAGGATTCCGTATCGCTTGCCGTCAGTAAAAATGAAAGTGCTGGGATTTTTGCCGCAGCTGCAATCATCAAAAGTACGGTGGAAGCAGAATTATCTCAGCCAAAGTACACTGGAGTATCGGTCAAATACGCGAAAGATATGTCTGACACGATTTCTGATGATTATCAGGCGCTTGCCAAGGAAGCTGCGACTACCCTGGTGCTCGTATTTTTCGTCATGTGGCTGTTCATTGGATTTCAGGATTCTTTGTTCGCTTCCCTGAGTCTCCCGCTTGCTTTTCTCTGTACGTTCATATTACTCAATTACTTTGGGTATTCATTGAATTTTCTGACGAATTTCTCGCTTATTCTGTCATTCGGTATCGCGGTGGATACGATTATTGTAATTGTCCAGGCGGCATCAGCAAAAATCCGTATTGGATATGAACCTCGTACTGCTATCATGCTCGCGCTTCGAGAATATGGAATACCCATTCTTTCCGGAGTTATGACGACGATAGTAGCCTTTGTTCCGATGATGGTATTGCCAGGAATTCTCGGAAAGTTTCTTGCGTATATTCCTATTACTATTTTCGGAGTTTTAGCGAGCGGATTAGTATTGGCACTTACCGTTAATAGTGCTCTCTACTTGCTGTTTATTCGTCCCAAAAAGAAATTTATCCGCGATACGACAGCACTCGAGTACGCATCGGATAACGAGAAAGCCATGCTTGAATTTGAACGCATTGGCAAGGAAGGAATCGCAGAACTTTCCGTACCACTTCGACTCAAGGTTATCCACACCGTCACTCTGTGGTACAAGCGAGTTTTGACAGCATATATCACGAGTCATCGGTTGCGAATGATGGGGATTTTTGTTCCATTTTTTCTCTTAATTCTTTCTTTCTTGCCTATTGTAGGAGGTAAATCACTGGCTGGACATGTGGGATTTAATCTGTTCCCAGGTTCGGATAACGGCTTTGTTCAATACGTTGTCAAGGGAGCGACCGGGGAACGTGTTGTTTCTCTCGATACTTTGGTACCAAAAATTTCTGAAATTCTCGGAAAATATCCGGAAATCAACTACTACACCATCCAAACGAACGATTCAAAGACCAGTAGTGACGCCGGAATCTCAATCAGTGTTACCATGAGAAAACTCAAGGATCGAAAAAAAGATGGACAACTTTCTGTATTCGATCTTGACACAAAACTCCTCAAAGATTTTGATGCCCTCCGCAGCCAAGGCTACGATGTTTCATCCATGGTTCAGAAATGAGGACCTCCAGCTACCAAAGCGGTCGCTATAAAACTTCAAGCAAATTCTCCGAAACTCCTGGCCGATCTTACCAAAACTGCCAAGGATTTTGAGAAAGAGGTACGGTCATATAATGGAGTGAAAAATATCGAAAACACGTCGGGTGACACACCAGGACAATTCGTGTTCGAACTCAAGAAGGAGGTACTTTCGGAATTAGGAATTCCCGCTTCAGTTGTTACGGATCAGATTACGACACTTATCAACGGACAAAATATCGGTACCATAGCTTCCCGCGGGGAAGACATCAATCTTGTGGTCAAGTATTCACAGTTCGTCAATGATATAGACCCTGATCTTCTTACGTCGCATATTTTCAAATACGCGGGCAAAAGCTATCGGCTCGGAGACCTCATCGATACCAATATTACCAATGCGGTGGCGAGTATTAAACGCGAAGCGGGTCTTACTACTATCTCTATTGGAGCTGATGTTGAGACCGGAGTGACAGCCACCGAAATACAGGCGAAATTTGTAGCATTTGCTGAGAAATACTCTTTTCCTATAGGGATTACCTATTCCGCTGGTTGAGAAAATTCTGATAACGCAGATTTGATTCGTGCAATTTTGACAGCATTCTTTATCGCGGTGCTCGCAATATTCGCCATCCTCACCCTGCAATTCAATAGCTATAAACAGCCAGTTATTGTACTTTTCTCAGTCGTGATGTCGATACCCATGGTACTCCTTGGTATGCTCATTACCAACAATCAGATTTCCCTAACGTTTGGAATTGGGTTCATCGCCTTCACGGGTATCGCGGTAAATCATGGAATCATCCTGATTGATGCGATCAATATCAACTTAAACAAGGGAATGAAGAGTTTTACCGCGCTCGTCGAAGCGGGTTCTAGTCGTTTGGAACCAATGGTATTAACCACGCTGACTACCTGTCTCGGTATCCTCCCACTCGCACTCCGGGACAAATTTTGGGCGGGACTTGGATTTACGATTATTTTCGGATTGCTTGCCTGTACATTCTTGACACTTTTTGTCGTCAAAGGACTCTATTATGAAGCATTCATGGTCGAACGCCATCCGCTTCGGGCTATCAAACGATTTTTTGTACGTTCAAATGCAGTACCCGTTTCAGTGAAGCCCTTAAATATTCCAGAAGAAATCTAATCGTGAAAGTGACACATACTTTCCCCAATCTCTACGAACGAGGTAAATTTGAGATTGAGTAGCATTTCTTTTGGAGTATTCTCGCTATTATACCAAATTAACGTAAATCGCAGTACTTCCCGCGAGCGTGACCGGAAGGATATGTTTTTGTTTCCGAGCTTGTCCGGCGCGGTCTGGACCGAAGGAAAGGAAAACATATCCTTCCGAGGCAGCGAGCAAATGGAGTTAGGTTAATTTGGTATTGCGCATATTCCTTTGGAAAAATCGGATTCTCGTTATACTCACATCTGTGAAACAACGTCTATTTCGAGCTGTATCTTCGTTTTGATTGTCTGTTTGAAAGTATATCGAACGAGGGTCAGGATATATTTCATGGGGAATCCAGGGATTTTTGATACTTTTGATACTTTGATTTCTTCTCACCGTTCTATCGAACATATGGGTAAGTGTCTCGGTGGGTTCCGCCCGGTATCAGAGTACCGACAATATTCCGAAAAATCGAGTTGGATTGGTGCTCGGTACTTCCAAGTATACTTCGGATGGAGAATTGAACGTATTCTATCAGGAACGGATTTTGGCTGCTAAACGCCTCTACGAAGCAAAAAAAATTGATTGTCTCTTGCTGAGTGGGGATAATACTACACGGGATTACAATGAGCCTATTTCCATGCAAAAATCATTATTGGAACTCGGTATCCCTAGCGAGCGGATGTACCTCGATTATGCTGGACTTCGAACCTTGGATAGTATCTACCGCGCGCACGATATTTTCGGACTCGATAGATTTACGGTAATTTCTCAACCGTTCCACATTGACCGAGCTATTTTTATCGCTGAGGGGAATGGTTTGTCCGTTATCGGATACGAGGCGGAAAAAGTCGGATTCTGGACCGCACCGAAAACCTATGTCCGAGAATTCTTTTCTCGAGTGCTTCTTTTTTATGATATGTTCATTGGTACAAAACCCAAGTTTTGATGAGAAAAAATCGAAATTCTCACCGATCCGAATATTCGTCCCGTACCGAGCAAAATTTGTAGTCCAAGAGAATAATATCAAGCAAATTCCAACTGAATTCTAGTTGAAGGAATTGGAAATTCGTATATACTTCTTCGTAATTTACTTTATCTCTTAATCTGAATTTCTATGAGGCAGTACATACTCGACGGGAATAATTTCAATGGAGTTAGCACTTTTTATGACGAAGTGAGCAAAGTATTCTCTTTGCCAGAATATTTTGGTCGCAATCTCGATGCTCTCTATGACGCGCTCTCCGATATCGGAGAACCTATTGAAATCATTTGGAAAAACAGTCAAAAATCCAAGATGGAATTTTCCACTGATGCGTCACAGCCTATGTTTTTTTCACAGGTAATATATACGATGAACGACGTATTCGAATTGAAAGTGACACTCGAATAACATGGCATACCTGCTGGCTACTATTTTTTTTGTCGCTCCGCTGGCTTTTTCTCATTTTTTCTTACTATTTCGTGTCCCAATAGTATTCGATCGTTTTGGAAATTATGAAGGTCCTAAATTAGCTATAATAACCGTTTTGCTCATATTTGCAGCGGTTTTTTTGATTGTTGATTCAGTAAAAAAAATGCCTTTTCAGAAATATTTCGGACTCATGATTGCTGGAATTACGAGTATTTCTATTTGGATAATTCATGGTATTTTTTGAGCCGGAATGTTTGCAGAATTCTTTTGAATTTTTCCATTTTACTCGGGTTTCTTCTCAATAATTTTATTATTGTTCATTTTTTTTCTCCTTTCTCAGCTTTCCAAAAAAGAAATGTTGGTATTGGAAAAATCCGCACTCGCTGCTTTGTTCCTCGTCGGTATCTATGCTGCAATTCAGAAATTCGGTGTAGATCCGATTGATTATGGTATACCGTTCGGTTCTGGTAGAGTGTTTTCTACACTTGGCAACCCCAATACCTTTGCGATATACTGCCTCTCATTTCTCCCACTCATGCTACTCGGATACCAAAATCCATGGAAGTGGCTCGTTGCTCTCTTTATTATGTTCGGCATTGCCGCAAGTGGCTCGATTTCAGTTTTTTTCCTGGCGATAACATTTTTTATATGGGCGATTTGCTTTGAAGCGGGAGCACCGTTTTTTTGGTATCTTTTCTGCTTTTTATTCCTTTGAATTACCGCACTTCAATGGGCAATTCCGCTCCTTGGTTCCGGAGAGAAATATTTTTCCATAATGACGCGTTTCGTTATATGGAATGAAGGATTTAGATTTTTATTCTTTCATCCTTCTACTATTTTATGGGGGACTTCCCAATCGGAAATTCTATCATTTCTCAATGAGTCGCGTTCAACGAATCTATTGCGATATATTCCAGAAGATTCTCTTTTATTACACTTCCATAATACTTGGTTTGATTTCTTGTTTCAACTTGGTTTCCTATGACTTTCTGGTATCGGATATGGATTGTATTCTTGGTATCAGAAACAAAAGCTGAATTCTCCGCATATTTTTATTTCTACCCTTATACTCGTTGTTGCCTCAGGATTTTTTCATCATTTAGAAATGACAAACTGGATAATTTTAGCATGAATGCTGTTCATGCGGAGGCAGGAAATCTCATACTACAACTAATTCGGATTACCGAATTAGTTGTAGTATGTTTTACTGTTTTTTTGATCTATCTTCTTGGTAATGCGCTTCCACTAACGATTTTTTTGACTATTGGGGGAGTTATAGGGACGATAGTAGATTTTGGACGAGCTGGCCCACTGACCACTGATTTTGGAGGGACTCTGGGGAGGTTTGGTACTCCTGGTAAAGTAGAAGTATCTGGAACAGTTGGTAGATTTGGTTTTTTGCCCACGTTTGGTACTCTCGGGAGTAAGAGAATACTACCAGAACTACCGTCATTGCTATTTTCTCGTCCAGTAATTGAACCACTCTCTGTAATAGTTTCATCGCCTTCGAACTTGTTGGTTTGTTCTTGCAGAGCTGCTGCATCCAATTGAGCTTTCTCAATTCGGGTACGTTCTTTTTTTGTCCAATTTTCATCGAAATCACGGATTTTTATTTCCAGAGTATTTACTTCGTTCTGATACTCTTGTTTTTGGGTTTCATCGGTAAAATTCCCAATGGTATCCCGCTTTTTTTGGAGATCTTTTTTCAGCTGTCACAATTCCATGTCATTCGCGGTGAATTCTATGAGTAATTGTACCTGTTCATCTTCGGTGAGTCCTTGTCGAGAGCCGGAGAGCGAACGTGAAAACATATTCAGTTGTCGTGCTTCACCTTCGATAGCAGGAGAAATGAAAAACTTGTTAAGTTCATTATTTTTCGGTAGGGAAACGAAAATTTCCTTTCGGATTTTTTGCATCTGGTTGGAGTTGATATTATTTCGTTTCATTGGTGCTGATCCACTACTGCTATTCGCTTCGTTCATGAGCTGATTCATCAGAAGAATGTCAGATTTAAGATGATTTCTCATGGTTTCTTCCTGAAGCAGCTGGTCCATATTAAGTTTGATCTTCTCGTGCTTTTCTTTGGTAATGGTTATAGACTCCTCATTTTCCAATCCGTCTTGGATGATGCCAGATTCCGTTTTTACGGTGATGTCCACAGCAGATCTTGTCTCGGTGGTATCGATTACTTCCATTTTGGTTTCCTCGTCCGATTTGTGGGTATACACGGCCGTACCTCGTACTCCCGCGGAAAGATCCGAGGCATTGATCGTAAAGATCGAAGTATCCTGCAATGGTTTCAAAATACGTGCCCAAAGCCCGCCATTTTCCAATTCTACCTGATTTGCCGACGATACCGTGAGTTTGGAATTTTCTTCCAATCGTAAAAATGAATTGTCCGCAAAGATGATTTCGACGGACGACCCGGTATCGCTCGATATAATATCCCCGTTTTGAATCGTTGTATCCTTGGTTACCAGTGATTCGTTATCCTTTCGTTTGAGTTTTGCATTTCCTTCGACAGCTGATATATAGGCTATGGAATCTCCGGTTACGATAACACTTCCCGTACTTACTTCCGGAGCCTGAGACTCAGGAGATACCTTTCATTGAATCTGGTAGGCTACCTCTTGGGAAATATTCCTACTGGAGAACCAAACGTATCCGATTCCAGCACCGGCAAGTATGCCAACGACCACGAGTAATGCTATGATTTTGTGTTTTTGGTCCATAGTGAGTATAATTAATTTCTCTAAGTATATATAATTTGAAATTCAAATCAATTCCTCAATTTCTCGCTTTCTTCTCGGTTCTTGCTACGGGTTATGCTTTGAGTTGGGTTTTCGGAGCTATTATTGGTTGAGACTTCAATGCATACTTTGTATATAAGGTACTGCGAGCCGATCCGACGAACAATGTGGTAATCGTCGCAGTCGATAATACATCGCTCGATGCACTGACACAGTCGGACTTCCGTGTGTTGAATTTTACGAAATCAATTTATATCGACCTGATAGAAAAATTGGAAAAAGACTGAGCCAAAGCCATAGGGCTGGATATTGTACTCGCGAATCCAGATCCGAAAGAAGCGGATTTGGCCAAGGTTCTGGATACCTATAAAAATATCGTCATCGCTACGAAAATCGGAGCCGGAGACGGAGAGCAAGTACTTCCGAAATCCGTATATCCCAGGCAGTATTGGGGAATGATCGACGTACTGTTCCAAAAGAATATCGTGAACCGGATTTCCCCTATCCATGAATTGAATGGGGCCAATATTGAAGCTTTTTCTATACAAGTGTATCGTAAATGGATACATGATACTTCAGCTGCGGGGAAATTGGTAGATGGTTTTTATGAAATCAATCCGAATCGGAAAATTCCCATTGGTGAAGACGGTACAGCATATATACCTTTTTTACGGAGAGTTTGAGAATATCCGAAAATTTCCCTCATCGATGTTCTAGGTAATAAATTCCCTACTTGATTTTTCAAAGGGAAAGCTGTGTTGATAGGGGAATATGGCACCTTGATTCATGACGCACATTTTTCCCCCGTAGATATAGGAGTGAGAATGCCAGGAATCGAGTTTCATGCCAATATGATTGAATCTCTCATCAAGAATACTCCGTTGCGACCAGTGAGCCAATGGATAAGCTATATTACCCTCATAATTTTATCATTTTTGACATTTTTAGTGGCGGTATATGCCAGTGTTTGGATGATAACTTCAATTTTTTTATTTTTTCCGTTCGTATTACTTTTTACTTCGTGGTATTTACTCGCTTCACAGGGGGTAATTTTGGATGTATGGACCTTTTGTTTTGTAGCTGGGATATCATCATTGATTGGTGGTTCTATTTATCGGTATTTCGTTGTCGATGCGGAACATCGTTTTCTTTCCAACGCTTTTGGACATTATATTTCACCGGATATCGTTCGGCAATTATCTGCAAATCCCGATTCACTTTCTCTCGGAGGGCAGCGACGAGATTTGACGATATTTTTCTCAGATATTGCATGATTTAGTTGAATTTCCGAGAAGCTGACTACGGAATGATTATTTAAACTCATGAACGAATACCTTTCTGAAATGACCGATATACTCGTCAAAAATAATGGTACGCTCGACAAATACATCGGTGATTCCGTAATGGGATTTTTTTGAGCCCCGCTTCCACTTGAACGAAAATCTTATTGGGCTTGCAAAACCGCTCTCGAGCAACAAAAACGCCTTGTGGAACTGAATAGTAAATGGGCTTCTCAGAAAATTCCACCGATTCAAACTCGAATTGGCATCCATTCTGGAGAAGCTATGGTAGGGAATATAGGATCTACGGAAAGATTTAATTATACCATCATGGGTGATTGAGTCAATCTTGCTTCCCGTTTGGAGGGGGTAAACAAAGAGTATGGAACTTTGATTTGTGTGAGCGCCCATACTATGGAAGAAGCATGAAGAAAAGATTTCATTTTTCGCCGACTCGACAAAATCCAAGTAAAATGAAAAGAAGAAACCGTGGATATTTTTGAACTTGTTGCTTTTTCGAATGATAATTCTCCAGCTATACGAGAAAAATTGCTTCGAATTTCTGTATATGAAAAAGCATTGGAATATTATTTTTTATGAGATTTTTCTCATGCGAAAGAGTTATTCCGTCAATATCCTGATGATGCACCTTCTTGTATTATGTGAGCAAGGTGTGTTTCGTTGCTTTCCGGTACGACGAGTTTGAATCATGGGGTGTTCGTATTCGATTATAAATAGCGAGGCTTGTTATTCGTAATTGCCTTGCTGCGTATTATTACATTCGATATTGTTTTTTTGGGCTCTATTCCACCCAATGGGAATTTTTCCCTACGAGGTTGACGGAAATAATCCC
>JAVHRB010000076.1:0-7900 GCA_036171455.1 Patescibacteria group bacterium
ATTCTGTTTCCAATCACTAAATTGGAAGGGTCATATTCGATTTATCGTTTCATTTTTCCAGGAGAGCACGATACTCTTCAAATTGCACATCCGTCGTAGGATTGTTCTCTATGTAGAGCGAATTAAGGACTTCTTTTTTTTGTTCTCAATAGGCCAATATTCCTCCAATTACCAATAAAATCGATCCGGCGATAGAAAAAATTGGCATATCATAAAATATGACGTCTTTGGTAAAAAAAGCCAGAGATCGTACGAAGCCCAACGCCATTATCAAAGCGGCAATTTGAAATATTCAAAAAAATATCATTATCGCTGCATCGGAAACCCGAACCCCGAGCTTATACTTGAGGATTTCTTTGGTAGCGTTGGAAAACATCAGAATCAGGGATCCGATGATACTCATAACCAAGAAAAAACCGACGCCACCAAGAAAATTTGAAAAAACCATGAATGTATCAGCTTCTCCGATAGCAAACCAAGGAAATAAAAGACTTACTCCTACAAATATTTGTCACAGAAAAGCAACTCTGGAAGATCCTCGCAGATGGAGGAAATTAAAAGAAAGGCCAGAGGTAATTTTTAATATTCGAAGCCGGAGCTTCCGGTACGAAGTTTGGGAAGAAACATGCATATAAGTGGAGATGTATACTGAATTATAATAAATAGTAAACGTTGGCAATATTGACTTTGGAGAATTCTGTCGTTATATGTGCGTATGTCAACACGAAAACCCGAGGACAATCTTTGGTTCCATGTTTACCAACTGGGAGTTGGATTTTTTTCGAGCCTGTGGAGTACTTTTGCCGTAATTTTCCAAACGGCATCGGGAAAAACAAAATGAAAAAAAATAGAATCGAATCATTTTCTATCCAGCATGCATTTTCTCCTCCACCAATTTCCCAAATCGTTTTGGAAATTTCCAACCGGTATCGGGATTGGCCGAAGTTTGGGAACACTCATGTTGTATTTTTTCGGGAAACGCCGGTATTTCTCTGAAATGACAGAATCCAAGATTCCATTGAGTAAAAATAAAAACATGAGTAAATCTGGTTTTACCCTCATAGAAATGATGATTTCCATAACATTGTTTTCTGGAATCCTCATCATCATGTTCTCCGCTTTCGGGAATATTGCCCATCTCAAAAACAAAGTAGTCGCCGACGTGGACGTATACGAACAACTCTATGTGGCTGTGGAAAATCTCGCAAGCATCATCAAAGATGGGGGGGATATTGACTATGAAGAATATTACAATCGATCACTGGTAGGAACTACACTCTCTGGAGGACACTACGTAATGCCGAGTGGATTTGGCAACTACGGCGATGGGGGAACTATCGGTACGGCGGCTTTTGGGAGCGGTGTCTATTATTGCCGGAGCAACGGGACAAACAGTGTTACGGATAGCGGATGTGCCCAGACTGGAGCTATCAACACAATGGGAAGCTCGCAAACCGGAAAAATGCAGCGGTACGGCGAATACAAACTCCAATTCATGGACTACAACAGTCGTGGAAGTAACGATACGTCAAGTTGCAGTGCTCGGACTCCATCGGTAAGCGGGATGCCGCTCTGAGATCAGGATTGTGATGGGAATATCATCGGGGATAACGACGATGAATCCCTTGGTCTCGGTCCAATCGTATTTCCAAAAAACACCGCGCTTCCGGAACTGTATCTTATCAACAAAAGTACGCTGAATCCGACCAGGATTATTCTCCGACTCAAAATCGAACAGGATCCCGATGCACCGCAAACCATGGCACCTTGCAACACCCAGGCAGGAACAGGATCTGGTTGTATCGGCAAACTCCAGATGCTCCGGCTTATCGGCAGAGACCTTGGAGATGCTCATAAAATAGGTACCACACCGGGAAGCTACGATGGGAGAATCGATACCTGGGAATGCCTTCCAGATTTTCCATGTTCCACTGCCGCAATCACTAATACTACTGGAGTTTTGCCAACCGGTGACGACAGTGAATGGGTTGATGTCTTCAGTAAGGATATTTCCGTAAATTCCGCTCAATTTTTCCTGAACCCAAATTTGGACTATACGCTCGCATGGAAGGATACCACTGGGACATTGGCCAACTCGTATCTCAGAATGAGCCTTCGGCTTGGTTATAGTTGGAAAAAACGTAAGCTCGTTCAGCTGAAAGTTCCCGAAATCAATATCACTACCACTCTCAATCTTAGAAAATAGCACTATGAAAAATCTCGCTTGAAATCATGATTGATCCGCTCTCATGGTAACCATGGCCCTCATGGGAATTCTGTCGTTCATGATGATTCTCCTATTGGAAAAAATTATCCCGACAAGCCAAGCTACCCGTGGTATAGAAAACAGTACCGTAGCCTTATATCATAGCAGTTCTGCTATAGAAAAAGCGTTCGCGAGTATGAATTATAAAACTCCAGGGAGCGCTACGAGCAATGGGAGCTTGACACTCGCAAATTCTCAGGAGGATGGAAAATACCAAATCACCCAGTCCAACGATATCATTCCCATACCCGGAAAAGGAAACAGTGAATATGACTCCAATTGGAATCGTATCAATTCGGGAAATCCGGTACAGTTGAAAATAAATCAATCCATCATTACGCCTGGAGGTCTTGAAAAGATGGTTATGGATTTGCGAGTACCAAAGCTCTGAAGTTCTGACGCAAAAGCTGGAAATACTAATAGTACGACATTTTTCACCGGCAGTACAACGTATTCCATGGTATCCGTGAGCCTGACCAACGGATCGGGAAAAGGTTTTACGGCAAATTATGGACCTGGATGTACGGATACGAGTCTACAAAATAACTGACTCACAGCGAATCGAATCAACAATCCAAATCCCAATGCGATAAAACTATGAAGTTTATGTATGAAAAATTTATCAAATGGAACCATTAAAAGCTTGTCCAATCACCTCCTCGAGGCGGGCAATGCGAATCTATGTACTTCCGGATGCACCTTAAAATTCAGCCTGGTAAACAAGCTTCAAAATATGAATGGGGATTCGCTTCCATATTTGGAATACCGCATCAGAAACGGAGCCGCGATACTCGATGCGACCGAGTCGTTAAACTGCTTCCGCAATTACCCTCCAAACAATACCTGTGGCGTTGCTTTGGGACTCGGAACCTCACTTGCTCTACCATTTACTACCGTAGACTCAGAATGAGTATCCTACGGTTTCCGACGCACCAACAAGAGAAACCTACAACAGCTCACCACGAGCGAAGAATTGGATTTTGCCGTTTTTCAATAGCATGAAAAGCATAGAAATTTCCCAAGCGGACGAAGGACAACGGTTGGACCGGTATCTCCGAAAATTCCTTCCCTCCGCCCCCCTCGCGAGCATCTACAAACTGGCTCGGACAGGAAAAATAAAAATCAATGGCAAACGTGTCAATAATGAGTATCGTGTCGAATCAGGTGACAATTTGGCAATATACCTCACGGACGAACAACTCTGAGAATATCAGAAAGTACAAGTCCAATCTATTGCCCCAATACTCTCGAACCATGATTTTTCCAAATGGATTATTTATGAAGACGAGTCCATACTCGCGATAAATAAACCGGCGAAAATCAATGTCCATCCTGGCGATCATAAGACCACCGAAGTGTCTATTATACAATTAGCCCAAGACTACTTTTGAAACAAATACCGGACTCCCATCTTTTCTCCATCGCTCGTACATCGGATAGATCGGGACACCACGGGAATCCTCCTCATCGCCAAAGATCGACACAGTTTGAACTTTTTGCTGGACGAACTCCAGGCACACCACATGGAAAAAAAATACTTGGCTATTGTCTTGGGAAGTCTCAATGGGAAGGATACTATCCGAAGCCCTCTTCTCCGAATCGAGAATGCAAAAAATGAATCAAAAGTCAGAATCGACCCATTGGGACAAAAAGCAGTAACTCACTATGAAAGCCTCGGGATTTGAGAAAATCTCAGTCTCATACGTGCCGTGCTCGAAACGGGGAGAATGCATCAGATCCGAGTTCATCTGAGCGCTATTGGACATCCCATACTCGGAGATTCCGCCTATGGAAAAAAATCCATTAATCGAGAGTTCGAACTCAAAAATGAGGTTCATCGGCAAATGCTCCATGCAAGGGAACTCTGTTTTATTCACCCAGAAACTCGAAAAAAAATCATTCTCAAAGCACCGATTCCAGATGATATGAAATATATCATCAAAAATTACTTTCCTTTACTCGAAGCATTCGATGCCTTGTAGATAACCTGTCAAATAGGGTTCATGGTATCACGGAGGTATTCTCGGAGCAATATATACCGATCCTCTATCAAAACCATGAGTACGTGGGAAGCATAAGTTTGTTCGAACTCCCGATAGGAATCGAACGCATCGTCAAATACCTGCTGGGTATGGGCGATTTCGTTCGTCGTACGTGAGTTGATATCATCAATGGCTGTAGCTATGGATTCACTGCTCGGAAAACGGTCATTGGAATCGTTCGGATTGGCCGCTCGAGCTCCCCGGATTTTGTCTTCATTTTGAATCACTCTCGAAAGTTGATTTTTGACATTGTAGTCAACATATTCCAAATAGTGTCTATAATTGCAATATTCCAAAATACTCCCTCGTATGAGAGATCGCTTGACACTCAGTTCGGAGCCATCTCACTCCTCTGCGGAGATATTCCGGCACCCTCGGGTGCTCATTTGTGAAGCTATTTGCTGGGTCGCCTGCTGAAGATTTCTGACGATATTGGTTCCCGCCGGTTTGAATTGGTCGGTCAGTCGGGTATTTATTTTGTATTTGGCATTCAGGACCGCACAGGCATAGAGATTGTTCATTCGTTCCTTGTACACGAGAGATGACTTTTCTATCTGAGAAGCGAGTGGAAGATTTTGGCTTTCCAATGCTACCCTTGCTTGTAGTTCATCCGGATCTGACTTTATGGCTTGGAGGCTTTTTTTAAATTTTTCATTTGCATTGGGGTCATACATATCGGGATAAAAATCCAAGTTAATCTTTGTGAGATCCTTGGGGATTTCCTGTTTCGTTCCAACTTTACTATTCCAAGGTGGGATATTTTCCCCATCCGTTGCATAGCAAATCTGCTTGACCGCTGTCGTATAACTCTCATAGGAACCCAGCTCT
The DNA here is from genome assembly GCA_036171455.1 of Patescibacteria group bacterium. Lineage (GTDB taxonomy): Bacteria > Patescibacteriota > Gracilibacteria > BD1-5 > UBA2023 > CAIVSN01. The sequence goes on from JAVHRB010000076.1 coordinate 5,137, forward strand.
AGTGGTTCCTCAGCGAGAACGGTCGAACTTGCCATCGTCAAAATGGCGATAATGGCAATAGAACGGCGATTGAAACTTACATGACTCATATTCTGAAATTAATTTCTTTTTCGATGAATTCTCTTTCTCGGCCGTATTTCAATCGGGAAATTTCCCGATAGGCTTTTGCGAGTTTCGGATTTCCCGTCTCCAAATATGCGTTCGTGGGTGTCAGACTGAAAGCTGTCGAAGGTTGTCCATCAATACTGATTTTCGTGACTCATTTGAACTTATCCATATTCATCAGATCCATATTGGAAAACGCGGGATTGAACTGCTTGGCCAAGAACTCCGCATCCTCTGGCCCTACCTTGTATGACATCAGGGAACCGACGTTACCAAATATGGCATCCTTCAGATTGACATTGGATTTTGTCAGGGCATCTGACTTTTGTAACTGTCAGAGATACTGATGGGCCATCACGAGTCCAAGCCGGTATTTTCGGGCCTCTGAAAGTATGGATTCAATTGACTCAGTAATATAGTTTTGGAACTCGTCAATATAGAGGAAAAAATCATGTCTATCTTGTCTATCTATACTCTGTCTCCGCATAGCGGCCATCTGGATTTTGGAAACCAAAATCAGACCAAGTAAGTTGGAATTGAAATCCCCGAGCACGCCTTTTGAGAGATTGATAAACAGGATTTTGGAAGTCTGCATGGAATCATACACATCGAACGAGCTTTTCGTTTGTCCAATGATATTCCGCATGAGTTTGTTCGTAATGAAACCACCGAACTTCGCAGCGAAATACGGGATAATCTCACCCTTCTCTCGATCGCCCATCTTGGCGAACGTCTGATCCCACCAACCCCGAACCACAGGGTCCCTAACAGTTCTACGACGTTCCTTTTGGAATTCGTCATCGGTGAACAATCGGAGGATATCTGTGAGAGCACATCCGCCCGGATAGTCCATGAGCGTCAGTACTCCATTGCGGAAGTAGTCCTGAATACGAGGTCAGAATATTTCGGAACCAAAGAGCTTGATCATAATATTGAGCGCATCTTGGGCAACCATTTGTTTCTCATCATCGCTTCCTGCCTCGAGGATATTGATACCAAGTGGTCTCGCCATGTCCGCTGGATCAAAATAGATAATATCCTCAGAACGAGATTTTGGCACAAAAGGCAACAGATCCTTGGCGAGATCCCCGTGGGGATCAATCACCGCAATCCCGCGACCTGATCGAATATCCTGTCGTGCCATCACCTGCAATAAACTGGATTTACCGGTACCCGTCTGTCCAATGATATAGAAATGCCGGAATCGGTCCTCATTTTTGAGATAGATATCACGAGTCACCCCCTGATAGGTATTCGTTCCAAGGAGTAATCCCTCACTCGGAATATTGACCGGAGCCTTCACGATCTTGAAATTTTGCCAACGGATCTCGGCGATTCGGTTGTATTTGGAATGGGGAAAATGAAAGAGGGAGGCGAGTTCCTCGGTCGTAAATATCGTCGAATACGAAGAGTTTGATGATCTCGCGAGGTACTGTGCCACAAATTGGTCAAACGCGCGAATTCGCGTAAGTTTGAGGCTGTTGTACCCCGGAGCTCCATATTGGGCATATGCGGCCGCAATATTGGAAACGATAGATTCGATAGCCTGTTCATTCACTCCGGCAGCGAGTACTCGGACCGAAGTTCGAAAGCCTATTTTCTTGGCCTTCTCCCGGATTCATTCCTTTTCGGTAGCATGCTCATCGGAATCATGAGAATCCTGGGATTCATGTTCATCCACTCCTCCAAAGAGCGTACCAAAAAGTTTTCCGATACCGAATCCATGACTCGACTTTCCAAGCGATTTTTCAAATTTTAATGCCTTGGACTGCCAGGTATCATTCATCGGAGAAAGAGCAATCTGTACCACGGCGCTCTCGGCAGGTGAGAGTTTTGCCATAGCTCCGAATACCGCATTCATCGGATCGGATTCAAGTTTTTGATACGATTTGATTGGCTCAAAATACGATTTCTTGGTAATCAGTTGGCCTCCTCGAATCACGTTGCGTCACTCAAAAATATTCATCTCATCAATAGATTCGACGAGCGCATCAGAATACATACCAGTTATCAGCTTTTCGATAGCCCCACGAATCTTTGCCGGAGCCACGACCACGAGGGAAATCTCCCCGGCATGGGAAACAATTTCGAGCGAAAGGCTCGCCGCACCGAAAAACCGACTAAAAAACCCATTCTCCCCCAAGGATCGGAAACCAACAAGAAGTTGCTCCATGAGACTGATTTGCTCCTTGAAATCCCTGGTCGTTTCTCGTTTTTCATCGCTCTCACTGTCACGACGCGGCAATAGGACGCGCAAAAAAACGATATCAAGCATGTGTCCAAATCGGCGATGTCGATAGTAATGCGCGAGCAATACTCATACAAAAATGAGAATTCCCACAGAAATAGAGAGGATGATTCCGTTCATGGGTCCCAGTATATCAGACATGGAGCAAAACACAAAAAATCCCAAGTCCGAAGACGGGAGGATTTTTTATAACCCCTTATATACGTCTCAACGTTTATCTATCTTGATTATTTGGATAGTATCTCATTTGGAGAAAAGTATACGATATTTGGAAGTCTTTAATCGAAAAACACTAATTTTCCCCTGTAATGGCTTAATATCGTATCCTGAAATATTGCCAGTCAGCAAATCATCCACGAATCAATCACCCCGCAGCAAGCTGACGGGGTATGACCTAGATCCTACAATCCG